>NZ_JADYXI010000011.1:0-165295 GCF_015864375.1 Pseudoalteromonas sp. SWYJZ19
ACGAGTGAAACGTTATATTCTTCCAGAAAAAAGAAAACGGCCCAAAAGTAGGACCGTTCGAATTTCAAAAACTCGGTACACCATTAAGTCAAAGCATGCTTAACTGAATGGTGTTAGCTTAAAAAGTGGCTTTGTGTTTAAAGAGCTTAATAACCTGATAGCAGGTTGAGTAATAAATTACTCTGCGTCAGCTTCTTTATATTTAGCAGCAGTTTCTGTAATTAACGGCTGTAATTCACCGCGTTGAAACATTTCGATAATAATGTCACAACCACCAACTAATTCGCCATCTACCCATAATTGCGGGAATGTTGGCCAATTTGCGTATGCTGGAAGCTCAGCACGAATGTCTGGATTAAGTAAAATATCAACGTATGCAAATGGTTCACCACATGACATTAACGCTTGCGATGCTTGTGAAGAAAAACCACAATTTGGTAATTTTGGTGACCCTTTCATGAAAAGGATTATTGGGTTTTCTGAAATTTGCTGTTTAATTTTATCAATGGTTTCCATCTACAACCTCAAAGTAACGATAGCTAAATATATTTAGGTCTTGAAAATAACTCATCGTGACCACAAATATATAACTTAAAATGGGCAAATAAAGCCGCAATTGAAATAGTCTTTCGCAATAGCATTGCTGTTTGCTTAAACTTGAGTAAAATACTCAACAATTATAGTAACACTATATTACCGCTTGGTATAGGTAACTGCTCTGTTTCAACAGGCATTACGTATTACCAAATGGACTATCAACCAAAGAAGATGGAGATAAAAAAATGGCATTTGAACTACCGTCACTACCATATGCAATCGACGCACTTGAGCCACATATTTCAAAAGAAACACTAGAGTTTCACCATGGCAAACACCACAACACTTACGTGGTTAAGCTTAATGGTTTAATCCCTGGTACTGAGTTTGAAAACAAATCTCTAGAAGAGATCGTATGTTCATCAGAAGGCGGCGTATTTAACAACGCAGCACAAATCTGGAACCATACTTTTTACTGGAACAGCTTATCTCCAAACGGCGGCGGCGAGCCTACTGGCGCAGTTGCTGATGCAATCAACGCTAAATGGGGTTCTTTTGATGCGTTTAAAGATGCATTAAATGACAAAGCAGTAAATAACTTTGGTTCAAGCTGGACGTGGTTAGTTAAGCTTGCTGATGGTTCACTAGACATCGTTAATACATCTAACGCTGCTACACCATTAACTGATGATGGCGTTACTCCAATCCTTACAGTGGATTTATGGGAACACGCTTACTACATTGATTACCGTAACGTTCGTCCAGATTACCTTAAAGGTTTTTGGTCGCTTGTTAACTGGGAATTCGCGAACGCTAACTTCGCTTAATTAGCCTTTAAACGCTAATGTAAAAAAGACGCTTAGGCGTCTTTTTTTGTTTCTTGTTTATCACACCCAAGCGCCTCATCATTTAATAAAACACTTTTAGTAACATGATCTTTTTTCACTTAAATTTTTAATTTTATTGCACAAAAATACAGATTCGTGACTAGACTTTAAAAGGTAAGCACCTTTTTACAGCGTGTTTCGGAGGTTATTATGACGATTTTTGAGCATTACCAAGCACGATACGAAGCGGCACAGGAAGAAGAATACAGTATCGCTGAATTTCTTGAGATTTGTAAAACCGATAAGTCTGCCTACGCCAGCGCACCAGAACGCCTACTCATGGCAATTGGCGAACCAAACATGGTAGATACCGCAACGGATGCACGACTAAGCCGGTTATTTTCTAATAGAGTAGTTGCACGCTACCCTGCCTTTGCTGATTTTTATGGTATGGAAGACGCCATTGAGCAAATAGTCTCTTATTTAAAACACGCAGCCCAAGGGCTTGAAGAATGCAAACAAGTGCTTTATTTACTTGGGCCTGTTGGTGGGGGTAAATCATCCATTGCTGAAAAACTAAAATATTTAATGCAACAAGTGCCTATTTATTCAATTAAAGGCTCTCCGGTAAACGACCATCCTCTTGCATTATTTGACCCAATAGAGGACGCCGACGTACTTAAGCAAGAATACGGTATTAAACCGCGCTACTTAAAAACCATTATGTCCCCTTGGGCTGGCAAACGCTTAAAAGAATTCAATGGTGATATTAGCCAGTTTAGAGTGGTTAAGCGCTACCCCTCAATTTTAAACCAAATAGGCATTGCCAAAACCGAACCAGGAGATGAAAACAACCAAGATATTTCGGCGCTAGTGGGTAAGGTCGATATTCGCCAGCTTGAGCACTTTGCCCAAAACGATCCTGATGCATACGCCTACTCTGGCTCTTTATGTTTAGCTAACCAAGGGCTGATGGAATTTGTAGAAATGTTTAAAGCACCTATTAAAGTGCTGCATCCTTTACTTACTGCAACCCAAGAGGGTAATTACAACGGCACAGAAGGCATTAGTGCTCTGCCCTTTAATGGCATGATCCTCGCTCACTCTAATGAATCTGAGTGGCAAACTTTTAAAAACAATAAAAACAACGAAGCATTTTTAGACCGTGTTTATATTGTAAAAGTACCTTACTGCTTACGTGTGACTGAAGAAATTAAAATTTACGACAAATTACTTGAGCACAGCGAGCTATACAACGCGCCATGCGCACCAGGTACACTTAAAACATTGGCGCAATTTACGACGCTATCACGTTTAAAAGAGCCAGAAAATTCAAGTATCTATTCAAAAATGCGGGTATACGATGGCGAAACTCTAAAAGACACCGACCCTAAAGCAAAATCGTATCAAGAGTACCGTGATTACGCAGGTGTTGATGAAGGCATGACGGGGCTCTCTACTCGCTTTGCGTTTAAAATTTTATCCCGCGTGTTTAACTTTGATACCACTGAGGTTGCCGCAAACCCAGTGCATTTGTTCTATGTGCTTGAACAACAGATAGAGCGCGAACAATTTTCAAGCGAAATAGAAGAGCGTTATTTAAGCTTTTTAAAAGGCTATTTAATTCCGCAATATGTTGAGTTTATAGGCAAAGAACTGCAAACCGCCTATTTAGAATCGTATTCAGAATACGGACAAAACATTTTTGACCGTTATGTTATTTATGCAGACTTTTGGATACAAGACCAAGAATATCGCGACCCTGATACGGGACAACTATTTGACCGTGAGGCACTTAATGCCGAACTTGAAAAAATAGAAAAGCCGGCGGGTATTTCTAACCCTAAAGATTTCCGAAATGAAATAGTAAACTTTGTATTGCGTGCCCGTGCGCACAACAACGGTAAAAACCCACTATGGACAAGCTACGAAAAACTACGCACGGTAATTGAGAAAAAAATGTTCTCTAATACCGAAGATTTACTCCCTGTTATTTCGTTTAATACTAAAACGTCTGCAGAGGATCAGCAAAAGCACGAAGACTTTGTGAACCGTATGGTCGAAAAAGGCTATACACAAAAACAAGTTCGCTTGCTTTCTGAGTGGTATTTACGGGTTAGAAAATCGCAATAACCTTCATAGTCGTAGTATATAGGAGGTCAATATGGCGCATTTTATAGATAGGCGTTTAAACGGAAAAAATAAAAGTACGCTTAATCGCCAGCGCTTTATTAGGCGCTATAAAAAACAAATTAAAGAAGCGGTTTCAGATGCGATTAACAAACGCAGCGTTACCGATTCAAGCTCTGGTGAGAGTATTTCTATTCCACAACGCGATATCAGCGAACCTACATTTCATCAAGGGCAAGGTGGGGATAGAGAACAAATTCACCCAGGCAACGATCAGTTTTCTACAGGTGATAAAATTGAGCGCCCTAAAGGTGGACAAAGCGGCGGTGCCGGTGAAGGTGACGCCAGCGATTCGGGCGAAGGACAAGATGAGTTTGTATTTTCAATATCAAAAGATGAATACCTTGATTTACTGTTTGAAGATTTAGAGCTCCCTAACTTACAAGAAAACCAGCTTGATAAGCTAGTGCAAATGAAAACCCATCGCGCAGGGTTTTGTAGCGATGGTATACCTAGCAATATTGACATTGTCCGCTCTCTTCAAGGCTCCCTTGCACGGCGTGTTGCCATGAGTGCAGGTAAAAAACGCCGTTTAAAAGAGCTCGAAGAACAACTTGCTCTGCTGCTTGCTGGTCCACATAACGATAAAGCAGCAATTGCTTTATTACAAAAAGAAATTGCAGCATTAAAAGTGCAAATTAAGTCGGTTCCATTTATTGATAACTACGATTTACGTTTTCGTAATTACGAAAAACGCCCTCACCCCACCAGCAAAGCCGTGATGTTTTGTATTATGGATGTGTCAGGCTCAATGGATCAGCCAACAAAAGACATGGCAAAACGGTTTTATATTTTGCTCTATCAATTTTTAACACGCAGCTATAAAGACATAGAAGTTGTTTATATTCGCCACCACACACAAGCAAAAGAAGTAGACGAGCAAGAGTTTTTTTATTCTCAAGAAACTGGCGGCACTATTGTTTCAAGCGCACTTAAATTAATGAACGAAATAATAAAAGAGCGTTATCACGCAAACGAGTGGAATGTATACGCCGCACAAGCCTCTGATGGCGATAACTGGGCGGACGACACCCCGCAGTGTGGTGAAATTTTGCGTAATAAGCTCTTAAGCGCAGTACGCTATTTTGCTTATATTGAAATAACCACTCGTGCTCATCAAAGCCTATGGCGCGAATATGAATCTATAACACACAGCCATAATAATTTCGCCATACAGCATATTCAAAGCGTTGAAGATATTTACCCAATTTTTAGGGAGCTATTTAAAAAAGGTCGTCAACAGCAAAACTCTGCATAGCCTAAAGCGAGGTAGCATTATGAATGATAAACGAATGAGTGATGGCCCAGATTGGACCTTTGATTTATTAGATGAGTACCAAAGTGAAATTGCCCGTGTTGCAGCTCACTACAGGTTAGACACCTACCCTAATCAAATTGAAGTGATAACCGCAGAGCAAATGATGGATGCTTACTCAAGCGTTGGCATGCCTATTGGTTACAGCCATTGGTCTTACGGTAAAAAGTTCATTCAAACAGAGCAAAATTATAAGCGCGGACAAATGGGTCTTGCTTACGAAATAGTGATAAATTCAGACCCTTGTATTGCGTACTTAATGGAAGAAAATACCTTACCTATGCAAGCGCTTGTAATGGCGCACGCATGTTACGGACATAACTCATTTTTTAAAGGTAATTACTTATTTAAAACCTGGACCGATGCTGGCTCAATTATTGATTACTTGGTATTTGCTAAAAACTACATAAGCCGCTGTGAAGAAAAGCACGGTATTACACAAGTAGAAGCCCTGCTCGACTCATGTCATGCATTAATGAATTACGGAGTGGATCGCTACAAACGTCCACAACAAATATCGTTATTTGAAGAACAAAAACGCCAACAAGAGCGTGAAGACTACCTTCAATCGCAAGTAAATGAATTATGGCGGACTATTCCTGAGCAACAGCAAGAAACCAAAAAAAAAGTACGCCATTTCCCTTCTGAACCCCAAGAAAATATTTTGTATTTTATTGAAAAAAATGCCCCATTACTCGATTCTTGGCAACGTGAAGTTATACGTATTGTTCGTAAAATTTCGCAATACTTTTACCCACAAAAACAAACTCAAGTAATGAACGAAGGCTGGGCAACATTTTGGCATTACACCATCCTTAATCACTTATATGATGAGGGAAAGCTCACCGACTCTTTCATGTTAGAGTTTTTACAAAGCCATACCAACGTAGTTTATCAGCCACCTTATAACAGTAAATATTATTCAGGCATTAACCCATATGCTTTAGGCTTTAATATGATGGTGGATATTCGCAGAATATGTGAACACCCAACTGAAGAAGATAAACGCTGGTTTCCTGAATATGCAGGCAGTAATTGGCTAGATACACTGCATTTTGCAATGGAAAACTTTAAAGATGAGAGTTTTATTAGCCAGTTTTTATCGCCTAAGTTAATTCGTGATTTTAAATTATTTACTATTATTGATCATACTAATAATCCCCATTTAGAAATTGGCGCAATACATAACGACAACGGCTATAAAGCTGTAAGAGAAGCGCTCTCAGCGCAGTACAACTTGAGTAATCATGAGCCTAACATTCAAGTATATGACGTTGATATTAGAGGTGACCGTTCACTAACCCTACGCTACGTACCTCATAACAACATTCCTTTAGCAAACTCGCACGAGGAAGTACTTAAGCATCTTTACAGGTTATGGGGCTTTAAAGTAAAACTAGAGAAAGAGTCAAATTCTGGTGAGGTTTCAATGATTGGTCAATGCCCAATAGATGACTCTCGACACACAACACAATAATGAAGAGCAATAAAATTTTCATACTGATTGGGTTTGCTCAGCAGGTTATAAAAACACGGTATTATTTAACCCTAAATTCTGGATATAAAAAATGACGCTTAAGCGTCATTTTTTATACCTTCGTAGGCTATTACTTTATTTCGCCCTGTATTTTTAGACTGGTACAGTGCTTTATCTGCAGCCTCTATCCAGCGCTCATGATTTTTAAAATCATTACTGCTACCAGCCAGCCCTATACTTACCGTCATTGTTATTTCAAAGTGTTTATACTTAACAGGGTTAGTTTCAATCAATACCCTTAAACGCTCAGCAAATACAAAAGCGCCTTCTTTATCTGTATCAAGTAATGTTACTGCAAACTCTTCACCGCCATAGCGCCCTGCAACATCAGTTTCGCGCAGCGTCGTACGTAGTAAGTTAGATAAATGACGAAGCGATTCATCACCACAGCTATGGCCATATTCATCATTTATTTTTTTAAAGTGGTCAATATCAAACATTAATAATGTACTACAGCCACCACTTCGCTTAACTCTCAAAAACTCTTGGCGTAGCGTACCTTCCCAGTGTCCACGATTTGCAAGCTGCGTTAAGCTATCTGTTTGACTTACTTGTTCTAATTTTTTGTTTAACTCTTCAAGCTCTTTTTTATTTACCGCGACATCTGTTACATCATACAAAATAATACAAATATGGCTAACTTCGCCCATCGTATTTGTAAGAGGGATAAATGTTGCATTTTGATACATGTAATCAGCTTTACCAGTAATAGG
This sequence comes from Pseudoalteromonas sp. SWYJZ19, assembly GCF_015864375.1. NCBI lineage: Bacteria > Pseudomonadati > Pseudomonadota > Gammaproteobacteria > Alteromonadales > Pseudoalteromonadaceae > Pseudoalteromonas > Pseudoalteromonas sp. SWYJZ19. The sequence goes on from NZ_JADYXI010000011.1 coordinate 7,120, forward strand.
TCGATAATTTTTAAACCTAAAAATGTATGGCTGCTGCTCCCAAATCGTAAAAGAGCGGTTTTTTAAAACAAAAACCGATTCTGATTTACTTCTAAACCATTTTTCGTCTATTGCTGGAAATAAATCAAATAGGTCTTTATCTTTTACTGCGCTTGGTAGAAGCCCTGAATGGTTTTCCATAAAACCATTCCATACACACACCTTATAATCTCTATCAAGTACTACAAGGCCTACATCAACGGTATTAAACATATCCATAAGCCAATGGATCTCATTCATTTCTAAATCTGCAGCCATAACTTAATCTTCTAATAGGTAAGCAACTTTATACTTCAAAGTTTTAAGTGAATCTTCAGTAAATAACAGCATGAGGTCGCAATTTATATCATGGTTTTCAATACCGTAACTAATCTCTATAGCAAGGGTGCGTTGCCAACGTGACTTGTTTGATTTAACCAGCTCAGACACATCTCTGTGTTGGCCAAGTACTATTGGGTGCCCTTGGCTAAATGACATATCGAGCTGTTTTGAAAGACCCGTTAAAATAGCGCCTATCAAAATATTACTAATATCCATAAGCAGCTCAAGTTCAATTTTATCGTTTAACTCGCCGTCATAATTCATCAAAGAAGCTATTTCTTTAAAGCTTGAATCATTTAAAAGTAATAGCGCCTCGCCCGAAATGCCACCGCCAATAAAGCCCTGACACACACCCGATGTAGCTGCGTTATTATCTATAGACTGCAGCGCCATATCGAGTTCATTAACTTCCAAAATATTCACATTAGGAATTGGTAGCTCTACAAACACATTAAGAAGACGTGCAAGTAAATCCCCAGCCTGTCCCATAGCAACGTTAGTGAGTTCTTGGTATATATCCCGAACATCAGGGTCGACTTGCTCTCCAAGCGAATGAGAGAGACGCTCACGCATGGCTTTATCTTTAATCCCATGGTGTTCAATTATGCTGGCTAGTTTTTCGGGGGAACATGGTTTTTGAATAAAATCGATAGCACCAAGTTCAAGCACTCTTTGATGTGCACTTGGCTGTATATCACCAGAGACAACAACAGTGAGTATGTTTAGCCCCTGTTCTTTCATAGCGATTAATACTTCATACCCATCCATTTCAGGCATGTTTAAATCGAGAAAAAGTATTTCTGGTTCAATTAACTTTATTTGCTTTATGCAATCAACGCCGTCGAGTGCAAATTCAACTTTAATGTCCCAATCTTCAGGTAATGAACGAGCTAGCTGACGCCTAGCTAATTTTGAGTCATCACATATTAGTACCGATGTTGACATATTATCTCTCTGTTTCTAAACCAGTAATGAGCATTAAAATCATTTTATGATGGTTTTCATTTTTATTATTGAAGACATATTTTGTAACTTCATGTTAATCAAAGTTTAGCACAGTTACAATTTTTATATTGCAGAACTAATCCCAACTTCATTAGGGCGGTATAATCTCTTGGTTACTATAGCGCAGTATAATACACTGACGCCCATTGCGTTAATTTAAAAGGAAATACCTTATGTTACGTTCACTTACCTTTGCTTTGAGCGCATTTTGCTCTGTGGCTATTGCAGCCGATTACCCAGAAAACACGCTAGACATAGGAAAAGTATCTGCACAAGGCAAACCAGTCACTTTATTAGGCAAAGGGATCTCTGTTGGAGATAGCGCGCCAAATTTCAAAGTAGTTGATGACAACTTCATCCCTGTGACACTTGAGGATTACAAAGGCCAAGCTGTATTGATAAGTGTAGTGCCAAGTCTTGATACAGGTATTTGTAGCCTGCAAACTAAGCATTTTAATGAAAAAGTAGCCTCGCAATTTCCAAGTGTTGTAATGCTAACAATTAGTGCTGATTTACCATTTGCTCAAAAGCGTTTTTGCAAAGCTGAAAATATTGATAAAATCACTACGTTATCAGATTCTGTTTGGCGCGATTTTGGCCAAAAATACGGATTGATTATTAAAGATATGGGCTTATTAACGCGAACGGTATTTATTTTAGATGAAAGCCATAACGTCATTTATAAACAATTAGTTAGTAGCCTTTCAACTGAACCAGAATACAACAGCGTAATTGAGAAACTTAAAACGTTGTAAAGCCGATTAAATAGCACTGATTAAGTAATGCTAAACAGCCTTAAAACAAAAAACCGCCAGTTGGCGGTTTTTTTAATGTGCTTTTGTAATTAACCTAAAAGCTCACCAAGTTGTGAACTAACAGCTTCAACAGCTTGTGTACCATCTAATTTATGGTATTGAGTGTTACCAGCCGCAGCTTCTGCTTGGTAATAATCAACCAATGGCATAGTTTGCTCGTGGTAAATACCTAAACGTTTACGTACTGTTTCTTCAGTATCATCAGCGCGAACAATTAAGTCTTCCCCAGTTTCGTTGTCTTTACCTTCCACTTTTGGTGGATTATATACAATATGGTAAACACGACCAGAGCCTGGATGAACGCGACGTCCGCCCATACGTTCAACAATCACTTCGTCAGCCACGTCAAATTCAATAACGTGATCAACCACTACGCCATTTTCTTTCATCGCATCAGCTTGAGGAATTGTGCGTGGGAAGCCATCAAGTAAAAAACCTTTCTCACAATCAGCTTTAGTAATACGCTCTTTTACTAAACCAATAATAATATCGTCAGAAATTAGTTGACCAGCATCCATTACTTTTTTTGCTTCTAAGCCTAATGGCGTGCCCTCTTTAATTGCTGCACGTAACATGTCGCCAGTAGAAATTTGTGGAATACCGTATTTGTCCATTAAAAACTGAGCTTGAGTACCTTTACCTGCACCCGGCGCGCCCAAAAGAATAATGCGCATATTATTGTCCCCTAGTATGGATATTTATTTTAAAGCCTGAATTCTTCCACAAGCGCCGCCGATACTCAAGCAACTTATACTAATTGATGAGTTGTTGATGTATTTACAGCGCATTAAAAAAGGGAACATACGTTCCCTTTTATTTAAAGTATATAATTTATACTTTTATTAACTAAATAGTTAACTGACTACTTGCTTAGTTCAAGCATTAGTTTGTTTAGGCGAGTAACAAATCCAGTTGGATCTTTAAGTGTACCGCGCTCTGCAAGTAATGCTTGGTCTAATAAAACATGTGACCACTGTGAAAATTTATCTTCATCTTGTTCGTCATTCAAATGCTTAACAAGTTGATGCTCTGGGTTTAGCTCAAACACAGGTTTTGCTTCAGGGGCTGCTTGACCAACAGATTCCATTAGCTTTTGCATTTGTGAGCTCATGTCGTTGTCGTCGCTTACAACACATGCTGGAGAATCTGTTAAGCGGTGCGTAAAGCGTACTTCTTTAACGTCATCACCTAGTGCTGTTTTAATACGCTCAACAAGGCCAGCCATCTCTTTTTCAGACTCTTCTTGTGCTTTTTTAGTCTCTTCGTCGTCCAGCTTACCTAAATCTAAATCACCACGTGTGATTGACTGTAGTTGCTTATCAGCAAATTCAGTTAAGTGGCTCATCATCCACTCGTCAACACGGTCACTTAGTAACAATACTTCAATCCCTTTTTTGCGGAAAATCTCTAAATGAGGAGAATTTTTCGCAGAAGTAAATGTATCAGCTACTACATAGTAAATTTTGTCTTGGCCTTCGTTCATACGCTCAACATATTGCTCAAGCGACACATCTTGCGTTTCTGAATCAGTATGAGTAGAAGAAAAGCGTAATAACTTACATACGGCTTCTTTATTTGCCGCATCTTCAGCTGGGCCTTCTTTCATTACTTGGCCAAACTCATTCCAAAATACTTGGTAATCGTCAGCTTTGTTTTTAGCCATACGCTCAAGCATTTTAATAATGCGCGATGTACACCCTTTACGAATAGCTTGCGTTACTTTGTTGTCTTGTAGAATTTCGCGAGATACGTTTAGAGGTAAATCGTTTGAATCTAGTAAACCTTTTACAAAGCGAAGGTAGCTTGGCATGAACTGCTCAGCATCATCCATTACAAATACACGTTGTACGTAAAGCTTTAAGCCACTTTGACGTTCACGGTTCCATAAATCAAAAGGTGCTTTTTTAGGGATGTATAAAAGGCTCGTGTATTCAGTTTTACCTTCAACCTTATTATGTGCCCAGCTAAGTGGATCTTCCCAGTCGTGGCTTACGTGCTTGTAAAACTCTTTGTATTCTTCATCAGAAAGCTCTGACTTATCACGCGTCCACAATGCAGTTGCGCGGTTAATACTTTCCCACTCACCTGGTACTGCTGGAATTTTTTCGCCGTCTTCGCCTTCAGACTCTGGTACTTCTGCTTTAAACATTTGTACCGGTGTTGAAATATGGTCTGAGTATTTAGTAACAATGCCGCGCAGGCGGTAATCGTCAGCAAATTCTTTTTCTTCATCACGAAGATGTAAAATAATGTCGGTACCACGGCCTTCTTTTTCAATTTCTTGAAGCGTGTATTCGCCTTCACCTTGAGATTCCCACTCGTAAGCAGTTGTTTCACCCGCTTTACGTGTACGAACAGTTACTAAATCGGCAACAATAAATGCTGAGTAAAAACCAACACCAAATTGACCAATTAACTGTGAATCTTTACTTTGATCACCCGTTAAGTTTTTGAAAAACTCAGCAGTACCCGACTTTGCAATAGTACCCAATGAGCTAATTACTTCATCACGTGTCATACCAATACCATTATCAGAAATGGTAATTGTATTTGCTTCTTTATCTGCGCTAATACGAACACGTAAATCGGCATCACCTTGGTAAAGGTCGCCTTGAGATAGCGCTAAAAAGCGTAACTTGTCTGCTGCATCTGATGCGTTTGACACAAGTTCGCGTAAAAATATTTCTTTATTAGAATAAAGAGAATGAATCATTAAGTTTAATAATTGTTTTACTTCTGTTTGAAAGCCTAATGTTTCTTTTTGTGCTGCAGTCATTTATATATCTCCAATTTGCAAAGTGTCTGCGTTATGCACTTAATATGGGGTGAGGTGTTAGAACTTCAAGGGAAAAATCAAAAAAAGGTGAAACGAAAAAATAGAATATCTCGTTTATCTAAAATGGGTGCGGACAATTAATATGAATCTTTTCACCTGTTGTTGGATGTTCAAAATATAAATCGCTGGCATGTAATTGTAAGCGTCCTGCCATGTACTCACTTTGCGCACTTTTATATAAATCACAGCCTAAAATTGGGTGCCCTATAAACTGGCTGTGTATTCGTAATTGATGGGTACGTCCGGTAACGGGCGTAAATTGCACTAAGGTTCTGCACGGTTGTTTAAGCCGCTCAAGCACACTGTATTCACTCACCGCTACTTTGCCCGTCGTTTGGCAAATTTTAACTCGCGGAAAAAGCAGTTTATCTTTTGCTATTGGTGCAGTAATTTCCCCCTCATCAACAGCTAAGCTACCCTCTAACATGGCTACATAACGCTTTTGGATAGTACGCGCCTGAAACTGTTTATTAAGATGCTTTGATGCTTTGGCGTTTAATCCAACAATCATAATGCCCGATGTACCCAAATCTAACCGATGCGGTAACTTAGCCTCAGTAAATGCGGCTGTTAACCCTTTTTGACCATGTACTAAACGGTAATGTACTGAGTCCCAGTTAAGCGGATTCTTACCAGACAAACTTAATAACCCACTGGGTTTATTGATCAGTAAAATATCATCATCTTGATATAATATTTCAATAAACCCGTCGCACTTAGGCGCTACAAAGTCATCAACAATCATTTGTGACTCTACTGGTGTATCCAATATTGAGTTAGCCATTAAATTAATCAATATCTTTTGAATGAAGCGCTTTTAAAGCCAATACTTGCTCACGCAAATCGTCTGCTACTACTTTGTCAGCGGCAATCTGGGTACCTACTGCAACCGACACCAAAGACCATTTTAATCGTGGTAGTTGCCACTTAGCTTTTCGGCTAAACATACTTCCCCACAGGCCCCCTAAATGCACAGGAATAACAGGCACAGGTGAGCGTTCAATAATGCGCTCGATTCCACGGCGAAAAATATCGATAGAGCCGTCACTGGTTAGTTTTCCTTCAGGGAAAATACCAACAAGTTCGCCTTTATTAAGCGCAGCAGCCACTTCGTCAAAGGCTTTTTTAAACGCTTCCGGGTTGGTTTTTTCACTGTTAATGGGAATAGCTTTGGCCATTTTAAATAACCAATGTAGGGCTGGCGAATAATAAATAGGGGCAAATACCATAAATCGGATAGGCCTTGGTGATGCTGCTAAAATAAACATCCAATCGACAAAGCTCACGTGATTACACACTATAACGGCAGCGCCTTCATCTGGAATATTACTTTCACCTTTTGTACGCACTCTGTACATACAAATAGCTAAAATATATATAATAAATCGTAAAAAGAACTCTGGTACTTTGGTATAAATATAAACAGATATAAGTAAGTTTAGCCCAGCAAGTAACAGTAGCAACTCTGAAATACTCCACTGAAAAACAGACAGCGTTACAATACTTAAAACAGCACTGCCCACCATAAACAGTGCATTTAATACATTATTAGCCGCTATAACTCGTGAGCGACTCGACTCTTCAGTACGCTGTTGAATAAGCGCATACAGAGGTACAGTATAAAAACCAGAGCCAATACCAATGCCTGCCATCCATACAAAATGCCACAACATGTCGCCTGTTTTTAATAACTGATCAAGCGTCAACAATTCAAGGTTTTGAGGTAAATAAGAGCTAATAGCGCTCTCTTGGCTCAGTAAGTATAAAAACAAGGTAATTAAAATAGCGCCAAAAGGCACAATTCCTAATTCTATTCGAGAGCGAGAAAGCTTTTCACACAGTAATGAACCAATAGCAATACTTAGTGAAAACACAACAAGCGCGCTAGTTACAACCAGTTCATCGCCGCCCATTGTGTGTTTTACATAATTTGGTAGGGACGTTAAAATAATTGCGCCAATTAACCAAAACCAACTGATCCCGAGGACTGATTTACCAACCGATTCTGTTTGCGAATTAAGTGCTGAAAATACGTTTTTCGTGGATGAAAATATATTATAGGTAAATTTTAAGTTAGGCTCGTTTGCCTCACTAATGGGTATAAAGCGACTGCTCACATAACCCATAACAGCCAGTACTAATACGGCAATACTTATAAGCGTAGGCCCTACTGATTGAGTAATATAATAGGTGCCAAAAATTGTACCAATTAATATTGCTACAAACGTGCCTGATTCAACCAAGCCATTCGCTTTTGTTAATTCGTTAGGGGCTACGTGCTGCGGTAAAATAGAGTACTTTAATGGACCAAAAAACGTACTTTGTACGCCCATTAAAAATACGGTGGCTAACATCAGCCAAAGATACTGCGTTAAAATAGAGACAGCCCCTACAACCATAATAGGGATTTCACATAGCTTTACGATTCTGATTAGTTTGGATTTTTCTGTTTTTTCAGCTAGCTGCCCCGCCATCCCTGAAAATAAAAAGAAAGGTAGGATAAATAACCCAGCAGCAATATTTGAATAAAGTGCGCCATCAGCAAGCGTTGCAGCCTGGAATATCAATAAAATAAGCACTGATTGCTTATACACGTTATCGTTAATCGCTGAGAAAAACTGCGTAATAAAAAGCGGTAAAAAACGCTTACTACCCAGTAATGTACCTTGGTAGGGTTGATTATCTTTCATTGTATTCCTTACTAATTAGAGACATAGCCCAAAAATATATTATACCAATTTGTTTAATTAAATGATCTATTTTGAGGGCGGAAAAACGTGTTGATAGCTAGGCAAAAAATTCGCTATTTAGTTGTTCTAAATGAGAATTTTTTAACGCAGGTAGCGACACGTTTAGCCCCGCAAAATGATTAAGTATTATTGCGGATTGGTATTAGATTGCTTCTAAGCTTACCTTAAAAACAAAAAAGCCTACATAATTTAATCATGTAGGCTTTTATAATATCTTTTCAAATAGTGACTTAGAGCTAGGGCCTGCTGACCTTTCGTGGTTGAATTTACAGCAGTATGTTTGGTTTTTAGGCAAGGCAGAGCTTGTGTAGTGTGGTTATTCCCCATAAATAGGCGATAACGCAGCATAAATACCAAACATGCGCTGCCCTTTGGGTTCTTTCTAGGGACGATTAACTCTTTGTTGCTCGATTTTTACTTAGCCCACTAGGTTACAAACCTCGCGCCGCGATTAAACCGCCCCTAGATTGAACAAATTTCAACCCGCAAAGTTCAACACGCCCTAGTCTTGTGTAACTAAACGCCTGCCGCTAAAAGCATGCATAAGCGTTCTACCATCTACTAAATCAAGCTCGCCCCCCACAGGAATACCGTGAGCAATACGCGAAGCACCTACTTTATATTTATGACAAAGCTGAGCAATATAATGAGCAGTAGTGTCGCCTTCAACGGTAGGGTTAGTCGCTAAAATAACCTCATTAATACCGCCTTGAGCAAGTTTTTGCTCTAAAACATCTAAGCCAATTTCTTTAGGGCCGATACCGTCAATTGGCGATAAATGACCCATTAAAACAAAGTATAGCCCTAAGTACTGACCCGTTTGCTCAATTGCAAGCACGTCAGTAGGCGATTCAACAACACATAATATGCCGCTGTCTTGGCGTTTTGTACTTAAACAAATATCGCACTGAGCTTGTTCGCAAAAAGTACGACAAGACCGACAATGCCCTATGGCTGTCATTGCTTTAGTCAATGCATTACCAAGCTGAGTGCCTCCCTTTCGGTCGCGCTCAAGCAAGTGAAAAGCAATACGTTGCGCTGACTTTGGACCAATGCCCGGTTGACAGCGCAGTGCTTCTATAAGCTGATTTAAACTATCTGAAAGTTGCATTATTTACTTAAAACGGCATTTTCATACCTGGTGGTAATTGCATACCGCCAGTTACTTTACCCATGCGCTCTTGTGTTTCTTCAGCAACACGGCGTACAGCATCGTTACATGCTGCTGCAAGTAAGTCTTCAATCATGTCTTTGTCGTCTTCCATAAGGCTTTCATCAAGCTGAACACGACGTACATTATGGTTACCAAGCATGGTTACTTTAACTAAACCGGCACCGGCTTCGCCAACAACTTCTAATGTTGCGATTTCGTCTTGGGCTTTTTGCATGCGATCTTGCATTTGCTGCGCTTGCTTCATCATGTTGCCCATTCCACCTTTAAACATAACTTTCTCTCTTTCTTTTAATACATTAATTAACATGAACATAAGGGCGATTGTAAGTAATTACAATGCCTGAATACTGTTTTCGTCAATTTCGGCGCTAAATACTTGCTGAAATTGTACTATGTTTTCATCAGATGTGATCACATCGATTGCTTGTTGATGACGACCTGCATCAATTTTTTGCTGAATAAGATAAGGAGAGTCAATAACTCCCTTAGCAAAATTAATACTTAACGACACGTTATGCTCATAAATACTCGACAATGCGGCATCTAATCTTTGGCGAAGCATCGGCGTATCTAAATGCTTTTGTGATTCATCAACGTCTATATGTAAACTGTTGCCTTGCTTGGTAAATATTGAATGCAATGCAAATTGGCGCATACGACCACCCAGTCCCATACGTTTAATTAAATAAGCCCATTCATCTTGTTGATGTGCAAATCTAATTTCACTAATTGGGCTTTGAAAATCATCAGGGGCAGGAATACTTACTTCCTCTGGCGCTATTTCAGGCGCTTTTTGAGGGTTTATTTGCTCAAGTAATTCTGGCGCAAGATTTTCGGTAATTGTTTGGTGCTTTTCTTTAAAATCAATCTTACGAGCTGGTTTTGTATTAGCGTGACTATTTGCCTGAGTTTGGCTCCCTGTTACTGGGAGCTCATGCTTTTTTTCACTCTCACCTGCGCTATTAGTTGCCCAAGGAGGAGCATCGCCAGACGCAGTGCTTGGCGGACTACTAAGCTCGCTTGCATTTATACTACTTTGATGAACGCTTTGGGCTTTAGGCATTCTTGGATGCTGTTCTGGCTTTTTAGCAGGCGCTTGGCTTGACTGTGCTGCAACATTACTTGCAGATGTATTTGTATTCTTACTTGATAACCTACCCGCACCCGATATGTTTCTGTCACGTAAAATACGAGCAATGGCTGATTGAGCTTGCGCTTCTTGCTCGGCAATTGGCATGCTTACATTTTGATTAGCTGCAAGCTCTGGTGAAGGCTCTGAATTTGTATTAGTTGCAGGGTTAAAGCCCTGATCTACAGCGCTACTCATTATATCGTCAAACTGCGAGGCTAGCGTTTGTTCCGCATCGCTGTGTTGCATATAAGCTTCATCTTCACTTTGGCGCTGGGCTTGAGCATCCGAAACAACATTGGTTTGTGGTTGCTCATTAGCTGAAGCCTGTTGTTCAATAGCATTTTCACTTTGTTGAACCGGTTGCTCTACTGCAACTTGGGTTGGCTCATTATTACTTTGTACGACATCATTATTCAATGTCTGAGCGGCAACATTTGGTAAAGGCTCTATCTCAAGGGATTTAGGCTGCTCTGTATTGCTAACTGGCTTAGTATTATTTACAGGGACACTACTTTGGCTAGCTACAGTGTTTTGCGATGTTTTATTTTTATTTAATATATCTCGCAGTGCATTTGCGCGGCCTTGTTTATTTGGGGCCGGCTCTTCGTTTACTGTGTGTACAGTTTGTTGAGCGTCTGTAGGCTTAAATGCTAATAATCTTAGCATTATCATTTCAAAACCTAAACGAGGCTCTGGTGCCCATTGTAAATCTTTTTTACCATTTAACAGTAACTGATAATAAATTTGAATTTGTTGTGGGCTCGTATGTTGTGCAACATGAGCAATATAATCTACATTTTTTTCATCTAGCCCTGCCGCTTCTGGCACTAACTGGGTTAGTTGGGTCAAATGCGTAAGTGCAATTAAATCATCAAGCAATGCAACATAATTAGGATTACGACTTGCCACCTGTGCAATCTCATCCATTAGCGCAGCGCCATCTTGTGCAAGTAATGCTGCAAGCAAGCTTTGGCTATAATGAGTATCCATTAAACCAAGCATTGTTTGTACTGCTTGATTATTAATATCACCATTTGTTTGTGCAATAGCTTGGTCAGTTAAGCTAAGCGCATCACGCATACTGCCATCAGCGGCTTTTGAAATAATGCTAAGTGCATCAGTGTCAAAGCTAAGCTGCTCTTGAGTAAGTACGTGTTCAAGCTGTGTTTTAATTTCACTTTGCGACAAGGCATTTAGGTTGAATTGTAAACAGCGAGATAAAATAGTAACTGGTAGTTTTTGAGGATCGGTCGTCGCCAATAAAAATTTCACATGCTCTGGTGGCTCTTCAAGCGTTTTCAAAAGCGCATTAAAGCTGTGCTTAGAAAGCATGTGAACTTCATCGATTAGGTATACTTTATAACGTCCACGTGTTGGTGCATATTGAACGTTATCGAGTATTTCGCGGGTGTCTTCTACTTTTGTACGAGAAGCCGCATCTATTTCGAGTAAGTCAATGTAGCGCCCTGCTTCTATATCTAAACAGCTGCTACATTGGCCACACGGATTTGCAGATATACCTTCGTCGCAATTTAAGCTTTTAGCAAAAATACGCGCAATAGTGGTTTTACCTACACCGCGGGTTCCAGTGAATAAATAAGCGTGATGCAGTCTATTTTGTGTAAGCGCATTTACAAGCGCTTGCTTAACATGAGACTGCCCAACCAATTCATGAAAGGTTTGAGGACGCCATTTTCTCGCTAGAACCTGATAACTCATCGATTACTCGCCTTCGAATTCAACCAATTTTAGAATTTTAATACCCATTTTTTTGATGCGCTGCTCGCCACCAAGTTCTGGTAGTGATACAACAAATGCAGCATCTGTGGCTTCGCCACCTAGTTTATGAACTAATTTAGCTGTGGCTTCAATTGTGCCGCCAGTTGCTAATAAGTCATCAACTAATAATACTTTATCGCCAGGTACAATTGCATCAACATGCAGCTCTAACGTGTCTTCACCGTACTCAAGTAAGTAATCTTGACGAATAACTTCGCGTGGTAACTTACCTGGTTTACGAACTGGAATAAACGGAATGCCTAATGCGTAAGACAGCGGCGCACCAAAAATAAAGCCACGTGATTCTGTGCCAATTATTTTAGTAAAACCCTGATCTTTATATTCTGCGATAAACGCGTCAATAGTTGCTTTAAAGGCTTCTGGATTTGCCATTAAAGTGGTTACATCGCGAAACATGATGCCCGGCTTTGGATAATCAGCAATTGTAGTTATGCTGTTTTTGATAATTGCTGGTGTTACTTGAGTCATAATTTTAACTGCTCAATTGTTTATATTACAAAGCAGGTGATTATAACCTTAACTAACCTTTAATTGCGAGTTTGGCGTTACTATAAAAGAAGTATTAACTATGGGGGGTAATTAAAATAAAGTGGTTCAAGGCTGAAGTAAGCAACAGCCTTAATAAACGCTATGCATTTTAAGTTAAGCTAGTGATCCAGCCTAATATTGCATTTAAACAACCAATCCCTGCAAATACAGCTAAGAAAGCAAGAAAATAAGTAGCGTTGAACGGATCTTTAAAGTCTTTATCATCTGACATTGGTACAACCTTTTATTAAGCACGACAAATAAGGCTGCCATAATAGACGATGTAAAATCATCAATAAAGACCTTAATCTTGATTTTTTGTCACAATTACACCGCGTTCAACCATTGCATTGAGGGTAACCAATGCGCCTTGAGCAATTTGATCTGCATTAAACTGTGGTGCATGAGCGAATACCTGTTGGCAAACGTCGTCAAATGTCGCTCCATCACTTGCCTCAATAATTGATAGTAACAAAGCAGTCATCGCATTCGTAGCCAGAAATTGAACGTCATCATCTTCATCTCTATATACAACAAAATAATTAGGCTGAGGTGATGGCTCTTTTGGTTTAAAGTGATTGCTAATATTTTGAACCGGAAATTGATAACTTAAATTTCTTGCCGTTTTCGATAAATACAAAGCAGAACTAGTAAGCGCTGTTGTTTGTAATTTTTGCTCTTGCTCATCTTCGTGTGCAATCGATACATCTAGCTCTACCCATTCATAATGTGCAAGTTCTAGCATAAACACGGGATCGTATCTTTTCATTTTATAATCACTTGATAAGTAATTAATAAACTCCCCTGCTATATCTAAAAAGTACGGCGAATGACAATCATATTCGCTAAAAAATTGGCGTACAAGGACCAGCCATTGCTTGTCTGTATATAAGGTTTTTAATACCGGAAAACCTGATGATATAAAACCTTCAATGTTATTAAAAAATAGGTCGCGATAAATGGCCATACGTCGGTCTTCGATACCGCTGGGCTTTTTATTTTTTTTAGGCTCGCGAATATGCGCCATAAATTCGTTTTGTATTTCAATAAAGCTCATAACCAGGCACTCTTTTAATATTTATAAAGGCTTATATTAAGCTCGTTGTTTTGAAACCATTGAAGTAATGTGTTTAGCTTGTAGCTCATGAATTATATCTAACTCTTTGGTTAAAATATTCATTGTAGGGATATTAAAATCGCGCTCAAGCAAGGTTGGAAATACGCCATGCACTTTATATGCTTTATCCAGTAGCTCCCACACAGGATCAATGACATCAGCACCATGTGTGTCCACTATTAAGTCATCAGCCTCATTATAATGGCCTGCAACGTGCCCATAGGCAATACGATTAGAGGGTAACCCAGTTAAAAACGCTTGTGCGTTATAGCCATGATTAATCGAATTCACATAAATGTTATTCACATCCAGTAAAAGCTTGCAGTCTGCTTGCTCTAAAATGGTATTTGTAAATTCCAGCTCTGATAATTGCTGTCCAGGAGCGCCATAATAGGAAACATTTTCTATCGCAATTTGCTGCTCAAGTATGTCTTGTACTTGTTTAATGCGAGGGACAACATGTGCTATAGCATCTTGTGTAAACGGAATAGGCATTAAGTCATACATATGGCCTGTACCAGAGCAGTAACTTAAGTGCTCACTAAAGATTTTTATATTGTGCTCTTCAAAAAAAACTTTTAAAGACTTAACAAATTCAACATCCAGTGGTTCGGGTGAACCGATAGACAGTGATAATCCATGACACACAAAATTGTTTGCATCTGTTAATGTTCTAAATTGCTTTTTAAAGCGCCCACCTAGTTTTAACCAGTTCTCTGGTGCAACTTCCAAAAAATCTACTTGATTAGGTACGTGTTCAAGCAGTTCATCAAGCATTTCTCGTCGTAGGCCAAGGCCCACCATCCCGAAATCTGTACTCTGGATTTGTGTCATAACTACCTCTAACTTATCAAAAAAGGGCCTTAAGGCCCTTTTAGCATAACTTATTTAGAATAAGATATTAACGACCGCCACATTTACCTTCGCCGCACTTACCTTCTTTTTTAGTTTTTTTAGAATCGCCGCCGCATTTACCTTCACCACATTTGCCTTCTGTTTTAGCTTTTGCATCTTTTGCATCGCCGCCACATTTACCTTCACCACACTTGCCTTCTGTTTTAGCTTTTGCATCTTTTGCGTCGCCGCCACATTTACCTTCGCCACACTTGCCTTCTGTTTTAGCTTTTGCATCTTTTGCATCGCCGCCACATTTACCTTCGCCGCACTTACCTTCTGTTTTAGCTTTTGCATCTTTTGCATCGCCGCCACATTTACCTTCGCCGCACTTACCTTCTGTTTTAGCTTTTGCATCTTTAGCATCGCCGCCACATTTACCTTCACCACACTTACCTTCTTTAGCGTCTAGTTGGTAACCTGTCACTAATTGTTGAAACTCAAATGGGTTGGCTTGTACATCTGCAGATACAAAGCTTGCAGAGCCAACAACTACTGCACCTAAAGTTAACGCGATTGTATTTTTTTTAACTGTATTCATTTTGTGACTCTCTTTAATCAAGTATTGTAAATCTCAGCAATAAAAATGTATTTTAAATTGCTTGTATGCTTAAGTAGACCTGTACAAGAATAAAAACTTTCATTTATTTTCATAATATTTACTTTTGCGGTTTCTACATTAAATATGGTTGGTAATTACAGATTTATCAATGTGTGATTTACAGGTAAACTATGCGTCCAGTTTTTTATCAAAATTAATCACTTTATGAAACTTGTTTTAGCACCTATGGAAGGTGTCGTTGATTTTAAAATGCGCCAATTACTCACAGACATTGGTGGGTTCGATTTGTGCGTTACCGAGTTTGTAAGAGTGGTTGAAACATGCTTACCTGATAAAGTTTTTCATCGATTTTGCCCTGAACTACATAATAATGGATTTACGCGAGCAGGTACTCCTGTGCGTGTTCAATTACTCGGCCAAGAAGCAAATCCGTTAGCCGAAAATGCAGTAAGAGCAATTGCTTTAGGATCTCATGGGGTCGACCTTAACTTTGGTTGCCCAGCAAAAACCGTTAATCGTAGTCGAGGGGGTGCTGTACTGCTTAAAGATCCTGACCACATGTATACGATTATTAAAGCAGTCCGAGATGCTGTAGATGATAAACATGAAGTAAGTGCAAAAATTCGCTTAGGCTTTGATGATGACAGTAACAGCCAAGAAATTGTTGATGCTGTGGTAAGTGCAGGCGCAAATAGTGTAGCTATACACGCCAGAACCAAACGTGATGGTTATAACCCGCCAGCTTATTGGGAAAAAATTCCACCAATAATAAAAGATAAAAATATTGCCGTTGTTGCCAATGGTGAAATTTGGCAAGTTGAGGACGCAATGCTTTGCCAAAAACGAAGTGGATGTACTGATTTGATGCTTGGTCGTGGCGCCCTTTCGCACCCTGATTTAGCAAAAAAAATTAAAGCTCATGTAAATAATGAACAATATGATGGCCTTCAATGGGAGCATATTATTTATCACTTAATCCACTCTGCTATTCATCAAGACCCTGCAAAAGATGAAAAGTATTTTGCTTCTCGTACAAAGCAATGGCTAGGTTACCTTAAACGCCAATACCCGCAAGCGATCGATTTATTTGATGAAATCAGGCGTTTAAAAAGTAAAGAAGATGTGGCAAGCGTATTAAATAAATACGCCAAAGCACCGCAACTTGATTCAAATCATAACGGCTAACCTAAAGCCTCTAGATAATATCAGTATAACGTGAAGCCAATTTAATAAGGTTGTACTGATAATGCATCATCAAAAAAGACTAAACGATGAAATAGCACAAATTAAATTAAATATATTAACTATGCTTTCTAAATCAGCCTACCCTACACATCAGCATTTAATACAAATTTTAGATAATACAGCAAACAATGAATGGTTAGACTGTGCAGCAGAGAAGCTAGGTCCTGAGTATGCGTTTTTGATCAGTCGCATGACTAAATTAGAAGCGGCGGTCAGCCAAATAGAAATTGGGCAATATGGCTACTGCTGCGACTGTGAAGAAAAAATACCAGCCAAATCACTTGAACTAGACCCCGCAACTCAACGGTGTACAAAGTGCGCACAATAAGCGCACTTTCAAATCATTATATAATTTGTTGTATAAAGCTAAATGATTGCCCTGGGTAGAGTATTATATCTTCAACTAAATATTGAGCCTCTTCTTGGGTGATTTCTAAGCGTTTCATAAGATTTACCTTTGCCTGTGGCAAAGTCCACGCATGGTAATGAATGCCAATATCTGATTCCATCATTGCAAGCATCAATGTTTTATCTTTATCAGACATGTTCATATTACTCGCCATTGCAGGTAAGTCGTGATAATCAGCCTGCCAATCAAGCCCTTCAATTAATTTTTCATTCGATAGATACTGCACTAAAAACGATTTTTTATGAGAAATAGACAATTTACTATCGATTGCAACACGATCTAATACTTTTATATTTTCATTTAAAAGAGTAACCCACTCTAGCGGTGAATGTACTTCGCCACTAAAGTAATTGAGTTTGCTCTGATACCACTGTGACCCATTTGGCAGGCCTCTCAGACCAACACTACCTCTAGGCTTGTAACTAGCTAAATAATCGCTAAAAGCTCTTATATGACTCTTAAGCGCTGGTTGAACGTCATTACTACCTATCGCACTCAATACATAGCTTTGTAGTAGTGTGAGCTCAATTTTATTCAGCTTTAAATTGCTTTGTTTAGCACTGTCTAGCGTATCTTGGGTTAACTTAAGCCAAGTAATAATATTATCCGGCGTACTTTTTGACCCCTCAAAAGCAAGCATGTTTTTTAATACGTTTACTTGAGCCGGCCAATTAAAATAGCGCTCAGGAAAGCGCTCTGCAATAACCAAGTAGTTTACTTGTGCAATTTGATTGAGATTAAGCTCCATACCCATTAGGTTCTGATAAATAGAATGACGTTTAACTAAATACGCATCAGAAAAGACCAATTGCTCTTTAGTAATCCTATCGATTTTTTTAGCGTCTGGTTGTACAAGTGCCATGTTTAAAGTTTTTAAAGCAACTTGTGCGTCTTCAAATGACTCATAAGGTTGAGGCTGCTTTGAACATGCAGCTAAAAATAAGCACAGTAGTAATGAAAAAGAGAGCTTTTTATACATAGTAGTTCCAATAAAAAAAGCCCCAGAGGGGCTTTTTATAAGTTGCTTTAGCTAATTAAAATTAAATTTTAACACCGTTGCGAGCGGCTTTATCTTTAATATATGTAGACCAACCCTTTGCAAACTTACGTGTGCGAGGGTCATCCATAGCTTTAGTAATTGCAGCATATGCTTGCTTATACTTACCTTGATAGTAATACGCTTCAGCTAAATCTGAATAAATAGTACCTTTTTTGTCAGAGCCAAGCTCTAATGCTTTGTTCAAACGAACAACAGCAGCACTGAATTTTTCAGATTGTAAAAGTAATGAACCAGCTTTACGGTAAAGTTCAGCGTCGTCATCAAATTTAGCAGCTTCTTCGTAGTACTTAGCAGCTTTTTCTAGATCCTTAGAGCGATGATAGTTACTAGCAATCGCGCTAACATTCTGCTTTGTACGTTTTACTTTTTCACTCTTAACGGCCTTTTCTAGCGTTACAGCTGCTCTAAAAGGGATCTCGTTTAGAGAGTAAAAGTTAGATAAGACTTTATACTCAACTTCATTTTCAAAGTAACCGTTCTTGTAAGCAACTTCCATCGTTGCTAAACCTTTTTGATAGTCTTCGGTTTGTAGGTAATATTTACCTAAGCTAACCCAAGCTTTTTTATCATCAGGCCATACACGAACAATCTCTTCGCCAATCTTAACCATGTTTGCATAGTCTTTAAGTTCAAAGTATGCACCCAGTTTTAATTGGTAAGGACCTTTATTAGGTTCTTTTTGAAGTTTAATTGCCTTATCTGCTGGTTCAAAAACATCACGAAATTGCTCTAACTGATAGTTAGCTTGAGCGATACGTGTATAAACCGTAGGATCTTCTTGGCCAGTGAAGTCCATCCAAGCTACATAAGCTTTTTTGGCTTCTTGATACTTTTCAGTACCGGCGTATAAATCGCCTAACAGTTTTAGAGTCTGTTCTTGATCAGCAAAGTTTAAAACATCAGGGGCAACTGCTTGCTTAGAGTACTTAATCGCTTCGTCATACTTTTCTTTTTGAGCGTACATGCTACCTAAGTAACGATTTACGGTCGCTTTATCAAAGTCATTCGAAGGTTCAATCTCTCTAAGCAAAACAATTGCTTCATCAACTTTTTCTTCGTTGTACAAGTCAAATGCTTTAATTACCTTTTTACCAGTACGCTCGCCCATGATTTTAGTTTTTGCTTTTTTACGCTCTTCAATCTTTGCGTAATCTGGCGCTGCTAAAACAGATGCACTTAAAGTAGCACCCGACACAGACATAAGAATCGCAAGAGCAGTTACTTTAGAAAAATTTCTCATTACTCGCCTCCTTAGTTGCCTTGGTTAAGTTTAAAGTCTAATTGAACTTGTAAACCTGGTTGTTTCTGTGGTTTTCCGTCAATGATCTTAGGACGGTACTTCCACTTACGCAGTGCGCGTTTAGCTTCACGGTCAAAGATACGTTTTGGATCTGCGTCAATTACTTCAACGTCAATCACTCCACCTAACTCATCAATTGTGAATGAAAGTTGTACCCAACCTTCTTTGCCATCACGTGCTGCTTGCGTTGGATATTTTGGTTCTATACGAACGATAGGTGTCGCATCACCATCTCGTCCAAATGCACCAGGACCACTTAGTCCACCAGCTGAACTACCAACATCAATGCTACCCATGTTAAATGACATAGCACCAGGGTTTGGATTATTATTTTCCGGCTGTGGCGGCTGCGGTTTAGGCGGCTGCTTTGGCGGTGGTGGAGGAGGAGGCGGTACACGCTTCCTCTCCTGCACCTTAGATTCAGGCGGATTCGTCATTATTTCGACTATGATCTGCTCTTTTTGTTCCGTATTACGGTCAGCCCCACCAGAGATGAGGAAGGCCATGAAGTAGAACAAGCCGAAAGTAACTGCCCCACCTGCAATCAGTGAAAACAGAAAACGAATCATTACTGATCTCCAGCTATTGAAATTCTAAGGTTGTCACCCGTCGCTTTAATCTGGTCCATAACTTTAACCACTGTGCCGTGTTTAGCTTCTTTATCAGCTTGTATAATCACAACTTCAGTAGGTTGTTCTGCTAATAAACTTTCAATTTTTGCTGAAATACGTTCAACATCAATTTGTTGTTTATCAACCCAGATTTCGCCGTTACTACGAATAGCAATAAAAATGTTAGCATTTTTTTGCTTAGTAGCTTGGGCAGCTTTTGGTTTATTGACCTCGATACCAGCCTCTTTAACGAACGATGTAGTTACGATAAAGAAAATAAGCATGATAAATACGATGTCAAGCATTGGCGTCATATCAACCGCTGCTTCTTCTTCTTCACGAAAACGTTGTTTACGTGCCATATTTAATTCTCTCTCTAGTGATGAGGCATACTATCAATAAGTTTGGCTTTCACCATTTTAGCTTTTGTCTCAAGACGTGAGCTAAAAAATACTCCAGATAGTGCCGCAACCATTCCAGCCATTGTTGGGATTGTTGCCATTGAAATACCTGATGCCATTAAGCGTGCATTACCCGTACCCTGGTTGGCCATGGTTTCAAAAACCGAGATCATACCAGTAACAGTACCAAGTAAGCCTATTAAAGGACAAACAGCTACTAATGTCTTAATCAACAACATACGCTGATCTAATTTTTCAGACGCTTCAGAAATCCATGCTTCACGGATTCTGTGTGCGTACCAAGACGTAGTGTCTTGGCGGGCATCCCACTTTGCTACAATTTCTTTCGCTGTGCGAGGAAACTCTGCAAGTAGAAACCAATAGCGCTCAATCATTAAAACCCACATCAGAAAGAGTGCTATCGCGACCACGTATAAAACCTGGCCGCCTGTGCCAACAAAATCCCTGATAGATTCCCATATCTCCATCAGGACTAGCATTAGGCTTTCTCCTTCTCCGCGTGAGTAGCAACGATACCCGCGCTTTGCTCATCAAGGATGTGTAATACCGACTTACTACGACCAGCTACAAGAGCATGAAGTAGAATTAGTGGTAATGCAGCAATTAGACCTAGCGCTGTAGTTACAAGTGCTAGAGAGATGTTACCTGCCATGATCTTCGGATCACCCGTACCGAACAATGTGATTGTTTGGAACGTTAAGATCATACCGATTACTGTACCTAGTAGACCTAGTAACGGTGCGATTGCAGCAAGAATCTTAATTATGTTGATACCAGCTTCGATGCGTGGCGTTTCACGTAGAATCGCTTCATCAAGTTTAAGCTCAAGGTTTTCAACATCTTGGTTCTTGTTGTCATGGTACACTTTAAGAATACGACCCAGTGGGTTATTTGTATTCGGTGTAGCAACATTTTTAAGCTGGCTCTTAATCTTACTAGTAGTAAGTGTAAGGTCAACAAAGCGAATTAGAGTAATTAGCATACCTAAAGCTAGTAAAGCTGTAATGATATAACCAACTACGCCACCTTGATGGAAGTATTCCATAAGTGTCGCTTTTTGAGTGTTGATACGTAAGATAGCACCACGAGTCGGATCGATATAAACACCAGCGTAGTTATCTGGTGATGTATTTTCAAGATCAGTGATACCGTCTAAAATATAGCTATCAGGCT
The DNA here is from genome assembly GCF_015864375.1 of Pseudoalteromonas sp. SWYJZ19. Lineage (NCBI taxonomy): Bacteria > Pseudomonadati > Pseudomonadota > Gammaproteobacteria > Alteromonadales > Pseudoalteromonadaceae > Pseudoalteromonas > Pseudoalteromonas sp. SWYJZ19. The sequence goes on from NZ_JADYXI010000011.1 coordinate 28,313, forward strand.
GTTTACCTAGAGGCTGAATAGACTTAGTTTCTGGTGAATAAATTAAGTAACCATCGTCTGTAACTAAGTTAAAGTTACCGATACGCGTTACTTTCTTCATTGACGGGTTACCGTCAAGACCAGCAACTTCAGTTTCAAAAGTTGAAACTTTAGCTGATTCAGTCATTTCTGTTTGAAGTGAAATCCAAAGTTCTTCAAGTTCGCGAACTGTAGGAAGTTCTTTAGCAGCAGCTAATGAACGTAAGATTTCAGCACGGCCAGGTTTCTCAGCACTAACTAGTGATGCTTCGATAGAACCGATAGCGTCTTGAGCTGCACGACGTACAACACCAAACATCTCACCCAAAGTACCTTGAGCACTTTGAAGAGCGGCTTCTTTTTCAGCTAACGTGTTTTCATTTTGTGCATATTGCTTAGTTAAGCTTTCACCACGAGACTTCTCAGAAGCAAGTTGGCTTTTAGCTTTATTAAGTAAAGATTGCTTGTCAGCACGATCTGATAAGAACTCTTGTTCACGTTTCTTATCGATTTTACCTTCAGAGATACGCTCTTGCTTTACTTGCTCAAGTATTTTATCTAGAGCTCCAGTATTTGCATGTGCATTTAACGCGGTACCTGCAGAAACAGTTAGTACTGCGGCAACAGCAAAACCTTTAAATAGTTTCTTCATTATTGATTACTCCGCGCCAAAGATAGGTAGTTTAACAAGTTCTAATGTCGCTTGCTTACGCGCCATACGAATAACTTCTTTAACAGGTTTTAGGTATTCTTCACCTAATTCTTTCCACTGTTTAGTGTTGTTATCCCACACCCAAGCATGTTTCAAGTCAAAAGACTGAGCAACGTAAGTAATACGACCTAACTGACCGATATCAACGTTAATACTTTTGCCATCAACTTCTAGTGTACCTTGTGAAGCAGATACAAGTGAGCTGTATGCTGTTTCAATAGTGTAAGCTTCAAGTACTTGACGGAATTTTTCAGACGTCGTTACAGACGCAGAAACCATGATTTCACGTAGTCTTTCAACACGTCCTAAACGCGTCTCTAGATTAAATGGAACGTCCGCTTTGATGAATTGCTCAAGCGTATCGATCATGCGATACATCAAAGGCACAACGTTTTGTTTCGTGTTATCAATCGTAGCGATTTGACGATCAAACGATTCAATAGACGCGTTTTGGCTATCAACCAAGCGCGACACGTGATCGTTATACACTTTCATAAGTTCAGTCTCATCAACAACGCTACGGTACTCAGCGATTAGCTCCTGAGTTTGACCATATACATTGTCAATTTTAGTTTGAGACTTAACCGCAGCCTTTTGAATTTGTTGACCTGCTTTTTGCACGTCATTCAAAGGATCTGCAATCACATTGCTGCTTGCAAATGCAAATGCGCCAACCAACGCAGTTGCTACAAGACTCTTTCTGATTTTAACAGACATAGTTCCCAACCAATTAAGTAATGTTACTTTTATAATTTAATTATCCTCCGAAGAGAACAACCCTGATATCTTTTAATAGATATCAACCTTCCAATAATGCTAAATGCAATTAGCGCTGTCAACTTGATGTTTACTAATCTCTGCAAATAAATAGCTAAGTTAATGCTTAAACAAAAGTACTAGCACACAACTGTTAACATTATTGCAACTAAGCTTTTGCTTAATATTTCGATTAAAGCCTTTTGAGGGGTGTATTTATTCGCATTGTACTGACATAAAACAACATTATTGCAACATTTAGCCAAAGCTGAATTCGCACTGAAAAAAAACAAAAAAAAATATAGATAGATATAACAAAAGTTATTTTTTAAACGATTTCAGCACATTTTATCTCCCCAATAACACTTCATCTGAAAAAACAAACCATTTGTCGCACAAAAAAACAACACTGGATAATCTCTAATACCGCCCACCTTGCTTTATGCACGCAATACCTAAAGCCATTTATAAAACGTGTTTCCCATAAATAGTAATAATAAGTTTCTTTTAGCAAGGCCTGAAATAGCCAAATAGCTTTCGATAATTAGACGAGTTACATTTACCGCTTTAGAGTGCTCATTAATACTATTTAACAGTTAAATTTATTTAGTAACAAAGTTAATCACAAAAAGTTGCTCAACTTTAATAATAATGGACTATAAATGATGCCTAACGCTTCCATAATAAGCTATCAGAGGCCTATAGAGGTTCCCTTGCCCATTTATAGTTAAAGTACAAAACTTCAACCTGATTGCACTAGCAAGACTTACACTAAAATTTACACAGATTGTTATTTGGCATCATTTTTATGTATATAAGTATCGGATCAGTTGGATAAATTGTAAGGGATGTTTTAAATGCGATAGAAAGTGGTTCGATTGTATAAGTTATTCAGATAATTGAATTTTGGGTTTGTATTAAAATAGAAGATTTAAGAATATATGAAATTTGTGTTCAAGGATTTAAAAAGAAGGATTTTATTAATTATGTACATAGAGAGGAATTATGGTGAAACAGAGACCTGCTTCACCAAGATGAACTAGAGTTCACATAATAAATTATGCTGCTTCTACGTTCTCAGCTTCAGGGCCTTTTTGACCTTGTTTGATGCTGAATGTCACTGCTTGACCTTCGCTAAGAGTGCGAAAACCAGAACCAGTGATTGCGCTGAAATGTACAAACACGTCAGGACCATTTTCTTGTTCAATGAAACCAAAGCCTTTAGCTTCGTTGAAAAACTTTACTTTACCAGTAACCGACATACTAAATTTTCCTGTAAGTCAATAATTAAAATTCAGCCATATTATTATGGCAATATCCTCCCTGAGTCAATGCTCAAAAATATGGAGGTACAGTACAGGAACAAGTAATAACCTAACCGGTAACCTTAAACGCAGCACAATATCCGTAAATTCAATACATAAAAACTCAAAGCAAGGTAAGATTAACACATTATATTTTTTTTCGCTCTATTAATTGGGAATTATTTATTAAAAATATAAATTTGTTTTAAATCGCCTTTAACTGACTAATTTCCAAGCAAAAACTATAAAGTATTATTGTAATATATATTGCTATAAACGCGTATAAAAGCCCTCTACAACAGCAATACTGTCAAACAACGCTTCAATAACATCAAAAATACAAACAAAAAAGCCGCTTTAAAAATTAAGCGGCTTTTGGTTTAAATATAAAATATTAACTATTTAACAGACCAATCAATAGTATCTTCTGCTTTTATAGGCACAACTTCAGAGTCGCCTAGGGTATAACTTGCAGGTACGTCCCATGGTTTTCTTTGTAATGTTATTGTATCGGCATTACGCGGCAACTCATAAAAGTCAGGACCAAAGTGGCTTGCAAATCCTTCAAGCATGTCCAAAGCTCCTGCGTCTTCGAATGCTTCAGCGTATAACTCAATAGCGGCATGAGCCGTATATGCACCAGCACAACCACAAGCAGCTTCTTTTTTATCTTTATAATGTGGTGCAGAATCAGTTCCTAAGAAAAACTTTTTATTTCCACTTATAGCTGCGGCCATTAATGCTTGCTGGTGAATGTTACGTTTGAGGATTGGCAAACAGTAATAATGTGGGCGAATTCCACCCGCTAACATATGATTACGATTATAAAGTAAATGATGAGCTGTAATTGTTGCTGCTACATTGCTAGGTGCATTAACTACAAACTCTACTGCATCTTTAGTTGTAATATGCTCTAGTACAATTTTAAGTTCAGGAAAGTCACTTACCACATCCCCTAAAATCGTCTCTAAAAATACTTTTTCACGGTCAAAAATATCGATTGATGAATCAGTAACTTCTCCGTGTACTAACAGCAACATACCTACTTCTTGCATTGCTTTTAAAACCGGGTAAATATTTTTGACTGATGTAACACCCGAATCAGAATTGGTTGTAGCGCCAGCAGGATACAATTTTGCAGCTACTATTTTACCCGTTGCTTTTGCTTTCTTTATTTCATCTGGTGTCGTTTTATCAGTAAGGTAAAGTACCATTAAAGGCTCAAAGGCACCTTGTGGGCCTGCTGCCATAATACGTTCTCGATAAGAAAGAGCGGTATCAGTACATGTTGCCGGCGGAACAAGGTTTGGCATAATAATAGCGCGACCCATGTATCTGCTAATGTCTCGTACAGTATCCTTTAGCTGGTCGCCATCACGTAAATGTACATGCCAGTCATCTGGGCGAGTGATAGTAAGGGTTGTTACAGAGTTTGTATTATTGCTTGTCATTACTTTGTTCCAAGGCTGAATTTATCCGATCATAGGCATATGATGTTTTCGAGTAAAGATTTTATTAAAAATAATGCATATGTTGATGACATTACCGAGTTGTGTAATTAAAGCTTAATACTCCAATTCAATTGGGATTAGCCATTGTTATTACTTACAATTAATTAAAGTCATTCGTCATAATAATTTACAGCCAATTAAAACCACTCATCGCTTTATTTTGTACAAAATCTAAGATTAGGTTAACTTAGCTACGTATTTAAAAATAAAAAGAATAATATAAATTGCCTATGTCTTACAAAAATAATGCCTCAAGAGCACTTGAGATAAAAACTGATCAACTGAGTATTATTAATCAATTTTCATCAAGCTTATTGCAACTAGACACACTAGACGAGCTATTTGAGTATGTTACAACGCACGTTGTTAACCGTTTAGGATTTGTTGATTGCGTTATTTACCTTGCCGATAACAATGCTTATACATTAAATCAAGTTGCATCGATGGGTATTGCTCACGCCCGAGACAAATATCAAGCCGAACGTAAAGTAATACGTTTTAGTGAAGGAATTACTGGAGCTGTTGCAACTACTGGTAAAGCCGTAGTTATCGATGATGTAACAAAAGATAGCCGTTATATCGCAGATGAGCGCCCTGCCCAATCAGAACTATGCGTCCCTCTTATATATAAAGAACAAGTTTTAGGTGTTATTGATTGTGAGCACCCTATTAAAGGCTACTTTACAAACGCACACCTTGAAATTCTTACAACAGTTGCCCACTTACTCAGTGCTAAAATTAACCAGGTAAATACGGTAAATAACTTACAAAAAACAGTTGAGCAACTTAACAACGCACAAAAATTAGAAAATAGCTTATTACAAATAGCTAACCTAACCTACAAAGCTAACGACTTAGATACCTTCTTTGAAGCCTTGCATTCAATTATCAATAACTTACTTCGTGCTGATAACTTTTTTATCGCTTTATATGACAAAAAAGTAGATATACTTGACCTTGTTTATATAGTCGAAGAAGGCATAAACACTAAAACACATCAAAAAATATCTAAAGAACAGCTAAAAGACACTGCTTCATATTACCTACTGCAAACAGAGCAAACCTTATTACTCAATAAAGATGCCTTTCAAAGTCATATTGATAACGGTGATTTTAAAATGATAGGTCGACAATCAGAGTCTTGGTTGGGTGTTCCATTTAAAACAAGTGATCGTATAAGCGGTGTTATTGTTGTACAAAGCTACGATAAAACACTGCAATACAACGAACACGACAGCGCTCTTCTAACTTACGTAAGTCGTCAAATAAGTATGGCAATTGATAGACAACTAGCCCGACAAGAGCTCGAGCATAAAGCATTGCATGACGAGCTTACCGGCCTTGCTAACCGCTCATTACTCATTGAGAGAATAAAGCATGCTATTTTACGTTTAACGCGCGCTAAAAAAAGTACTAGCCATGCCCTGCTGTATCTAGATTTTGACCGTTTTAAAAGTATTAATGATTCGCTGGGGCATGAGGTCGGAGACCATTTTCTTATAAAAATATGCGACTTAATTAAAAGTACAGTACGAAGCACCGATACATTTGCTCGTTTAGGCGGTGATGAATTTGCTATTTTCATGGAAAATATTACACATAAAAACCAAGTTAATGAAGCTTTAAACAGAATTAAAAGCGCATTAGCAAAACCTCTAAATGTAGATAGCCACTTACTTCAAGCCTCTACTAGTATTGGTATTGCCTATACCGACAACATAAACGATCAAGCTTATATATTACTGCAACAAGCTGATGCTGCTATGTATGAAGCAAAATCCACCGGGCGTGGACAAGTTAAGTTTTTTAATAACACGATGCGTAAAAAACTTAAAACCCATGCCGATATCGAAAACGACTTGCAACACGGTATAGAACACAACGAATTTGAACTCTATTTTCAGCCAATTTTTACAATTACCACAAGTGAAGTTGTCGGATTTGAAGCACTTGTGCGCTGGCATCATCCTAAAAAAGGATTTGTACCACCTAATGACTTTATACCGATAGCTGAAACTACAGGGCAAATTATAAATCTTGATTTACATTTACTTGATTTAGCCGCTCAGCAGATTTCTAATTGGCACCAGCAAGGTCATCGCTTTTTGAAAGTAACGGTTAATGTATCGTCACGACATTTTGCAAGCCTCGATTTTGTAGCGCAAATACATTCTATTTATAATAAATACCAATTACCTCTGGGTTCTTTATGTTTAGAAATTACCGAATCAGGCTTAATAGAAAATCTAGAACTCGCCACTCAAATAATAGAAGGTCTTTCACCTTTAAAAGTAAAATTGTGCCTTGACGATTTTGGAACGGGTTATTCAGCACTGGGCTACTTGCACCAACTGCCTATTCATATTTTAAAAATAGATAAAAGCTTTATTGACCACCTACAAGATTCCACCAACCCACTTGTTGAAGCCATTTTATCACTTGCGCAATCATTAAAACTTGAGGTTGTTGCTGAAGGGATAGAAACACTTGAACAATTAGCCATTTTACAATCCACCGCGTGCGACTATGGCCAAGGTTTTTTAAAGTCAAAACCGGTCACAGCCAAAGAAGCCATATTACTTATTAATAAGCCCTTATAAAAGAGCCAGCGAGTTGGTCGCTGGCTTAGGTATTACGTATATACTCATCCATTGACCTAAACTAAAGCTAAAAAGCAAAATGACTTTAGTTTTTAAACCACAACCTAAAGTAACCATTCCCCACCCCACACAGTTATTTATATAGTCAAAATTCACACTGAGGTGAAGCACACCGCAATCGATATACTTAAAATACAACATGAAGCAAACTCATCTAAAACTCATCAAACCAGTTTTTGAATGACTTTTATCGTTACTAATTCTAATATTTTCGCGATTCATAGCAACAAACTGCAATAAACCACAATAAATCGCAAACTTTTAGCCATCTAGACGTTGAAACGTTTTTTGTATAGGCGTAGTATGTGGTTAATCTGAGCTGAACTCACTTTTCCCATGAGAATTTTTAAAGATGATTGGTATTAAACATTTAAAAACCATAGCAACCCTAAAAGAAACAGGATCTTTGGTTAATACGGCACGAGAGTTATTTTTGACACAGTCTGCTTTATCTCATCAAATCAAAGATTTAGAGAATAAATTAGATTGCCAATTATTTGAGCGTAAAACTCAACCAGTCCGCTTTACCCCTCAGGGAATGCTATTACTTGAATTAGCTCACGAAATATTACCAAAAATGGAAGCGACTAAATGCCGTTTGAAAGAAAGCTTAAATCAGCCTATTTCTCAACTGCGTTTAAGTGTGGAATGCCATGCATGTTTTCATTGGTTATTGCCTACTATTAAAGAATTTAATAACTTTTGGCCTGATATAAAAATTGATTACGAGCGCGGCTTTAGTTACGACGCTATTCCTGACTTACTAAGCGATGAGCTCGATTTAGTTTTAACATCTGACATACGTGAACCCGACACATTAGAATACGCGCACTTATTTGATTTTAAATTGAAGCTTATTGTGGCACCGGATCATGAACTTGCTAAAAAAGCGTATGTAACAGCGCTTGATTTAAAAAACGAAACTATTATTTCATACCCTATCCCGCGTGAACGCCAAGATATATTTAAGCATTTCATTCAAAATGCACGTTTTGACGGTACGTTAAAAACGGTTGATCAAGGATTACTTATTTTTCAACTAGTAAGTGCCGGCATGGGCGTTGCCGCTTTACCTGATTGGCTAGTTACACCTTATGAAAGCCAAGGCTTAATTAAATCAATTCCTTTGGGCGCTCTTGGCCTTACTCGTCCTATGTATTTAGCGATGAAAAAAGACATGAAAGACAACCCTGTTTATCGTCACTTTTTAAATACGTGTAAGTTAAATAACGGTCGATAATCATCATTATAATGAGTAATATCGCTGTAATTACCTCTACAGCGTTTAACTCTTATGTTTGTTATTAAAAAATTGATTGGTGGCTTGCTAATGCCACTGCCCCTATTTGGTTTATTTACGTGCCTGATGCTACTACTTGCATTTAAAGGTCGTAAATCAGCTCTCTTCTTATCAACTTTAAGCTTAGTTGTATTGCTTACATTGAGCACACCCTTTATCGCCAATTTAATTATCCACAATAATGAACCTGTATCGCTTGCATTTAATACCTTAAAGCATCCAAAAATAGACAAGATAGTCGTACTCGGTTGCGATATAAATCCAAATTCGGCTTTAAGTTCAAATAATCAATTAGGTAATTGTGCGCTAACGCGCTTAGTAGAAGGTATAAAACTAGCAAAGCACTACCCTAATGCAGAGCTTATAGTTTCAGGTGGAGGTTACCAAAATACCACTAATAGCGGGCTTATGTATCAAACGGCAATTAGTTTAGGAATTACTAAAAGTCGTATACTCCAAAATCCAAAAGCGATGGATACCGCAGCAGAAGCTAAATTATTAGCACCTAAATTAGTTGATTTTAAAGTCGCGCTAGTAACATCTGTGCTGCACATGCCTCGCGCCAAAGACTTATTTAATGCTCAAGGTATTGAAGTAATAACCGCAGCCACTGATTACCATAACTTTGCTGTATTACCGTGGCATAAACAATTTATACCTAATGCTCAGGCTTTAATGGTAGTAACGCAGTATGCTCATGAAGTAATTGGAAATGCATGGATCACAGTGCGCCGCTGGGCAAACCCAGAAGCGCTTTAGTTTTTCACTAAGAAACAGATACTACTAAACAGGGTTATCTATATCTATAAACGTGACGTCAAAGCCATGTTCTTGAGCAAGCAACTCACCCAAAGCTTTTACGCCATAGCGCTCTGTTGCATGGTGCCCAGCTGCAAAAAAATCAATATTTTGCTCACGAGAGCTATGAATATTTTGCTCCGATGCCTCACCTGTTAGGTAGGCATCAATGCCTTGCTCTGCAGCTAAGTCAATATAGCCTTGCCCACCACCAGTACACAGTGCAATGGTTTCAATTTTAGCTGAACGTACTAAACTTGTGAGTGGGGTTCGATTTAGCACTTTTGCAATTTTATCTGCAAAATCTTCACCACTTAATGGTGTTTTTAAACGCCCTTTCATTGCTACGCTATTTGAAGTTGGCTCTAGCCCTGTTTCAATTTCAATATCCAATAACTTTGCTAGTTGCGCGTTATTGCCAACTGCTGGATGAATATCGAGTGGTAAGTGATAGCCAAATAAATTAATATCGTGTGCTAATAACGCACCTATACGACGCTTTTTCATTCCCGTTATTGGTTGGGACTCCCCTTTCCAAAAAAATCCATGGTGAACTAAAATAGCATCTGCTTGTTGCTCAATGGCAGCATCTATTAATGCTTGACTTGCGGTTACACCCGTCACAATTTTTTTAATTTCGTTTTTACCTTCAACTTGTAAGCCATTTGGGCAAAAATCTTTAATTAATTGAGGTTTTAAAATGTCATTTAGGAGTTGGTTAAATTCTCTACGTTGCATATAACTTACCTTACTTAGCACTGAATTTTGTGCAAATTTTGGCGTTTATAGCTCTAAAATGGAAGGAAAATCGCAAAAAATTGAAAAACTGTTTTAAAATAGGTATAAATACCTCTTCTTTATCTGTGTTCACAACGTATAGGGTCTCTGATGAGCAAACTAGACAAAACAGAAGTGTTATCTGCCTTTGAAGCAGCGTACGAAACTGCCAATGGTAAAAAACCTGAAATCACAACTAAACCTGGTTGGTACAGCATTGATGGCGGTAAAAATTTACGCCTAGCTGACGTAGCAGAGCTTACTAAAAAGTTAAACTCTGGTAAAACAACTAAAACGAAAAAACCAAAAGCAGCTGCGCCTGTTAAAGCACAGAAAAAAGCGCCATTCACTGTTGTTACCGAAAACGAAGAAGGTTACACAGCGGAAGAACTTTGGATTGTAATTTTAGCTCGTAAAGATCATGACTGTCGCTTACCGCGCGGTGTTGTTTAATCAACATTTATGATTTTTAAAAGAAACCGCGTTAAGCGGTTTTTTTATGTGCGTTATTTACCGAAGAAGACAGTAACCACTTTGCAGCAAAGCCACAAATAACAATGAACATCGTCCCGACTAATACTGGCATAATTAAAAAGTCCCAACTTTGTCCAGATACAATAATCAGAATAGGGTTAGCACCCGCCGCAGGATGCACTGTTTTAGTGAGCATCATGAGTGTAATTGCAACACCAACGGCTAATGCAATAGATACACTACCGTCACCAACATAAGTTACAAAAACGATCCCCACAAATGCTGTTAAAAGATGACCAAAAATCACATTTTTTGGTTGTGCTAATGGGCTATTTGGTATACCAAATACAAGTACTGCCGTTGCGCCAAAAGGTGCCATTAACCACAGTCCATAGCCTCCTATATTATTTAGCCAAGATAAAAAACCCAATACTAGCGCTGAAAAAAAGCCAGCAACACAGGCTAATTTAATATCTTCAATATTCATGCTACATCCTTAAATAAGAGTAGACAAACTTGTCTACCTGGCAATGATAGACAAGTCTGTCTACTTATGTCAAGATACCTTTCAGCTAATATTTAAGGGGTTTTATGAATAAACGAGAGCAAATTATTACAACAGCACTTAATCTCTTTTATAGCAAAGGCTTACATGCTGTGGGTATTAATGAAATTCTAGCCGTTTCAGGTATCGCTAAAAAAACGCTTTATAATCACTTCGCAAGCAAAGATGAGCTAATACTTGCTTGCTTAGCCACGCGTGATAAAAACTTTAATAATTGGCTAGAACAAGTCTGTGAAAAACAAAGTGCCCTTGACGTTGCTAATGGATTATTTAAAGGGTTAACGAGCTGGTTTAATAGTGCAGTGCCGGAATTGGGCGATTTTAATGGGTGCTTTTTTATAAACGCAGCAGCAGAATATCCACTCGCAGCGCATACTATTGCAATAAAGTGTAAAGCACATAAACAAGCTGTACTTAAAATTATATTGAACGCTTTACTTGCCACTCCTCAGCTAAAAAACAATAAAGCTAAAGCCGAAAATGTCGCACAAACATTATTTATTCTAAAGGAAGGACTTATATGCCAAGCACGTGTCATGCATACTCAACCACTTATTATGCCAAGCACTGCGTTGCTAAAACACATAATACAAAGCTAAAAAAGCGGCTATGTAGCCGCTTTCGAAAGATCAAAATAAATTATAGCTTTTCGAAGTAAAGTGGTTCGCGCTCTTTTTTACCTACTTCATTCATTGTTTCGGCATTGAATAAGCGACCATTGATCATGGTGTAATCTACTTTATCCGAATCTCGAATGTTTTTAAGCGGATCGCCATCTATAACCATTAAATCAGCAAGCTTGCCAACTTCAAGTGAGCCTACGTTTTTATCAAGACCTAGATACTTAGCCGGATCGAGTGTTGAAGCACGTATAGCCTCAAGCGGTGTCATTCCGCCTTGTGCAAACATCCACATCTCCCAGTGTGCACCTAAGCCTTCACGCTGACCGTGAGCACCTAAGTTAACCAAAACACCTAAGTCTTGCAGTTCAGCAGCAACACGTGCGTTATTAAAGTGATTATAGTGATGATCGGGCGCTTTAATGCGGCGCATAGAGCGTGGTAATAATTGATTTTTTGGCACAAATTTACTTAAACGCGGGTGATTCCACACATCAGTTTTATCGTACCAGTAATTTTCACCCCAAATGCCACCATAAGCCACTACAAGCGTAGGTGTGTAACCTACATCACTTTGCGACCATAACTGCTTTATATCGTCGTATATGTGCTCTACAGGGATTGAATGCTCAATACCTGTGTGTCCATCTACAATCATACTTAAGTTATGTTGTAATAATGAGCCGCCTTCTGGTACTACCATCATTTCAAGCATCCGGCCTGCTTCAATAACTTGTTGGCGCTGCTCTCGGCGTGGCTGGTTATACGACTTAACACTAAATGCACCTACTTTTTTAAGGCGCTCTAAATGAAATTTAGCATCGTCTAACGAGTCAATATGCGACGTATAACCTGGCATATTTGCGCCATATAAAATAGTACCCGTTGAGAAAATACGCGGGCCAACAATCATGCCTGCCTTTTGCATTTCGCTTGCGGTAAATATTTCGGAGGTATCGTTTGATGGATCGTGAATTGTAGTTACACCCAGCGCTAAACCTGCAAAGTTTTTCCAGTTTTGCTCAGGTATAATTTCATCACTTGCTTGCGAGCCATGTGCATGAGCATCAACAATACCAGGCATAATAGTTTTACCTGTTACATCAATAACCTCAGCACCTTTAGGAATACTTATATCGCTGGCTGTACCAATTGCTTTAATATGCTTGCCATCAGTGATAATTACACCATTTTCAATTACCTTTTCGCCGTCCATAGTTATAATTTTTGCACCAGTGAGCGCAATCATACCTTTAGGCTCTGCCATTTTTTTACTGAAACCGATATTATCGCCACTTTTCACTTTAAAGTCGGTATCTTCGGCTTTGTTAATAGCAAACATTCCTTCAAGGCTTGCATGATAAAGCTCAGGCCCTAATGTCCAATAAAGTTTGTTGCTCTTTGCACTCCAACTAATGTTTTCACCAGCACGAACCGATAACTGCTCTATTGGAAATTGACTGTCTTTAGGCCCAATATTAATTGTTTTACCACTTTGAACAAACGGCGTTATAAATACTTTAAATCGCTCAGCAAAAGCGAGGTATTGCCCATCTGGTGATACTCTAAATTCTGTCGCATGTTCTGACTCGTACAGTTTACGAACTTTTTTACTTTCAAGCTCTACTACGCTAAGCGTTGGTTTTGGCCAAGGACTCATAATGAAAACACGATCGTTTGCATCTCCAAATTGTGGTTGATAACCACTTTTTGAAATAAGCTCACTTTTACCACCTTTAGCGCTTACGCTATAAACCCCCGGATTAAGTGACCACTTAGGGTTTAAAATACTGCCGCCAGTGGCTTTACGATAAACAACCGTTTTACCATCTGGACTAAACGTTGGCTCTACATACTTGCCTGGCTGCGTAGTAATGGTATCGCCACGGCCACTGCGTGCAGACACAACCTTTACGGACCCTTGCTTGTTATCATCCCATGTGGTGTACACAATTTTTTTACCATCGCGAGAATACTGTGGAAATAATTCGTAATGATCTGTTTGCTTTGTTAAACGCTTAATTTTACCCGACTCTAAATCACGTTTATAAATATGCCCAAGCGCTTCAAAAATTGCCGCTTCGCCATCTGGGCTTACTTGCACATTACGCAGCATTTTTACATCAAACTCATCAGTATCTAAGTTTTGTGTAAAGCGCACCGCTTTTTGAATTTTTTTAGTGGTTTGCACTTTAAAAGGAATGGTTTTTACAGATTTGTCTGCAACATCTAGCTTGTGAATTGTACCACCAGCCCAAAATACCAGTTCTTCATTATCGGGTGTCCATGCAATAGTTGGGTATACACCATGAATAGCCCATGTTTCTTGCATATCTCGCTCAAGCTTATCGTAAAGCTTAGTGTGCTCACCGCTGGTTAAGTCATATAAATACAAGCTAGTTTGAAAGTCATCACGCTTTATATACGCCAGTTTTTTACCATCTGGTGATGGTGTAGGCCTAATAGCACCGCCCATCGTATCGATTACAGTTTCAATTTCACCCGTTTCGCGGTCGTAACGTTTAATTTTATAAATGCCCGCTACAGAATCCTTTGAGTAATGAAAGGTTTTACCGGGTGTTGCATCATGCGAAAAGTATACATAACGACCATCAGGTGAAAACATTGGCTCACCTAAATCTTTTTGATCATTTTCACGTTTTGTAAGCTGAACACCCTTGCCACCGGCTTTGTGGTACAACCACACTTCACCGGCACCTAGTGAACGGCTAGCCGTAAAGTGTTTACGCGCAACTAAGTAGTCGCCATTAGGGCTCCATGCAGGGCTATTTAGTAATCTAAAAGTTTCGTCGGTAACTGCGTGTTGGTTTTCGCCATTTAAGTCCATTATCCAAATGTTATCGCCACCACCTTGATCGGAGGTAAACGCAATACTTTTGCCATTAGGACTAAAGCGTGGTTGCATTTGCCATGCAATATCAGAGGTGAGCTTGGTGGCTGTACCACCACTCATTGGCATAGTGTAAATATCACCAAGTAAGTCAAACACCACGGTTTTACCATCAGGGCTTACATCAATATTCATCCATGTGCCCTGCTCAACGCTAATTGCAGCGTCAACAAATTGCCCCTTAGGTGAATCTACTTGCCATTTTTTTTCGTCTTTTTCAGCGGCATTTACCTGCCCTATCGCTAATGACACCGACAGCGCCAATACTGTATGAAGCATTTTTTTCATGCGTTTCTCTCTTGTTATTGTTGCAGTAAAAACTATTTCACATGATTGCAACAAAAACAAACGCAACTTGCCAGCGTTATATGATAAAGCGCGGTTTATGTAGGTTTAATGCCAAACAATAGGGTCAAATTGATAGTAATTAACTAGCATACTGTAAATTTCAGGATCGTATCGGCGAAGCTCTGCGGGTTTTTCGAGGAAGGTTTCGGTGAGTACAGCAAAAAACTCAGCTTCGTTAGTCGCACCATAGCTGTGAATAACATGCGGCATGCTATAGGCAACATGGCTTTTTAACTGGGTGAAGGCGCGGCTAAATACCCTGCCCCACTCTTTGTAATCTGCTGAGCTTTTTAAAATGGGCGTACCCGTTGTTTTACCTGTTTCTTGATCGAGTTGATGCGCAAACTCATGAAATACCAAGTTATGTCCATCGCTTGGTAAACGATTACCCTCAAGTACATCATGCCAGCTTAAAACGAGTGTGCCGCCAGGCCATGACTCGCCTAGTCTTACCGTATTATGGTAACTCACAAGTCCTGCACTATCGCGAGTTGATTGCGGAGCATAATAAGCACTTGGATATAATAAAATTTCTTTTACATTTCTATATAACGGCCACGGTTTATTAAGTACTAATACACACGCATCGGCGGCAACAATTAACTTCATTGCAGACGTTAGCCTTAAGCCATCACAACCGACAAAGCGTTTTTCGTTTAAAAACCACGTAATATGTCGCTCTAATTTTTCTCTGTCGGCGTCGGTCATTTTTTTATAGATGGGCATGCAACGCAGTAAAATATCTTTTTGCTGCGAATTTAAAGCAAAGTCTTTATATTTACTGCGCC
The DNA here is from genome assembly GCF_015864375.1 of Pseudoalteromonas sp. SWYJZ19. Lineage (NCBI taxonomy): Bacteria > Pseudomonadati > Pseudomonadota > Gammaproteobacteria > Alteromonadales > Pseudoalteromonadaceae > Pseudoalteromonas > Pseudoalteromonas sp. SWYJZ19. The sequence goes on from NZ_JADYXI010000011.1 coordinate 43,855, forward strand.
ATAATCGGTTTTGAATTGATGGCCAACGCCAGAAAATCACCACAAAAAGAATTAAAACAACAATTAACAGTCCATTTATCATGGGGATTTCCTGAGCTAAGGTATGGTATATAAATATGTCCAGCACACGTGTTTTTCAAGCATACAAGGTTATGTATTTGAATATAAAGTAATTCACATCGCATTGCTTATAGATTACTTATAGATTACTTATAGATTACTTATAAATTGTTTACTGCTTTGCACTGCCGTTACTGATGTGTTTAAAGTTAACCTTTGCAAAAGGTATCAAATGTACCCTGCAATGTGCTTATAAATTTCGCTACGTGCAAACCATCCATTAATGAATGGTGTACATCGATAGCTAAAGGCATTGTGCCTGTGTGTTTATCAAACTGACCAAATACAAATTTAGGAATGCCTAAACTCTGCCCTTCACTAAATGCATGCGAAAACGCACTAAAATTCAGCCACGGCAAAACAGATATATGAATTAAATCAGCCTGCCCTTCTGTTTGAGCAAATGCATCAGAAAATAACGGCTGTAATTTCGCTTTTTTGCTTACGCCACTTGCATGATTTGCAAACTCTTTAAACTCGCCTGTGCTGTTAAAATAACTAAAAACAAACGTATCGTTTTCAGACAACTCAACCACACTTGCGCGAACACTATTAAGTAACCATGGTTGATTATCTATTATACGTAGCATTATTGAATCGTACTCATGGCACGCTTTTAAGGTGCAATATACATACGCTTGAAAAAAAGAAAATTGATTGGTTTTGCAATAGTCGTAAAGTGCTTGAGCATCTAAACGCACACACACATTAAAGTAAGGCTGAGAAAAGTGTTTAAATAATTCAAAGTGTTGCTTTCTAGGCCAATTATCTAAATCGATAGGCTGCATGAGAGAAGTTGAGGGAGTCATAATTTGCCGCACAAAATTAAAAATAAAGTGTACCGCTGTTCAGTAATAATTGCATTAACTTACAGATAAACAAAAGGTGTGCAATTGCACACCTTTATATAAATTCAAACTTAGATTACAGACCGTTTTTAATGATCTCTTGCGCTAATTCGTCGGCAATTAAATGCGTTGATTTTTGCTCTTTTTCGCTACGGGCAAAAATTTCAGTTAACGTATTAAAAATACCTTCAACATGTTTATTAGACGCTGCTGCACTGTAACCTTCTGGCGCTGTTTCGTAATAAACATTAATAATACCACCGGCGTTAATTACGTAATCTGGTGCATATAAAATACCTTTTTCACGAATAACTTCACCGTGACGAGACTCTGCCAGCTGATTATTAGCACAGCCTGCAATAATAGTCGCCTTTAAACGCGGTATCGTTAAGTCGTTAACCGTTGCACCTAATGCACATGGTGCATAAACATCAACGCTTAAGTCGTAAATTTCATCAATACCAACTGCAGTGGCGCCAAAATCATTAACTACACGGTCAATTGCTGCTTGGTTAATATCAGTTACAAACAGTTCAGCACCCGCATCATGTAAATGTTTACATAAACCATAAGCAACAGCACCTAAACCTTGAACGGCCACTTTCACACCTGCAAAATCTTGATGACCACGTTGATGCTGTAGCGCTGCTTTAATTCCTAAAAACGTACCGTATGCTGTAAATGGCGATGGGTTACCACTTTTACCTTCAAGGCCCAGTACGTAATTAGTTTCTTTATTCATAATAGCGACATCAGCACATGTGATATTTACATCTTCTGCTGAGTAATAGCTGCCATTTAATCGCTCTAATTGACGACCAAATGCACGGAATAATTGCTCAGATTTAATTTCTTTTGCATTACCAATAATAACAGATTTACCGCCACCAAATGGTAGGCGCGCTACTGCATTTTTATACGTCATGCCTTTTGATAAACGTAGCACGTCGTAAACGGCATCTTCGTCGTTCGCATAATCCCACATTCTACATCCGCCAACAGCAGGACCTAGATTGGTATTATGTACAGCAATAATTGCTTTTAAACCCGACTCTTCATCAGAACAAAAAACTACTTGTTCATGGTTATCAAATTCAACTCGATTAAACACAGCCACTTAAAATACTCCGAAATAGTTAACCCGTGAGAGGGTATGCGCGCTGGAAATTGACGAGACTTTATCACTTCATATTAGAGTTCGCTACACTCACAGATGATAAAACCGATGAAAACATGACTCTTAGATTAAATAATCAAATTAAAACCTTTATACAGATAAAAAACCCATAAAATCATCATTAGGCAGTTTTAAAAACTGCAAATATAAAAACCACACTAACTTACGTTTACGTGAACGTAATGGCATTGCTATATGTAAAGTTTAATATACAAGTACTAACTGCCCGCTAAGCGCTATATTCTATAGGTTTACAGTAAAAAATGATGATTTAGAACAACTGGTCAGATGTGCAAACCTGATCATAGCTATATCTAAAAAACAAAAAAGCGAGCACCAGGCTCGCTTTTAACAACACAACTTAGGTTATTTTAGCTTGCTATCAAGCTCTTCTATTTTAGCTTTCCAGATTGCAGGGCCTTGTGTATGCGCATTGGCGCCCTCACTGTCTACTGCAACGGTCACTGGCATATCTTCTACTTCAAATTCATAAATAGCTTCCATACCTAAATCTTCAAAAGCAACTACGCGTGCTTTTTTAATCGCTTTAGATACTAAGTAAGCTGCGCCGCCTACAGCCATCAAATAAACAGATTTATGCTCTTTAATAGACTCAACAGTCGCAGGTCCACGTTCAGCTTTACCAATCATGCCTACAATGCCTGTTTTTTCTAGCATCATATCGGTAAATTTATCCATGCGAGTAGCTGTTGTAGGGCCTGCAGGACCAACTGCTTCATCGCGTACCGCGTCTACTGGTCCAACGTAATAAATAAATTTATTATCAAAGTCTACGCCTTTTGGTAAACCTTCACCTGAATTGATCATATCTTGCAGACGTTTATGCGCTGCATCACGACCTGTTAAAATAGTGCCTGAAAGTAAAACGGTTTCGCCCATTTTCCATTCTTGAACATCTTTTTTAGTCAGTGTATTTAAGTCAACACGGCGAGTGCCTTCGCCCACTTCAAATGTTACTTGTGGCCAATCTTCTAGTTTAGGCGCTTTTAAATTCGCAGGGCCAGAACCGTCAAGCGTAAAATGTACATGGCGAGTTGCCGCGCAATTTGGGATCATTACTACAGGTTTTGAAGCAGCATGCGTTGGAGCCGTTTTAATTTTAACATCAACAACCGTTGTTAAACCGCCTAAGCCTTGTGCGCCAATGCCTAACTTATTAGCACGGTCAAAAATTTCTAAACGTAGTTTTTCTTCAGTCGTTTCTGCGCCGCGCTCCATTAGTTCATGGATATCAACCGGGTCCATTAACGACTCTTTAGCCATCACTGCCGCTTTTTCAGCCGTACCACCAATACCTATACCTAGCATGCCTGGCGGACACCAACCAGCACCCATTGTTGGTAATGTTTTTTCTACCCATTCAGCAACGTCATCAGACGGGTTTAGCATAACCATTTTACTTTTGTTTTCAGAGCCGCCGCCTTTAGCTGCAACCATTACTTCTACTTTTCCACCCGCTACTAAATCAATATGCACAACCGAAGGCGTGTTATCTTTAGTATTTTTACGCGTGCCAGCAGGGTCTGCAACAATAGATGCACGTAAAGGGTTATCTGGATTCAAATATGCACGACGAGTACCTTCATCAACCATTTGTTGAACGGTTAAATCTGTTTTATCCCACTTAACATCCATACCTACTTTAACAAAACAGGTAATAATACCGGTATCTTGGCAAAGTGGACGCTTGCCTTCAGCCGACATGCGTGAGTTAATTAAAATTTGTGCAATGGCGTCTTTAGCCGCTTTACTTTGTTCTTTGTTGTAAGCTTTTTCGAGAGCTTGAACAAAATCAAGTGGGTGATAGAACGAAATATATTGCAATGCATCTTCAATGCTATCAATAAAGTCTTGCTGACAAATTGTACTCATAGTGGTTCCTTAAGTTACCGTTACGCGTTGTCGCGTAATCTAAATCAAACCGGTGACGGTGGTTTGCACTGTTTTTTACAGCTTAGTGCTGCCAAAAAATTTGACTTATGATACCCTCCCAGCCCGTTTCGAGCCAGTTCTTAAAGGGGCTGTAAATGCTAAACAATAAAAAAAATTGTATTAAATTAGGCATAACACAAAACTGCATTGACGTTTTTGCGCATTTTTCACATTTGCCTTATGCAATTCTATTAGATTCTGCAAATAGTAATCATATAAACAGCCGTTTTGATATTATTGCCATTGAGCCGCAAAGTACCCTTGAAGTAAAAAATAATAAAAGCTTTTTAAATAATATAGAAAGTAGTGATAACTGCTTTGAAATTATGAATAATGAGCTTTCGCATCTTGATAAAACAAAAGCCGATTACGATTTACCCTTTAACGGCGGCTGGCTTGGCTACTTTGGCTACGACCTAGGCCGTACAATTGAAAACATCCCCACTCGTGCTATTGAAGACATTAATCTTCCCCAAATGGCTATTGGCCTTTACTTAGATGCCCTTATTTACGACAAGCAGCAACAAAGCTGGTTTTATGTATCGCAGCCAAACACCGATCGATTAGCGCTTTATGAGCAATACTTAAATACACACCCTAACTCCCAAGTTAATACGCAGTCCTTTGCCCTAAACAGCGACTGGCAATCAAATATGAGCGAAACGGAATACGCTGCAAAGTTTGCCCAAATTGAGGAGTATTTAAAAAGTGGCGATTGTTACCAAATTAATTTAGCGCAGCGCTTTAACGCTCAGTTTGAAGGCTCCCCTTGGGCAGCTTATATTAAACTGCGTGAGGCAAATAAAGCGCCGTTTTCAAGCTTTATAAATCACCCTCAAGGGGCTATTTTATCAATTTCTCCTGAGCGCTTTATATCTGTAAACAATAACGTTGTAGAAACCAAGCCAATTAAAGGCACACTGCCGCGAAAAGCAGATGCACTAGAGGATCAACGCCAAGCGAAAATACTCGCAGCATCAGCTAAAGATCGCGCTGAAAATGTAATGATTGTTGATTTACTACGTAACGACTTAGGCAAAGTAGCAAAACCAGGCAGCGTTCACGTCCCTTCCCTTTTTGCTATTGAAAGCTTTCCGGCAGTGCATCATTTAGTAAGCACGGTAACCTCAGAACTTGATGAAGGTAAAACAGCGGTCGATCAGCTAAAAGCGGCTTTTCCGGGTGGCTCAATCACCGGTGCGCCCAAAATTAGAGCGATGGAAATAATTGAAGAACTAGAACCACATCGCCGCAGCATTTATTGTGGTTCGATTGGTTATTTAAGTGCATGTGGAAATATGGATACGAGTATTACTATTCGCACCTTGGTGTGCCACAAAGCGCAAATTTACTGCTGGGCAGGTGGCGGAATAGTCGCTGATTCTAAAGTCGAATTGGAATATCAAGAAACTTACGATAAAGTAAATAAAATCCTCCCTTTATTAAAACAGTAGGTCGTTTTGAATAGTGAACACATTATGGCGCGGTTTCTGTTAAGCCCTACAGCTGCGCCAAATCAGTTAAAAGACACACGTAAAAAACGCGCTAGCGCGGTTATGCTGCCAATTATTGATATAGATAACCATGCACATATTTTACTGTGTAAACGCCCTACTTATTTACACCATCACCCTGGGGAGATTTGTTTGCCCGGAGGCAAGTTTGAAGTAAGCGACATTACCCTTCGCACCACAGCACTTCGCGAACTAAAAGAAGAGCTAAATATTGCCCAAAGCAACGTTAATGTATTAGGTCACTTACCTGAGTATTCAACCTTAGCGGGTTTTAATATTAGCCCCTATGTGGGTTTACTCAAAAAAAACACCACCTGGGAAAATGACTATAATGAAGTACAAGCGAGCTTTTTGCTCTCTGTTACTGAATTAAATAACGAAGCTAACTGGCAACCCTTACCTTTTCAACGATTTGGGAAAACGGTTATTTTGCAAGGTTTTAAAACGCCGCATGGTTTACTTTGGGGTGCGACGGCAAGCATTATAAAAAACTTTACAAAACAACTCGCCTTACCAGTTTAAATCTTCGTTATTAGTAGTTACACAATCACAATTCCACGTTATCATGCTCGACCGTTCAAAGAGCAGCTTCGTGCTGATAAAACAAAGTAGAGACACACACATTATGATCAGTGCATTTGATATGTTTAGCATTGGTATTGGCCCTTCGTCATCACACACCGTTGGCCCAATGCGCGCATCACGCTTATTTGTTAATGACCTACAAGAACAACAATTATTAGCAAATGTGACCGATATTAAAGTAGAGCTTTATGGCTCTCTTGGTCAAACAGGTGTTGGCCATGGCTCGGGTAAAGCCGTAATTCTTGGTTTAGCCGGTTACGATCCTGAAACAATTGATGCCGATTTAGTCGACGACATTTTAGCAACCATTGAAAAAGATCAGGTTATTTATCTAAACAAAACACACAAAGCCAAATTCCCAAAACAAGGTGCTATTGTTTTCCATCGTCGTAAAACACTGCCTAAGCATTCTAATGCAATGGAAATTATCGCCTCAAACAACGGCGAAAAAGTTTACAGCAAAGTATATTACTCTATTGGCGGTGGCTTCATTGTTACCGACGAAGAGTTTGAAAACGAAAAACAGGCTGCCCTCGATATTAGAGAAGAAAATCCAGCCCCTTTCCCATTTGGTAGCGCAAAAGAACTACTAGAGATGTGTAAAGAGTCTGGGTTTAGTGTTTCTACCTTGATGATGAAAAACGAAAAAACACTGCGCACTGAAGACGAAGTAAAAGACACATTGTTCCATATTTGGAAAGTAATGATGGCTTGTATTGACCGTGGTATGCGCACCGAAGGTATTTTACCTGGCGGCTTAAAAGTAAAGCGCCGTGCGCCCAGCTTATACTTAAAACTAAATATAGAGGTCAGTAACGACCCGCTTCGTGCAATGGACTGGGTTGATTTATTTGCCCTTGCCGTAAACGAAGAAAATGCGGCAGGTGGCCGTGTAGTTACTGCACCAACTAATGGTGCTGCGGGTATTTTACCGGCTGTGCTTATGTACTATCACACATTTGTGAAAGAAGTAGACCGCGATATAGCCACGCGTTATTTATTAACCGCTGCTGCTATTGGTATTTTATATAAAAAGAATGCCTCTATATCGGGTGCCGAAGTAGGTTGCCAAGGTGAAGTCGGCGTTGCGTGCTCTATGGCTGCAGGCGCATTAACAGAAATTGTTGGTGGCAATGTTGTGCAAGTAGAAAACGCAGCAGAAATTGGTATGGAACATAATTTAGGCCTAACGTGCGACCCCGTTGGTGGCTTAGTACAAGTGCCGTGTATTGAACGTAATGCAATGGGCGCTATTAAAGCAATTAACGCTTCACGTTTAGCTATACGTGGCAGTGGCGAGCAAAAGGTATCGCTTGATAAAGTGATTAAAACCATGCTTGAAACTGGTAACGATATGAAAACTAAATATAAAGAAACCGCTCGCGGTGGATTGGCTGTTAATATTATCGAATGTTAATCAGCTCGCTATAAAAAGAAAAAGCCGCCTATTTTTAAAATAGGCGGCTTTTTTATTATTCGTTTAATGTAGTGACATTATTTAACGGGTAACTCTATATCTGCAAATAACTTATCTACGTCATCTTGGTTACGTAATAAGCTTGCTCGCTCCACGCGCTCTTTAGTTAAATGCGGTGCAAAACGTTCGATAAAATCATACATATAAGTACGTAAAAAACTGCCCTTTCTAAAACCAATTTTGGTCGTGCTAGCTTCAAATAAGTGGCTTGCATCAATACACACTAAATCGGTATCGCTTACTTGATCTATCGCCATTGAAGCAACAACACCAACTCCTAAACCCAGTCGTACGTATGTTTTTATAACATCAGCATCGGTTGCGGTAAATACAATGTGTGGTTCAAGCCCGTGTGCGCTAAACGCTTTATCCAACTCTGAGCGGCCCGTAAAACCAAATACATATGTAATGAGTGGATATTGAGCAATATCAGCAACGGTTAAACTATTTGCCTTTTTAGCCAACGGATGGTCTTTAGCGACAACAATACTGCGATTCCAATGGTAGCAAGGCAGCATAACTAAATCTGAATACAAATGCAGTGCTTCTGTTGCAATAGCAAAATCGGCATCACCGCGTGCTGCAGCATCCGATATTTGCTGTGGAGTACCTTGGTGCATATGAAGCGATACCGCAGGGTATTTTTTCATAAACCCTTGAATTACGTTAGGCAAAGCATAACGCGCTTGGGTATGTGTTGTAGCAATATTTAACTTACCTTGATCAGGTAGCGTATGCTCATTAGCAACGGCTTTAATACCTTCTACTTTAGAGAGTATTTCACGAGAAATATTAATAATATCTTCGCCGGCACCGGTTACATGCGTTAAATGCTTACCACTGCGACCAAAAATTTGCACACCCAACTCATCTTCTAACATGCGTACTTGTTTAGAAATTCCTGGCTGCGAGGTAAATAAACTCTCAGCAGTCGCTGAAACATTTAATTTATGATTTTGTACTTCTACGATGTATCTGAGTTGTTGTAATTTCATGGCTGCAAATTTTAACGTTATTATTCATATTATTTATAAAGGCAATACCGCTTAAAACCAAGTGTTATTTACGTAAAATAGCACTTTAGGTCTTTAGGTGTGCAATTATCTGATTAGAGCTCAAGGCTAGCATAATAAATATGCTTCAGGTAGCGATGATTATTCAGCTTTAGTTTATAAGCCCTTAGGCTTACTGCAGTTTATAAAGAGCTCAACCTATCAATTTTTTGGTATATTTTTTAAGTTAATCGGCGCAAAGCTACCCTGTTAACGTATATTTAATGTAAGATTAAATAATTAGGTTATATATCCGAGAATTACACCATGATCGTTTCTATTATAATAGTGCTTATAGTTGCATTGATTGTGATTGCACTTTGGGTAAGTGCTGTACAACAACACAAAGAAAAACAAGAGGCAGAACGCCGTAAAGAGCTTACAAAACAGAAAGCTATAATAGAAGAAACGGAAGAGGCACTAATGAATAGTGCTAACATCCCCCTTTCTGAAAATCTAATTCGTACATTACAGCGCCGTATTTACGAAGCCTTAAATACAATGGTTACTAACTCGCAAACATCTAAAGCACTTAAAAGCCGCTTAAGTGAAGCAAAAACGCACTTATCTAATCCAGTTCAAGATAATAGCAGTGAAGCTTTAACGCTACCGAGTAATGACAAACAACTTGTAGGCCTAATTCAAGGCATTAAAAAATTACGCTCAATTTTACGCTCTGAACACAGCAAAGGTCGTATTGATAGCCAAGTTTTTGTTTTAGAAGATAAACGTCTCGAAAAACTACAACTGCGTATTAATATTGAAAGCCAAATAAAACGGGGCCTATCTGCCCGTTCAGCAAGTATGGTTGGCTCTGCAAGACAGTACTTTGAAAAAGCGCAGGCAACACTCAGTGCAGTCACCTACTCTGATGAATACGTAACAACAAAACGGCTAGAAGTTGAGGGTTACTTAGAGGCAATTAGTGTTGAACTGAGAGCTTCTAATGCAAGCGCACTTAAAAAGAAAACAGAAGAAGAGCAAGACGACTTAGATATACTGTTTGCTCCTAAAAAGAAATGGTAGTGCTTTTATAAAAGCATTAAAAAAGCCTGCACAAATTAAAATTTGTGCAGGCTTTTTTGTATTTTTGTTAGCTATTAAGACAAAAATGCAAACTTGAAAACAAACAAGGCTGTTAATATCCAAACACTAATACTGACTTGATCTTGCTTACCGCACAAGACTTTAACCGCCGTATAAGATATAAAACCAAGTGCAATACCGTGCGCAATCGAAAACGTTAATGGTGTCATTAGTAATACCACAGTAACAGGAATTGCATCGGTCATATCATCCCAGTTTACAAACTTTAAATTTTGCAGCATCAGAACAGCGACATATAAAATAGCGCCTGCCGTAGCATAAGCCGGTACCATTTGTGCAAGCGGTGCAAAAAACATCATTAGTAAAAAGCAAATGCCTACAACTACAGCTGTTAAGCCAGTACGTCCGCCAACAGATACACCAGCAACCGATTCTATATACGATGTAGTCGTAGACGTACCTAGCATCGCACCTGCAATTGTTGCTGAGCTGTCAGCACTTAATGCGCGCCCTAAACGAGGCATGTTACCTTTTTCATCAGCTAAACCTGCTTTTTGAGTTACCGCAACTAATGTACCCGAAGTATCAAAAAGATCGACAAACAAGAAAGCAAAAATAACACTCATCATTGATATATCAAAAGCGGCTGCAAAATCTAGCTGCATAAAAGTAGGCATTATTGATGGTGGCATAGCCATAACACCGTGATATTCAACAAGCCCCAAACTTAAAGCAATGCCAGTCACTAATAAAATACTAATAAGCACGCCACTTTTAAAATCGCGGTATAAAAGCGCTGCAATTACAAAAAAGCTTAATATAGCCAATAACGGTCCTGGAGAAGTAATGTCGCCCAACTGCACTAATGTTGCCGGGCTTGAGACAATAATGCCTGCATTTTTAAGGGCAATTAATGCTAAAAAAGCACCTATACCCGTTGCGATTGCTCGCTTGAGCACCAGAGGTATGGCATTAATAATCCACTCTCTGACTTTAAATAAGCTTAAAAACAAAAATATACAACCCGACATAAATACAGCCCCTAACGCGGCTTGCCAGGTATAACCCATTCCTAATACGACACCATACGTAAAAAAGGCATTTAGTCCCATACCAGGCGCTAATGCTAATGGATAATTAGCCCATAAACCCATTATAAAACAGCCTATCGCAGCTGCTATACATGTCGCTACAAATGCAGCCCCTTGATCCATCCCAGCCTCTGCGAGCATAGCCGGGTTTACAAATACAATGTATACCATAGTTATAAAGGTAGTTAGGCCAGCAACGCATTCGCGTTTAACTGTTGAATTATTTTCGCTCAGTTTAAATAAGGCTTCGAACATAATAAACTTGTGATAGTAAAAAGTGGCGAGATTTTAACATAAAAATTATCTTTTACAGGACATTTTACCTTGCTATATACTAAACTGTTAGAGTAGTTAAAATAATAAATGAACCAATATGCTTAAAACAACACCTTGTGAGCAAGACTTAGAGCAACAGCTAGATAATATTTTAGGTTTTGTTACTCAACCCGAAAATACCTCTGTGCCCGTTGATAATAAAAAAGATGAGCAAAGTACGTTAAATAAAGCCCTATATTATTTAAAAAATAATCAAGCTCCATTGGCTGCAAAATGGATGCGACTTGCTGCAATGGCGGGAAACCATAGAGCACAGTTTTATTTAGGTTTATTTTTTGTGAAAGGTGAAGGCGTGCCACAAAGTGTATTTCATGCTGTAGCTTGGTTAAGCTTAGCAAGTAGCCAAGGGTACGCCCCTGCCACTGCAGCGGTTACAGATATACGCAAACATATCGAAACTAAGCGATTTAAAGATGCTCAGTGTTATGCGGCAAGTTTGTACGAACAAATCCACCAACTCCAGTTTTCTCATATGATCCCTCGCACGAGTGAAAACACATAAGCTAGCTATGGCAGAAGTACTGTATGCAGTGTAAAAAAATACTGTATATGGTTACAAAGATAATCCTATACAGTATAAAACCCCAAAATGAAGACACTACGAAAAAAATTATTTTTAGAATACCTTCTCAAAAACAACCCTATAACAACCTGATTAATAAAGAATTATAAATTAAAAAATAAAAACAATGATCAAAAGCTGAATAACTGTACAAATAAATAGCATAAAAGGCTTGCACGAAAGCACTGTATAAACTACTGTATATGAATACTGTATAAAAACCCAGTGAGTGAAATTATGTTACAGCCTATTACCGTAAGAACAGTTAAAAGTTACCAACAAGATGAGCAAAGCGATTGCGTGAATTTGATTCAAATTGAAGATGAAATTTCAGCGACCTTTGAGCTTTTAAAAGTATTACACCAATACAATAGCTCTAATGCATGGACGTTACTAATTGCTCCAGATCACGTACCTAGCAAAGCTTTACTTGACTCATGCTCTATTGATACAAGTAAATTACTTGTTATTAGACAGAAGCACCTAGTAAATTTAGAGTATGTATTAAATTCTGCATTACATAACGGAAACTTTGCAGCGGTAATTACCTGGACCGATATAGTTAATAACCAACTACTTACGAATTTATCGTTCGATTTAAGTAAAACGAATACAAAACTATACTGTTTTACTAAAAAGTCTCAAACAACAGAGATATCACTCGCCCAATAAGCTTGTTAAACTAATGTTTTAGACTTTGTATTATTATTATGACTTCACTCAATACCACATTATGTTTTTGCAGCAGTGGGCACAATTATGCTGATTGCTGCGAGCCGCTTCACTTATCTGTTAAGCAAGCTGATTCTCCTGAACAACTTATGCGCTCACGATTCAGTGCTTATGTTATTAAAAATGCAGAATATGTTTATCAAACCTACGCAAAAGAAAAACAAGCTGAAAATCCGGTTAAAGAAATCAATGATTTTGCTAACAGCTGTCGATTTATAAATCTTGATGTAATTGGGTCAAGCCATGATGGAGATACCGGCACTGTAGAATTTAAAGCCCAATATTTTTATCAAAACTTATTTTGTGAGCTCCACGAAAAATCGCAGTTTATTAAAGAAAACACTCAATGGCGTTATTTAGATGGCACTATATATCCTGTTGAAGATATTAAAGTGGGCAGAAATGATGACTGCCCATGTGGTAGCAATAAAAAGTACAAAAAATGTCATAGCGTGTAATAAATAATCTTATTTAATATTTATCACCTACAAGGTGTTTTTAAGTGGCAAAGTGATTTATTAGCTAGCTAAACTTAAAAACACACTTGGTTACGACCTTGCATTTTGGACTCATACATTTTTTCATCTGCGATCTGCAAGGTGTTTTTGTTATTTACGTACGGTTGTAGGGTTGCACCGCCAATACTAATAGTCACAAAGTCATATTCTGAATATCTGTGTAATATTCCTAAATCGACCACATTTTGTTTAATTTTATCAGCAACACAAATCGCACCTTCAGTGCTTGTATGCGGTAAAACAACTACAAACTCTTCGCCGCCGTAACGCGCAACAAAATCGGTTGGCCTTTGCAAACTATTAGTAATAGTTTGTGCAACAAGGTTTAAAACCGTATCGCCTTGCACATGACCATAAAGATCGTTGTATTGCTTAAAGTAGTCTATATCGATGAGTAATAGTGCATAGTCGACTTTTTCTCGTAAGGCGCTTCGTTCCATTTTAGAAAAATGCGCATCAAAATAACGACGATTGAATACCTTTGTTAAATCATCTAGAAATACTTTTTGATTGAGTAAGTCATGTTGAAGTTTCATCGTAATATGGGCGCGCACTCTTCTATATAAAGTTTCCGAGTTAGTTGGTTTCTTTATAAAATCTACAGCTCCGGCTTCCCAGCACTCTTCTTCTTGATTTTCAGATGAGGTTACAAAAATAACGGGGATATCTTGTGTTTCAGATATATTTTTTAATTTTAGACATGTTTCAATACCACTCATTCCTTCCATATTAATATCGAGTAGTATTATATCTGGCGGATTATGTTTACAAATTTCAATCGCATCCTCACCACAGCTCGTTGTTGTTACACTAAAATGCTCTGATAATATTTTTTTTAATACAATTAAGCTTAATAGCTGATCGTCAACGACAAGTACCTTAGAGCTCTTTAAGCTTAATTTCAATTGGTGGTCAGAGTAATTTATCGGCATGGTACAACTGTTTTGTTTTTTTTATTAAACACACCCTATATCACTACATTTTGTTATGCAAATGTTAACAAAGTAAAATTCTACTTATTGGTTACTAATAAAAATGATTTATGGTGAATCTTTAATGCATAAAAACAAAAAATGAGCCACTTGGGCTCATTTTAAAACTTCGAACACTTAATTAAATTAAGTGTTATTCGTCATCATCTAAATCTAACTGTTGACGTTGTGCAGGTCGAGCTAAAATCTCTACATAGAAAGAGGTCAAACCTTGCTTTTCAATTTCGCCAATTTGGTTACTTAATTCAGCAACGTGCACAACTTGCGCATCTTCAGCTGTGTTACCAAACTTACAGTCAAATGCCCAATAGTCAGCATCTTCAGGTAGCGTTTTATTACGCTCTCTTTTCAAATATTTTTTCACTTCGTGCTTTGCAGCATCAACCATACGAGGGTATTTGATTTTCTCGTGATTTAGCGTGAATGTTTTCTTCATTACGTTCCTAATTACCTTGGTTTAATGATAATGGCATTTCATGTCATACCATTTGACGCCATTATAGCAATTGCATTTAATTTTTGGATGCTTTTTTTTCATTAAATCAATTATTAGCAAATATATAAAGCAGACCCGTTATAAAGCATATATTAACTGGTGATTATTACAATCATATATCACACCGCAATGAGCTGAAGTGGTTGATGTAATGCATCATTATTAAGGCTGTCGTAAAAAGCAGCTGCATCTATAGGGGGATTAGCTAGTTGGGTTTGTTCGCTTTTAATTCTTCTTCTGACGGCAAGCTCACAGTTATCTATTATATTAAGTGGAATATGCTTATCATCATTTCTAATCGCAAGTGGTTCAGGGCTTAAGCATTGTCTTAACTTAATACTTGTCATACCACAGTGCTCTCCTTCTTGAGATATTAATGATGCATTAAATTGTCCAACCAACATATTATATTCATCAGGGGCTAAAAGTTGCTTTGGACCTGCGCCAAATTGCTTTCTTAACGCCTCTTCTTCTATAACTAAATTATCTATTTCAGTTTTTGGTAAATGAAATTGACTAAAGTCGAGTGCGTCATGTGACAGCATCGCTAATAATAGTGCAAATTCGCCACGGCGATTTTCATGCACACTATTATTGAGTCTACTGTTTAACTGACTCTCTGTGATTAACAAATCATCTATTTGCATAGTCTTTAGCCGATTGTGGTAACTGATAGATATTTATCGGCTTTATTTCAATTTTCTTTAGCTTTTTTCTTTACTTAAATACGCAATTTGCTATTATCAGCGCCGTTGCATTGGAGGGGTTCCCGAGCGGCCAAAGGGATCAGACTGTAAATCTGACGGCTCAGCCTTCGCTGGTTCGAATCCAGCTCCCTCCACCACTTCTCTACTATTCCTATATTCCTATATTCCTATATTCCTATATTCCTATNTTCTTACCGCTAAGTTAAGTGGGGCCAAATGCAATAAAATTAGTGTGGAGGGGTTCCCGAGCGGCCAAAGGGATCAGACTGTAAATCTGACGGCTCAGCCTTCGCTGGTTCGAATCCAGCTCCCTCCACCACTTCTCTACTATTCCTATATTCCTATATTCCTATATTCCTATATTCCTATATTCCTATATTCCTATATTCCTATATTCCGTAACATCAAAACACCCACTGTAAACTCATACCATTTTGTTTTAACCAATTAGATGATGTTTTGTAATCGGGGAAAAACGCCTCTACTCGCTGCCAAAAAGCTTTGCTATGATTTAAATACTTTAAATGGGCAAGCTCATGAACAATCACATAATCTATAGCGTGGTAAGGAGCACCTATAAGATGTAAATTAAAAGTGAGTTCTCGCTTGCTATTACAACTCCCCCACTTTCGTTTATAAACACCTATTTTTAAATCATTTGGCAACTCTTCACCCATTTGAGTACAGAAATACGCTAAACGCATTTCTATGTAAGCAATAAGCTGCTCTTTTAAATAAGTCTCTAATAGCTGTCGATACTTTTGATTAGTGTTTTTAACTCGAGGAGATATTGTAATAAGTAAGTGGTCATCATACGGGGTTACTTTGGAATCTTGGCCTGAGTCCAATTTCAAATAAATAGTTTCTGAAAAAACACTTATTTTTTTAGATTCAAAAGGGTACTGCTTAGTGTCATCAATTGACAATTGTTTTTTTAATTGTTCTGCAACCCACTCTTGTTTGTCAAATAACCAAGTATCAATGTGTTTTTTTGCGACAAAATGTGGCGCATACACAGTTACCTTTTGACTATGCACTTTTATTGCGACTGTTTTGCGTCTAGTACTCTTTTTTAGTTGATATTCAAACACGACCTAAACTCTAAATATTGCATCCGTTTATATAATCCATATTACCATCAATTTTAAACTCTTAGGCATACAGTCGCACCTAACTCCTAATCCACTTTATTATAATAAGCTATAGATTGAGCCGTCTGTTTTATTTGAATTGAAAGTTAAAATATTTTATTTACTTCAATAACAAAAAATAAATAAACTTGGTTAGAATTCGTCACTTTATAGCGCGATTAGAAATAACGGTTCATTTATTAGTAAATTAGATTAAACTTGTAAAATAAAGATTATATTTCGAGCCGTTATGCTATCAGCTTTCTTCATTACAGACCAAGATCCAAGCCTAATACTCAATGGGGTTTACGACCCTCTTCTAGTCTCAATGTCTGTATTAATAGCCATTTTTGCTGCTTTTTTTACTACAAAGCTCATTGATTTAGCAAAAGAGACTAAATTCCCTCGTTATCAACGTTTAGCAAATATAACCGCAGCAACTGTATTTTCTTCTGGTATTTGGAGTATGCACTTTATAGGTATGTTAGCTTTTTCGCTATGTACTAATATAAGCTACGATCCAACAATCACACTACTCTCTTTTCTTCCTGCTTTATTAGCATGTCAGTATGCAGTATCAATACTTGTAAATAGTGATGGAAACTTTAGAGTGCTCAGCATTTGCTCCATCTTACTAGGGGCTGGTATTGGTACAATGCATTACAGCGGTATGGCTGCAATGGAGCTTTCCCCAATGTTGCGCTATGACCCACTGACCTTTGGCCTTTCAATTTTAGTTGCCGTCGCTCTTTCGTTTATAGCGTTATATAGCCGCTTTAATCTTGAAAAATTTTTTCCAAAACTATCATACCTACAAAATAGAGCCATCAGCGCTACAATATTAGGCTTTGCTGTTGCTGCTATGCATTATATGGGCATGGCATCTACACGCTTTGTTGCAACATCTCCTCTTTTATATGACGACGCAAATGCTTCTGCTGGGCTCACTTTTGTAGCCATCGCGGTTGCAACTGCAACGATTGCCATTACAAGCGTAGTAGCGGTACTTAATGGCATGGTCAGATATAAAATGTTACTTGAAGAAAAGTCAGCCGACGAGTCTCGCTTAAACGCAATTTTAGGCACAGCCATTGATGGAATCGTAACGATTGATCACACCGGCATTATTTTAAGTTTTAACGAATCAGCCAGTAAAATTTTTGGCTGGCACGAAAATGAAGTACAAAATCATAATATTAAAATGCTAATGGATGATGCTATCGCGATGCATCACGATAGCTACCTTTCTAAAGCTAAAAATATTGATTTAGGTAAAGTAATCGGTGTTAACCGTGAAATTTTTGCAAAGCATAAAAATGGCCACTTATTCCCGATTCGTTTGGGGATTGGAGAAGTTAATCAGCCAGGGCAAAATCCTCTATACGTAGGCTTCATAACCGACTTATCAGAGCAACGAGCTTTACAAAAAAGCCTTGAAGAAAAAGAGCAAAAATACCGCTCTTTAATGGATAACATGCCAGGTGTGGCTTTTAGGTGTAAATTTGATGATAACTGGACCATGCTTTTTATCAGCCCGAGCATCAACGAGTTAACGGGTTATAACCCTAATGAATTTACTGAACATTGCATTGAATTTAACGATCTAGTTTTAAAATCAGACCAGCAACCTATTGTAGATGCCGTCACAAAAGCCGTAGAAGAAAAACGTCAGTATTCAATCGAATATAGAATTCGCCACAGAAGCGGTAAAATCTTATGGCTTTTAAATAAAGGCAGCATCGACTTTGACCCCCAAGGCCAAGCAAAGTGGATTGATGGTGTTTTAGTCGATATTACAGAACGCAAAGAATATGAAGAAAAACTAGAGCAAGCTAAATTTAAAGCTGAAGAAGCTGCTTATGCAAAGCAATCTTTTATGGCTAATATGAGCCATGAAATACGCACCCCAATGAATTCTATAATAGGTTTTAGTGACTTGTTAATGGATACCCCACTTGATCAAGAACAACAAAAACATTTAGTGACCGTAAATAATGCAGCGCGTTCATTACTTAGATTATTAAATGAAATTCTCGATTCGGCAAAACTAGAGCGCGGTAAGCTCACTATTGAGCTAATACACTTTAGTTTAAAGCCAGTAATAGACAGTATTATTTCTACTTTTTGGTTAGAAGCTAAAAAGAAAGATTTAGAACTTAAACTTCATATTAAAGAATCAGTAAGTGCTACTTATTACGGTGACCCAGATCGACTCAGGCAAGTACTTACTAATTTAATTGGTAATGCTATTAAGTTTACCGAAAAAGGCTCTGTTACCGTAACTGTTGCTATAACACAAAATCAGCATCTGTTTTTTGAAGTGCAAGATACCGGTATTGGTATTGCAAAAGATCGTATTCAAGCAGTGTTTCAACCTTTCGAACAAGCCGATGGTACTACTACTCGCCGTTTTGGTGGTACAGGTCTTGGTACTACCATAAGCAAACAACTTGTAGAGCTTATGGGCGGAACAATAAACTTAGTAAGTGAGCTAGGTAAAGGCACCTGCTTTTACTTTTCATTGCCGCTTACTTTAGGTGACGAAACTAAAATAGATCATTTTGATGGTCTACACACACAACTGCCTGCACTTAGGGTGTTAGTAGTTGACGATATAGAGCAAAATACAGAACTACTTTCTTTACTCCTGTCACGCGATCAACATGCAGTTACCAAGGCATCTAACGGACTTGAAGCGATTAAAGTATTTGAAGAACAAGACTTTGATGTCATTTTAATGGATATACATATGCCATTGTGTGATGGCATAGAGGCAACACAAAAAATAAGAGCAATAGAAAATCAAAGACAAATTAAATACACGCCAATTATCGCGCTCACAGCCAGTGTATTACAACAAGATAAGCTTACGGCTAAAAAAGCAGGCATGAATGGCTTTGCAAATAAACCCGTCGATATAAATCAGCTAAACCAAGAAATAGCACAAGTGCTTGGTCTTGGTATTGCAAAAGAAATGGTTATATCGCAAAGCGATCCTAAAGCGCAGCATATAGATTTTGAAAAAGGGTTAGCTCTTTGGGGTTCTAAATGTAAGCAACTTACAGAGATTACTAAATTTATTAGTGGCAGTAATAAACGGTTCGAAACATTATTCAGTGATAAATTATCAAACATAAAAGATGTCGATAGCACCATTCACACACTTAAAGGTGTTGCTGGTAACTTAGGCCTAATAACATTAATGAAGTTATTAACCGATTTAGAGCAAAAACAAAGTGACGCTAAAGTTATTAGTACTTTAGACGATATAAAAAACGAGCTACTTGTCATCTCACAATTGCTATCATCTAATACTTGCGATAAGCCAAGTAGTAAGCCTGAAGATAATAGTTCTGACACGCTATCAATTGATGAAATTAAGTCACTGTGTAAGACGCTCTATCAAGATGCACAAAATGCAGAATTAAATGATGAGCTACTAGCAAAACTGCAACGCGGCATACCTTCAATCTATAAAAATGAAGTTGATGCTATAGCCGAGGCCTTTGATGAATTTGATTTTGATAAAGCACACGTAATACTAGAAACCTTACTTGAAAAACTAACAAACAATGAGTATTAATTAATGGATTTTACAACAGATAGGCCACGAGTATTAATTGTTGACGATGAGCCTGCAAATCTAAAAGTAATGCGCGAAGTGTTAGGTAATCAATATCGTATGTCGTTTGCTAAATCGGGTGATGCCGCATTGGCACTACTTGAAAAAGAACTACCAAAGCTAATCTTGCTCGACATAATGATGCCAGATATGAATGGGTTTGAAGTCTGCCAGCGGGTAAAAAACAATCCTAAAACGTCTCATATCCCCATTATTTTTGTGACAGCTTTGGGGGACGAAAATGATGAATTTAAAGGTTTTGAACTTGGTGCCGTAGATTATATTACTAAGCCAATAAGCCCTGCTATTGTAAGAGCTAGAGTTAAAACTCACTTATCGCTAGTGCAAGCTGAGCAATTAAAACAAGCACATGTAGATTTAGTACAACGCCTAGGCCGTGCTGCTGAATATAAAGATACTGACACTGGCGAACATATAGTGCGTATGAGCCAATACAGCAAAGTATTAGCATTAGCGCTAGGTATGGATGAGCAAAGTGCAGAGCTTTTACGCCAAGCCGCCCCAATGCACGATGTTGGGAAAATAGGTATCCCTGATGCTATCTTACTCAAGCCAGGCAAGTTAACTTCTGAAGAGTTTGAGCATATGAAGAAACACGCCATAATTGGTGCACAAATATTAGCAAATTCTTCATCGCCATTATTACAACTCGCTCATAAACTTGCTATTGAACACCACGAAAAATGGGATGGTTCAGGCTATCCTAACGGGATCAAAGGCGAAGAAATATCAATTGAAGGTAGAATTGTTGCCGTTGCTGACGTTTTTGATGCTCTGACTTCAAAACGCCCTTATAAAGAGGCATGGAGTGTAGAGAAAACAGTTTTGCATATGCAAGAGCAAGCAGGAGCTCATTTTGATCCCGCTCTAATCGAACTATTTGTGAAAAACTTAGACGATATTCTTGCTATAAAAAATTCAAATCAAGAAAGCTAATTCTTTTTAGCGCTGTGAGAGCCAAGCTCAACATTTGGATAGTAAGACTTTATATAACGATAGTCATGTGAGGTAATTTCATGGCTATTACCGCTTCCATCTTTAAAGTACATAGAAAACGTTACACCATGATCTGCTAAAACTACTTTTATATTTAAACCCTCAAGATGATTACGCCATTGAATAAATTGCTCGCCAGTTGCCAAAAATGCAATCCCTTTACTACGCCCCTCACCTTCAAAAAGTGCTAAACGAGTTGTTGAACTAGCGTCTTCAAGTGTTAAAGGGCCGCGTCCGTCCTCATCCCAAAAGGCAAGCTCGGATACTACACTAAAACCTAAAACACGCTCATACCACTTAACGGCATCAACCAAGCTATCAACATTTAAATGGCAATGATCAATCCCAGATAACTTAGGTATGCTTGTATTATTCACGTTACTCACCTATTTCTGACTTTAATTGCTCTAAAAAGTCATGCATATACCTTGTACGTCTATTCGCTTCTGCTTTAGCAGATGGCGTATTCATACTATCGGCAATATGTAATAACTTTATAAAAAAGTGATCAAGCGTGTATTTTTTATCATCAGCCTCGCGTTCAATACAAAAAGGGTCTTCTGGGTTATACAATAACCGAGAAATTGATCCGCCTACTTTCATGCAGCGACTCACCCCAATAGCGCCCAATGCATCCATTCTGTCAGCATCTTGTACTATTTGCGCTTCAACTGTTTTAATTTTTATATTTGCGCTGAAACTATGAGCGGCAATGGCATGATGAATCTCATCAAAAAGTGACTCGTCATAATTAATAGATTTTAAAAATTCCAATGCCTTATCGGCTGCCATAGTAGAGGCTTTTGCACGATCAGGGTGGTTTTTAGCCACCGCCACACAGTCGTGCATCCACGCTGCAGGTAATACAACTGACATGTTTGCCTGCTCCGCATTACATAACTGTATTGCAACGCGCACCACGCGTTCTATATGGGTAATATCGTGAGCAACATCGGCATGCACTAAAGAGGTTATAAATTCTCTACATTGTGAATTAAGTATTTTTAAATCGGGGCTTAAAACGGCGTCAGGCACTATTAGGTTCCAAAAGCTAATGAATCGATAAATTATCCGTACTTTACCGTGCTTTATGCCCACCTTGCAAAACATTCATTGTATGTTGCTCCTTGCTTGACTAAAATACAGCGCTTATTTATTACTACTGAGAAGCCTTATGTCATCTGCCGTTTACCTACAAGCTGGTCGCGATAAATCATTAAAAAGAAAACACCCTTGGTTATTTTCAAAAGCCATCAAAAAAATTAAAGGTAAACCTGGATTAGGCGACACAGTAACGATTCACGATAGCGAAGGTAAGTTTTTAGCAACTGCTGCTTACAGCCCTCACTCACAAATTCGTGCACGTGTTTGGAGCTTTGACGAAAAAGAAGTAATTGATCAAAACTTTTTTGAACGCCGTTTACGTCGCTCATTAGAAGCACGTAGCCAAGTAATAGAAGAAGGCGGATTAACAGGGTTTCGATTATGTGCTGCTGAATCTGATTACTTACCAGGCGTTACAATCGATAAGTTTGATAATGTATTAGTGTGTCAGCTACTAAGTGCGGGTGCCGAGCGTCATAAAGGCGAGATTGTTGGCGCGTTGATGTCTATTTTCCCAGGTTCTAGCATTTACGAGCGCTCAGACGTAGAAGTACGCACTAAAGAAGGCTTAGAGCCAATAAAAGGCGCTCTTTGGGGTAACGAACCAACACAGCCGGTACTTATTGAGGAAAACGGTTTTAAAATTGAAGTCGATATAATTGATGGACATAAAACAGGCTTTTATTTAGACCAGCGCGATAGCCGCGCCGCACTTGAGCGCTTCTCAAAGGGTAAAACGGTACTTAACTGTTTTAGTTATACAGGTACATTTTCGTTGTACGCCCTGCGTGGTGGATGTGAGCATGTAACTAACGTAGACGTATCTCAACCCGCTTTAGATACAGCAAAACGTAATGTTGAGCATAATAACTTAGATTTAAATAAAGTAAGTTTTGTTAAGCAGGATGTATTTAAGTTACTACGCCAATACCGCGACGAAGGTAGACAGTTTGATACCATCGTAATGGACCCACCAAAGTTTGCTGATAATAAAGCGCAGCTAACCGGTGCGTGTCGTGGTTACAAAGATATCAACATGATTGCCATGCAAATACTAAAACCAGGTGGAACATTACTAACGTTCTCATGCTCTGGTTTAATGGAACAAAACTTATTTCAAAAAGTAGTAGCCGATGCAGCACTTGATGCAGGTAAAGACCTACTTATAATGGAGCGATTAAACCAGGCAGCTGATCACCCAATTGCTGGCAGCTACCCTGAAGGCTTTTACTTAAAAGGCTTAATCTGTAAGGTTTTTTAATATCTACTATTGAGTTTAACTGGATTCAAGTTAGTTAAACTGAATGATTTCAAGACCTGCTGTTACCGTGCCATCATCTTCTTTGCTGGCACGTATTACTTTTGCTGTTGCATTTAAAGGCGCAATACTTGGGTGAGTTGAATCAATGTTCACCGTCAGTAATGTATTAGGTTCAAGTAATTCATCTAAATGAATTGATAAACCTGTTGCACTTAAATCCACGCACTCTGCGGCAAAACTTAAACCCGCTATTGGTTCTATCGTTGTTAAATTTGCAGGTGTATTGATCTGCATGCGTCTAAAATTTCGCTTATCATCAGTAAACATACGTTACCTCTAAAAAACCGTGTTAATTTCTTCCAACAAAGCACCCACTGAAAATGGCTTTACAACATATGCGTTACAACCAGCGTCAAACCCTGCTTGTTTTTCAGATGGAGACTCTAGGCCCGATACCATAACAACAGGAATATTTTTTGTTTCAGGTGTGTGTTTCAGCATTCGGCATGTATCATAACCATCAAGACCAGGCATACAAACATCAAGCAAAATTATATCTGGCGGACTCGCAATTGCCGATGCAAGACAGCTTTGCCCTGAATCTGCATAACTAACATCAAATTTCGACGCGAGTGCTGCTTTGAGCATTTCAAAATTAAAATACTCGTCGTCTACCACTAAAAGTCGCTTTGTTTTATGTTCAATCGATGAGGACATAACTATGTCACTTCCTTTTCAAAACAAAAATAAATCCTCCTATTAAGGTACTAAGCTTAATAGAAAATGCAAGTTTTATTCTATCTCTTTTATCGCATTGAGTACCCGTTTAGCAGATATTGGGTAAGGCGTGCCAAGTGTTTGAGCAAATAGCGACACTCTAAGCTCTTGTTGCATCCAAAAAATAGCGGTTACTTCTTGTGGAATAGGCAAGCCTTTAGGCGTTTTATTAACTACTTTTTTGTACTCTTGAGCAACTTTATCCAACTCTAGTACGCATAACCTATCACGATTTGGATCCACAGGCAGCTTCTCTAAACGTTTTTGAATCGCTTTTAAATAACGAATTAAATCCGTTATTTTATCTGCGCCATGCGCGCTCACAAAACCTTTAAATATAAGTGACTCAAGCTGTGATTTTATATCGCCATGCGCGGTTATCATGGTTAAATCAACGCGCCCTTTCATTTTTTTATGCAGTGCGTGCGCAATACTTAATACTTGCTCAACTTGCGTTGCAATCGATACAACGGCATCACCTAGCTCACCTCGTATTTGCTCTTTTACTGTTTCAAATGCTTTTTCGTCGCGTATATCGCCGTGTTTCACTAATAAGCTATCAACACCTGCGGCGATACAATCATCAATTAAATCAGCTATTTTACCAAATGGATTAAAGTACAGACCCAGCTTTGCCTTATTCGGTAAGTTTTGTTGTAAGTACTTAATTGGCGACGGCACATTTAACAATACTAAACGGCGCAAACCTTGTTGATGCGCTTGCTGCGCTTTTGCTTCACTATCAAAAAGCTCCACTGCAGCGGCTGATTTTTTATCCACCAGCGCAGGGTATGCTTTTATTTCGTATTGACCTTGTTTTTTAACATATGACGCTGGCAGCTCACCAAAGTCCCATTGTGTTAGGTCTGATTTTTCAATGCCTTTATCGGCTACTTTAGACAGTGTTTCGGTTACTTCACCTTGCAGCTCTGCTTTAAGTTTGGCTAAATCAAGTCCACGAGCAAGTAACTTATCGTGTTCATCACGTACTTCAAACTGCAATCGTAAATGCGGTGCAAGCGCGGTTAAATCCCACGCTTCTGCATCAACTCTCACACCTGTCATTCTTAATAAGCGCGTAGCTAAAGCATCAATTAAGCTACCTTGCATTGGCTCAATAGCTGCAAGTACTGCATCTGCATAATTTGGTGCTGGCACAAAATTACGGCGAAGCGATTTAGGCAATGACTTTATAAGCCCACTTATTAGCTCATGTCTAAATGCAGGTATATGCCAGTCAAAACCACTCTCTTGTACTTGATTCAACAGTGCTACCGGTATTTGCACCGCAACACCATCAACCGCTTGTCCTGGGTCAAAATGATAAGCAAGCGGTAATATAATATTGTCTTGCTGCCATGTGTCAGGGTAGTCAAACTCAGTGATATTACTTGCACCATGCTGCATTAGCTCTTCACGGGTCATGTGTAAGTAATGTTTATTTTGTTGTTTTTGTGTTTTATACCATTTTAAAAATGCAGCGCGGTTATTAATTTCTTTGGGTATTTTTTTATCGTAAAACTCAAATAACGTTTGCTCATCAACTAAAATATCACGACGACGAGACTTATTTTCCAGTACTTGAATATCTTCAATAAGCTCACTGTTAAACGCTAAAAAGCCCTCGTTTAAGCCCAGCTCTTGCTCAACTAATGCAGTGCGTACAAAAAGCTCTCGGCTCACTTTAGGGTCAATATTGCTATAAACACAGCGGCGTTTATTTACAACAAGTAAGCCGTACAAAGTTTGCTGCTCAAACGCGATTACCGCACCTGGCTTTTTCTCCCAGTGTGGCTCTGTGTAGCTACGTTTTACTAAATGCTGTGCTAATGGTTCTACCCAGTTAATGTCTATTTTTGCATTTGTGCGGGCATATAATTTACTGGTTTCTACCAGCTCCGCTGACATGATCCATTTAGGACTCTTTTTAAATAAACCTGAACCCGGAAAAATATGAAACTGACTATTACGTGCACCTTTGTATATTTGCTTCTCATCTTTAAAGCCAATATGGCTCAGCATTCCGCTTAATAACGCTTTATGAACAAGTTCGCCATCAGCCGCTTGGCTGGTTGCTTTCATGCCCATTTCGTTACACACAGTACTTATTTGATAAACAATATCTTGCCACTCACGCAAACGCATATAGGCTAGGAAATCTTTTTGACACAGCTTTCTAAACTGGCCGTTAGTCAGCTCGCTTTGCTGCTCTTCTAAGTAATTCCATAAGTTCAAAAAAGCGATAAAGTCTGAATCTGGGTCGTCAAAGCGACCGTGTTTTTCGTTAGCTGCAGCACGTTTTTCTTGCGGGCGTTCGCGTGGATCTTGAATCGACAGCGCCGCCACAATAACAATCACTTCACGCAATGCGCCAAGTTTGTGAGCTGTGAGCACCATTTTAGCTAAACGAGGGTCTACCGGTAATCGGCTGAGTTCTCTACCTGAAGCGGTTAAACTCGTTTTACTATCACGTTTGTCTGGTTTTACTGCTTGTAGTTCTTCTAATAACGATAAACCATCACTTATATTACGGCTATCTGGTGCTTGCACAAACGGAAATTGCGCCATATCACCAAGCCCGAGTGCCAACATTTGCAAAATAACTGAGGCAAGATTAGTGCGCAGTATTTCAGGGTCGGTAAACTCTGGGCGCGATAAAAAATCATCCTCAGAGTACAAGCGAATACAAATACCCGCTTCAACACGTCCACAACGACCCATACGCTGATTAGCACTTGCTTGCGATATAGGTTCTATTGGCAGGCGCTGAACTTTTGTACGATAACTGTAGCGGCTTATACGCGCAGTACCTGGATCTATGACATAACGAATACCAGGCACGGTTAGTGACGTTTCGGCTACGTTGGTCGATAAAATAATATGACGACGAGAATGTGGCGCAAATATACGGTTTTGCTCTGCGTTAGATAAGCGCGAGTAAAGTGGTAATACATCAGTGTGTTTTAAATTACGCTTGCTAAGTGCATCAGCGGTATCGCGTATTTCACGCTCACCGTTTAAAAATATCAGTATGTCGCCAGGACCTTCCGCGCACAGTTCGTCAACAGCATCAAAAATACCTTGTAGCTGATCGCCCTCGGCTTCCATATCTTCTTTATTAATATCGGCCGTTGGGTTGTAACGCACATCAACAGGGAAAGTACGACCCGATACTTCTATAATGGGCGCATCATTAAAATGCTTTGAAAAGCGCTCAGGATCGATGGTTGCAGACGTAATTATTATTTTTAAATCGGGACGTTTTGGAAGTAGGTTTTTTAAGTAACCTAAAATAAAGTCGATGTTTAAGCTACGCTCGTGCGCTTCATCTATAATTATGGTGTCGTATTGGTTTAAAAATCGATCTTGCTGAATTTCTGCCAGTAAAATACCGTCAGTCATGAGTTTAACGTACGTATTATTAGAAACCTGATCGCTAAAACGAATTTTAAAACCGACTTGCTGACCAAGTTCGCACTTCATTTCTTCAGCAATACGGTTAGCCACCGTTCGCGCAGCGAGTCGGCGTGGTTGAGTATGGCCTATTAAGCCATCAACACCACGACCAAGCTCTAAACACATTTTAGGTATTTGAGTTGTTTTACCTGAGCCCGTCTCACCGGCAATAATAACCACTTGGTTATTTGCAATGGCGTCTTTAATTGTTTCCTTTTTTTGACTTACTGGCAATTGCTCAGGGTAAGTCACTTTAGGAAGGCCCGCTAAGCGTTTATCGCGTAATTCTTGGCTACGGGTTATATCAGCCGCTATTTTTTCAAGCGCGTTGGCATGCTTGTTTTCATCCGTTATTTTTTTTACGCCATGTAAGCGTTTTTTGAAAATGAATTGATCTTTTTTCAAGCACGTTTTTAGCTCGCCAAACAACTGACCTAGGTTTACCACCCGCATACCTTACAAAATTAGTTAAAGAGCCATAATTGTATCAAATTAAACGGCCGGGGTTAATCCTACAAAATGCATAACACGGGGTTGTTTGTTATATAAACGC
This sequence comes from Pseudoalteromonas sp. SWYJZ19, assembly GCF_015864375.1. Lineage (NCBI taxonomy): Bacteria > Pseudomonadati > Pseudomonadota > Gammaproteobacteria > Alteromonadales > Pseudoalteromonadaceae > Pseudoalteromonas > Pseudoalteromonas sp. SWYJZ19. The sequence continues at coordinate 71,982 of NZ_JADYXI010000011.1, forward strand.
TGCGATTCACCTAAACTGCGAATAATAAATCTATCTCAAGCAGTTATTTTCAGCGCTAACTGCACTGAAAATAACTGGCTAGCAATAAATGAATTAAAATATCATTGTGGTTCAATATGTTAGTAAATCTCTTAACCAGAGTTGAGGTTAATTAAATTACTTTGGCTTATTCGTCGTTAAAAATGCCCACGTAGGTCGCTTGCGTATTCGATTTACTTGCCCGATACATGCCAGAGGTATTAAACGGCAAGCTAATATTCCCCTTAGTATCAATAATAATAACGCCACCAGTGCCACCAATTGGCTTAAGCACACCGTTTATAACTTCATCTCCAGCTTCAGCTATGGTTTTACCTTGATACTTAACACGCGCACATATATCGCTCGCTACGTTATAGCGAATAAAATATTCACCGTGCCCTGTTGCCGATACTGCGCACGATTCGTTTTCAGCAAATGTCCCAGCACCAATTACCGGCGCGTCACCTACACGGCCATAACGTTTTGCCGTCATACCACCTGTGGATGTACCTGCCGCTAAATTACCGTTTTTATCAAGCGCCACTGCGCCAACCGTGCCCATTTTGTAAGAGTTAGGCAATGCTTTGTGCGCGGCTTGGTACTCTTTACTGGTTGCTTTGGCTTTATCTAATTTTTGTTTTGCTTTTAAAAGCGCTTTGTAACGAGGCTCGGTATCAAATAAGTTATTTTCGACAAGTTCAACACCTTGCTCTTTAGCAAACTCCTCAGCGCCTTGCCCACTAAGCATTACGTGTACAGAGTTATCCATGACCAAACGCGCTAATTTAATCGGGCTCTCAATATGCTTTACACCCGCAACGGCGCCTGCTTCACGGTTTCGACCATCCATTATGGATGCATCAAGCTCATGCCCGCCATCGTAAGTGTATACCGCTCCACGCCCTGCATTAAAATAAGGCGATTGCTCTAATACTGTAATTGCCGCAGTTACCGCATCTAAACTTTCACCGCCTTGGTGCAATACTTTATAACCTGTCTCTACAGCCTCTGTTAATTTAGCGCGGTACTGCTTTTCTTGGGCGGGTGTAAATCGTGCTTTTTCTATTGTCCCTGCCCCACCATGAATCGCAATGGCAAAAGGAGTCTCTGCAGCGAATACGCTATTACTTAAAGCAAAAAGGCTGCTCGCAAAAATTGCTAATAAGGGTGTTTTCATAATGAGTTCTTTTATGGGAAAGTTATAAACTAATGTGAATGGTTGCGGGCTTAATTTCAACTAAAGTGAGTTTAATGGCATAAAAAAAGCGCCTTAAGGCGCTTTTTAAAATTTTACGTGTTTGTAATACCAATTTTATTAAAAACATGATCATTCTAGCGTATTAAATAGCTCACTAACTACGTTGAAAATTATTTATATAGAACAACTATGTATCATAATTTTAGCCTTGTTATTGAGCTATTTTCTTATCGCTATAATAGATCACTAATTTAATGCAATTGGTATAATTAAGCTTGTTTAGCTTTTAAACGCGCTAAACGTGCTACTTGATGAGTAGACGTTAAGAAAGAATAAATTGGTGCTAAGTAACCACGTTTACGAAGCTCTAAGAAATCAGCATCGCTTAACTCGTTTAGCTTTTTCTCATCGATAAGGTAAATACCGTTGATGTCTTTTTTCTCGCCTTTAATGTCTACTGTAAGCGTTTGCGCAATTAGTAGCTCTTTATCAGCAAGGAATTTAGTGAACGCTTCAGTTACTTGAGAAAACTCAATAAAAGATACAAGCGCTTCTTTACGACGTTTTAGGTAATCTGTTTCTTCGCCGTTTTCAAATAATGCATTACCTTCGTCTTCACCAACAAGCGCACTTGCTTCGTCAATTACGATACCGTATTGATCTTGATCTGGGTGTTTAACTAAGCCCAGTGGGTAACGAGTAGATGCCATAGGTGCAAATGCTGCAGTCCATTTACCATCTTCTACAAAAAGGTTTTCGCCTGGCTCTAAGCCAAACATAGCAACAGCTTGAAAAGTGCCGCTTTCGTTGTTTTTAACGAATGACATTGGAAACTCGTTTGCTACGCGTGCAAACTCATGTGCAACTACTGGCACTAAATGTTGAGTTTTCATGAATTCTACATTGATGCCGTTTTGAATTTTAGTGTTGGCATGCTTTTCGTTGTGTAAAGGCTGTACTTGTTGCTCCGCCATGTTACTGCTCCGTTTATTTTAATTTATATGTTTCATTGTTAATACCTTTAGGCTAATGCTTTTGAGCTAAAAAAGGAAGGGAAACTTTTATGACAGCGACCATGAAAAAATAAAATCTAACCAAATCTGAGCGTTGCTAAAAAACATACAGCTCAAACTCATAAATTCTGTTCAAAAACAACACACTTCATGGTTGATTTTAATACAAACCAAAGTTATTCATTAACATTGGTTAACAGTTCAGGACTGTTTTTTTGCAGTGTTTAGGCTTAAATTTGAGCAAATAAAAAAGGCCGCTTATATAAGCGGCCTTTAAAAGTTAAATTAGCACCTAAATTAAGGCGCCCAATATACTTCAATATTTATACTTGGGTGATTAAGCACAGCGCGAAGTGGCATGTCATGAACATCGCCGCCCGCTTTTGCTTGCTTATAAACAGCGAGTTTTTCTTCACCGCTAATTAAAAGCTTAACCACTTTAGATTGCGCAATGGCATTTAGCGTTAAGGTCATTCGCTCAGTAATACTACCCGTCACATCACTTTGTATCGCATTAATTGCACATACTGTTTGCTCAGTTGTTAAACCGTGCTCTAAACCGTCTGCATTTGGGAATAACGACGCTGTATGACCATCTGGGCCCATGCCTAGAATAGTTACATCGTATGGCGCTTTTAAAGCACTGTAAGCGGCTTCACACACTTCACTGCCTTGCTGCGCGGTTGCAGCATCGTTTTTCATGGTTATAAAGTTTGCAGCACTGCCAAAATTTTGTAATAACGTGCTTTTAATAAACGCTTCGTTACTTTTTTCATGGCTTGGGTCTACCCAGCGTTCATCAACCATAGCAACATCAACATGTTGCCAATCTAAATCAAGCGTTGATAGATGCTTATAAGCGGGCGCAGGAGACGAGCCACCCGACACCATTAATACAGCACGGCCATCATTTTTAATACCATCACGTAGTGATTGCTCAAGCGTTGCAGAAAGCTCAGCTGTTAACGCATCTTTATCGTCAAAAAATTTTTCAACTAGTGTTGCCATGCTTATACCTTATCGCCTGTGTTAAACCACACGTGGCTTTTTTCTGCCAATAGTTCATCAGCATCCTCAGGACCCCAGCTACCAGCACGGTAAAGCGCAGGCTTGCCTTTGTCTTGCCAACGGTCAATGATTGGATCAATCCATTTCCACGCTTGACGAACTTCATCACGGTGAATAAATAATGATGGGTTATTTGCAGCGGCATCAAGCATTAAACGCTTGTACGCATCTGAGTGAAAACCATTGCTGTAAGCTTGTGAAAGCTCAATATTCATTGTTACTGGTTCAAGTTGCATTTGAAGGTTATCAAGACGCTTAGACATAAGCGTTAGTTGAATTGTTTCCTCTGGCTGCAAACGAATAACAAGACGATTGGGCTCGATATTACCCACGTTATCTTCGTAGATATTGTGAGATACTTTTTTGTATTCAACCACAATTTCTGCACAGCGCTTAGCCATACGTTTACCCGTACGAAGGTAAAATGGAACACCCGCCCAGCGCCAGTTATCAATATGCGCACGAATAGCTACAAACGTTTCTGTTTTACTAGAACCTTCATTTAGCTCTTCTAAGTAACCCGGTACAATTTTACCGTTTAAGTCACCTGGTACGTATTGACCACGCACAATATTTTCATCAACATCACCACCTACTAGTGGGCGAAGTGCTTCTAATACTTTTAATTTTTCGTTACGAATGCTGTTAGCGTTAAGCTTATTAGGCGACTCCATTGCAACTAAACAAAGTAGTTGTAATAAATGGTTTTGAACCATGTCACGAAGTGCACCGGCTTTATCGTAAAAACCAGCACGGCTTTCAAGGCCAACAGTTTCTGATAAGCTAATTTGGATGTTATCAATAGATTTAGCATCCCACATATTTTCAAACAATGAGTTTGAAAAACGTAGCGCCATTAAGTTTTGTACTGTTTCTTTACCTAAGTAATGGTCAATACGGAAAATTTGCTCTTCATTAAAAAATTCTGCAATTTTTCCATTAATTGCTTCAGCAGAATCACCGCAATAACCAATAGGCTTTTCAACAACAACGCGTGATGTAGGTGTAATTAAACCTTTAGTCGATAATATTTCACAACATGTGCCGTAAACAGCAGGCGGAAGCGATAAATAAAACACGCGAGACTTAGTGCTTTCGTGCTCATCTAAAATGCCTTTTAGCACATCCCAGTTGTCGTCTGCTTCTGTAACATTACTTACCACTGGCACTAAAAAAGTAGAAAATGCTTTCCAATCTTTAGCGTTAAACTCACCTTTGCTTAAAAATTCTTGTAATGCTTTATGCGCTGTTTCTATGTATTCAGCACGTTTCGATTCTTCGCGTACTGTTGGTAGGATACGTGAGCCTTCAGGTAAGTTACCTTCTTGATATGCTCTGTACATTGCAGGTAGCAATTTGCGTAACGCAAGATCACCACCGCCCCCAAAAATTATAATATCAAAAGGATTAAGCATAGTTACTCTCTACGTTGTGATACCCAGTACACTTTATAAATGCGCGGGTATGCCTATTTATTGCTAGATTAGATGGCTTTTATAGCTGTATTTAAATAAAAGCCTGCTGAATTGTTCTGTATCGATGATTTATTATTATTTTTATCATTGCGCTTATTAAATGAGCCTTAGGGGCCCTGTATCTCCTCTCACAAAAATACAGACCCTAAGCACTCCAGCGCTACCCGTTCAAAGGTACTCGGTTTACTTACTTGCGTAAGCGAATTTTTTACTGCGTACGGTTTTGTTTGTAGTACGCCATTAAGCCGTTTGTCGAACTATCATGAGCATGTTTAACGCTTTCATCAGTGAGTTCACTCTCAATTTTAGATGCTAAACCTTTACCCAGTTCTACACCCCATTGGTCAAACGAACATATTTCTAAAATAATGCCTTGGCAAAATATCTTATGCTCATACAGTGCAATTAAACGGCCCACTGTTTTAGCATCTACTGTATCTAATAGCATAGACGTTGTAGGACGATTGCCTTGATGAATTTTATGATTTAATAACTCATCAATCTCTGCTTGCGATTTACCCTTAGCGGTTAAATCAGCAGTAACTTGCGTTGCATCTACACCACTCATCATCGCTTCTGTTTGTGCAAAGAAGTTTGATAATAAAATATCGTGATGCTTATCAACATTCACTTGTGGCTTAACTGATGCAATAAAATCTGCAGGTACAATTACATTACCTTGGTGTAAACACTGATAAAACGCGTGCTGACCATTAATACCCGTCATGCCCCAAATAATTGGAACTGTAGTATAAGGTACCGTTTCGCCTGCAAAGTTAACGTGTTTACCGTTACTTTCCATTTCGCCTTGCTGTAAATAAGCAGGCAACATATGCAGTGATTGGTCGTACGGTAATATAGCTTGCGCTGTGTAGCCTAAAAAGCTCGTATTCCATACACTAAGCAATGCCATAATTAATGGTATATTTTGCTCAAACGGCGCAGATTTAAAGTGCTCGTCTATTTCAAACGCGCCTTCTAAAATTGCTTCAAAGGCGTCGTAGCCTAAATATAAAGCAATTGGTAAGCCTATCGCACTCCAAAGTGAAAAGCGACCGCCAACCCAATCCCACATAGTGAATACGTTTTCGTCGCTGATACCAAAAGCTGCCGTTTTTTCTAAATTTGTACTTACTGCAACAAAGTGTTTTGCAATTGTACTTTCATCTTTTGTTGTTTGTAAAAACCAGTCAACCGCTGTTTTAGCGTTTGTCATAGTTTCTGACGTAGTAAATGTTTTTGACGAAATAACAAATAATGTTGTTTCAGGGTCAATGGCTTTTAATATAGACGAAATTTGTACACCGTCAGCATTAGATACGTAATGAACATTTAACGTATCATCAGCAAGTGCTTTTAATGCCTCTGTTGCCATTTGTGGGCCAAGGTTAGAACCACCTACGCCAATACTTACCACATCTTTTACCGCTTTACCGGTATAGCCTAACCATTTACCGCTACGAACTTTTTCTACAAACACTTTAATTTTAGCTAATTCGTTGTCTACGGCTTGTGTTACGTTTTCGCCATCTACTATTAATGGAGTGTGAGCACGATTACGAAGTGCCGTATGTAGTACTGAGCGATCCTCGGTGATATTGATTTTTTCACCGCTAAACATTTTATCGCGCCACGATGCAATATCGCATTCTTTAGCAAGCGACATTAAGTTTGCAAAAACATCGTTATCAATAAGTTGCTTAGAATAGTCGAATAATACGCCAGGTACTTGAGTCGAAAACTGAGAAAAGCGCGTGTCATCTTGTGCAAATAACGTTTTCAGATGTGTTTGTTTCATCTTAGCTGCACTTTGCTCTAGTGCTTGCCAACTTGCTAGTTGCGTTCGGTTAGACATGGAAATATCCTCTAGTTTTTTCAATCAATTGATTTAAAAATGTTTTTTATAAAAGCAGAACTCTTAACACTGCTTATTTACACTAAAATTAAGCGCCGATAGTATAACTAAAAATGCAAAAAAAGTGCTGTTTTTATAATTTTAGATGCAGATGATAACGCAATTTTTAGCTTTTGACACCGGTATCATAAAAATTTTATAAATTAATTTACCCGCAATTTTAAAGGCAACGGGATAGCTTAATCAATCAAAATGAAATATTAATGAATTTTTCTCAGCACAATAATTACTTTTTATAGTTATTCACTAATTATTAGGGCCTGTTTATCTTTCGAAGTTAAATTTGCAGCAGTGTGTTTGGCATTTAGGCAAGGCAGAGCCTATGTAGTGTGGTTATTCCCCATAAATAGGCGATAACGTGGAATAAATGCCAAACATGCGCTGCCCGAAGGGTTCTGCCTAGGGGCAATTTACTCTTTGTTACTCGGTTTTTACTTAGCCCACTAGGTTACAAACCTCACGCCGCGATTAAATAGCCCCTAGATTGAACAAATTTTAATCCTGAAAGGTCAACAGGCCCTAGGGCTTGTTTACCTTGCGAGCAAATAAACCTTAAAAACAAAAAAAATCGGCCCTAAAGCCGATTTTGTATAAATTACAATCTTTGTTTAATTACTAAGCGCTAACCCGCCACTTAGGTTATAAACCGTTTTGTATCCTAGTTGCATTAAATTAGTTGCAGCAATTTTTGAGCGGTTACCACTACGGCATAATAAAATGTACTTGTTATTTTTGTTTAATTGCCCTTCAAATACCGCATTTGCCATTCTGCTAAGTGGTATATTTAATGTTTTTTCATCTAGCGTATTAAATAACTGAGCAACATTATTTGCTCCATGCTCATACGGCTCCCGAGTATCTATTAAATATGTATCGCTGGTGTTTAACATTACTTTAGCGTCATCAAAATTTAATTGCTGTGTATCAACCTCAGGTAACGCATTTACATAACCACACAATTGCGTGTTATCTACTTGTTTTGAAGCGTCGTACTGCTGTTTTTGTATTGCAAATTCATCAACTGAAATACTGCCGCTCACTAACGCATCAAGTAATGGTGTTTGGTTTTGCTGTACAGCCCAGTTCATGGCAAAACATTGTTGGTAATCGTGCCCTGAGCAAATAATGCTGGTGCTATTAAGTTGCTCGCTCATTGCTAAAATAGAGCGTGCCATTGCTTTTGCATCCCCACCTATAAGCGATGTATTGCCAAGCCCTGCAGGCAGTATTAAATCACCACAAAAACAGTAACGCGTTTCGCCATTACTGTTTTTTAATAAATAACTTACACTGTCTTTGCTGTGCCCAGGTGTAACTACTTTTTCAAGTACGTCGTTTGCCAAGTTAATACTTGCTGTATTTAGCGGCCAACCTAGCGAATCAACCTCACCTTTTATAACTCTTGAGTCAAGAACGCTGGTTAGTAAATTAGTCGCTGACTCTCGCTCTTGATGCAGATGAGTATTAAGCACCGCCGATATAGTTAAGTTTTGTGTATTAGCTATTTTTTCAAAGCGCGGAATAAGCTCAATAATAGGATCGATAATTACAGCGTGTTTATCATCGCTCACATAAAGCCAACTACATGCACCTTGGTGCCTAAATTGAGTAAGGCCCAGTGCGCATACTTCTTGTTGTGGTGTGGTGCTGTCAGATACGATTAAACAGTTTGCCTGTAATATTGCTTTAAGAGCGCGAATACGCACACAAGCATCATCAATATCGTGTTGTGTTGCAGCAGGTCCATACGATAGCCTAATCGCGTTTTCGCTTTGCCACTTACTTGCACCCATTGCATCTAAAACAAAACTTGTTGATGCGCCTGTACTGCAAGCCGAGCCACCACTTACGCGAATGCCCGCAGCGTCAAATAAATCAATCACTTCTTTGCTCGTTAAATCGTTAACAGCAAAGTTAAGTGTGGTAGGCACGCTATAAGCAAAATCATGATTGAATGTAATATCGCCAAAGGTGTCTTTTATAGCGCTTTGTAACTGGCTTCGATAAGAGTTAAGTACGCTAACAGACTTAAACGTGTTGTCTGATTTATCAAGCAACATACTAAATAGCTTATTTAACCCTGCAATACCGGGTAGATTTTCGGTGCCTGAGCGCATTCCACTTTCTTGACCGCCACCCGCTATAAAAGGTGTGTACGCACTGCCACTACGAATATATAAAAAACCAATACCTTTAGGTGCATAAAGCTTATGCCCCGAAAAAGGTGCGTAATCTATTGTTGTATCACTCAGCGCGAGCGCTTGTTTACCGAGCGCCTGCACGCAATCCACCATCCACGATACATTTTTATTACGGCTACGAATTACCTGCTCAATAGCGGGTAAATCTTGATATACACCGGTTTCGTTATTAACGGCCATGGTGCAAATCATCAAAGCGTTATCTATATGCTGTGCTATAAAATCTAAATCTAAAATACCGTTACTATCAACCGGAATAGCAAGCACCTCAGCATTAACGTCAAGTACGCTATTCCAGTGTTTAAGTGTATTTGGCACCGCTTTGTGCTCAGTAGCGCCATATAACAATACGGGGTTTTTAATCGGGTGTTTTTTAGCATCAATTAGCGTAGAAACCACCGCAGTTTGAATGCCTTCTGTTGCGCCAGAGGTAAATAAAATATCGCCATTACTTGCGCCAATAACCGTGTGTGCTTTTTGACGTGTTTGTTCTAATAAATGCTTGGCTTGAATACCTGTAATGTGCGGGCTTGAAGGATTACCAAAACATATTTGCATGGTATGAGAAACAACATCAGCAATACAAGGCAACACAGGGGTCGTTGCGTTTGCATCAAGGTAAACTTGTTTTACTGGCTCATCGTGCAATAAAAACTCAGACATTAAAAAACGCACCTTATTACTAAAAAATATATCTTATTACCAATAGTACATAAATTTACAGGTAATGAGTAATAATCAATTAGCACTAGAGGTGCGTTTACTATTCTTTTTTAGACTAAAAGTCTGTTTACTTAATTATTCACTGGCCTCTTTACTTATCTCTTCATGCGTTGACGACCAAGCTGTTATTAGCGCTTTTACTAATGAAGCCAACGGGATGGCAAAAAATACGCCCCAAAATCCCCACAAGCCACCAAAAAATAATACCGCGACAATTATAAATACCGGATTTAAATCAACCGCCTCAGAAAACAGCAGTGGCACAAGCACGTTGCCATCAAGCGCCTGAATAATTCCGTAAATAATTAAAATGGTCCAAAACTGTGTTTCTAATCCAAACTGAAACAGCGCAACTGCCGCTACCGGAATAGTGACGAGTGCCGCGCCAATAAATGGAATTAATACCGACAAGCCAACAAGCACACCAAGTAATGCGGCGTAGCGTAAATCTAAAACAGTAAATGCAATAAAAGACACACCACCAACAATTAAAATTTCAAACACTTTACCGCGAATGTAATTCATAATTTGTTGATTCATTTCGTGCCACACTTGCAAAATTAAGCGTCGTTGCTGCGGGATCAGTTTAGCAATACTCCCCGTTAGCTCCAGCTTATCTTTAAGCATAAAAAACACCAGTAACGGCACAAGTACTAAATATATAAGCCATGCAACAACATCTTTTAATGACGTAAGTGAAAACGACAATACAGTTTGACCAAACTCAATGATTTTAGCTTCTACCGTTGCAACAATAGCTTGTACTTGATCTATGTTAATTAAACTTGGGTATTGTTCAGGTAAAGCCATTAAATAAGACTTTCCTTGCTCTAACATATGCGGGGTTTCTTGCACTAAGTTACTGGTTTGCTTCCAAAGCACTGGGCCAATAACCAAAATAAGGGTGAGCATAATGCTAATAAATATCAACATTACAATAATCGTTGCAGTAAAACGTTTTAAGCCAACGCGCTCTAAATGAATAACCGGCCAATCAAGTAAATAAGCAATAACCAATGCTACAAGCACAGGAACAATTAACGAGCCAAAAAAGTAAAGTAAGGCCACTGAGGCTAATAATAAAAATAATAAGGTAGACGAATGAGGATCCGAGAACTTCCTTTCGTACCATGTTTTTACGTATTCAAACATGTAATGGCTCCACTAATAACAACCCACGTTGTTTATCAAAATTGTAACTATAAGCATTTTTTTGCAAAAAACGTTCAATATCGTTCGCACTTTCACCTTTATTAAGACTAAAAGTGATACGTTGTTTTGAAGATTGCGCACTTCGTAGCGCAAGTTTAAACTGCACAAATTGCTGAGGGCATTTAAACTCTTTTAAATCGCGCTCTACCATAACTACTTTATCCGTATAGTAAATGAATAATAAGTCGCATATTTACGGTCAATATACTTATATACCCAAACCGTTGTAACTTTTTGTTAAAACAATACCTGCAATAGTTTATCCTTATAACATAACTAGCAGTAAGGATAAGTTAATGCCTGGCACGCATAATAAAGCGCAACTACCCAGTAATCCAACACTCAAAGAGATTAATTGGTTTAAAAAGCAAATTAATTGGGGCGAACTACCTCCTTTTTATCACCTTGTTGCCTCATCAATAAGCGAATCTGAAGGGATTTTAGATCATGGATTCGATAATGCAGTTAAACAACTTATAGATAAACGCAATTGGAACTTAGATTTATTAGAAGGCCATGAAGACAGCCTTGGAGTAATACACACTAAACATAAGCCACGTATTGCGCTGTACCAAGTTTTTACCGACAGAGGCTTTGAGCTATGGGCACAGCCTTATGCTAAAGATGTTATTGTTGACCAATACATAAAAAATAATCGCTTTATGGAGTTTAGAGTGTGGGATCCACATTCAATGAAAAACCTAATCAGAATAAGTCAGTTACATAAGTTTATTGGCTTTTATTTTGAACGGGGCGACAAAGCAGATAAAGCCATTATTTTACATGCACATAAAGTAGTACATAAAATTATTACTTTTTTGCAGCGAGAATTGAACGTTGTAAAGCTTGATGGAGTCACAATAAAAGAACTATACCAATTGTGCGAAAAAGACAGCCGTGCAAGCAGTGACGAAATAGACATAGCCAAAATTGCAATTGGCGAACAAATTAACAAGGAATAAAATGCAGCTAAAATCAGCATTTATCACTTTATGCAGTGCCGCGCTTACGTTTAGCTTATTAGTAAGCGAACCTTTAAAAGCGCAAACCAATTTCACACTTCCTGATTTAGGAACATCTGCATTACAAGCACTGCCACTTGAAAAAGAACAAGCTATTGGCGAAGTAATGATGATGCAAATACGAGGTTCATCGCCAGTTATAAACGATCCTGTGCTAGATGAATACCTCACGACTATTGGCCGTAAACTTGTTGCTAATGCTAACGATGTACGTTTTCCATTTTCGTTTTTTTGGATAAATAACTCAGAAATAAATGCCTTCGCCTTTTACGGTGGACACGTGGGTGTGCATACAGGGTTAATAGCTCAAGCCGATAACGAGAGCCAGTTTGCTTCGGTACTTGGTCACGAAATTGCTCACGTAACACAGCGCCACTTAGCACGTAGAATACAGCAACAACAAGATAACAGCGCGCTAACCATTGCCGGTATGATTGCAGGTATATTAGCAACCGTTGTTGCACCCGACGCGGGTATTGCCATTATATCTGCCAGCCAAACACAATCAGCTTTTAGTCAGTTAACGCATAGCCGCTCAGCTGAGCAAGAAGCTGACCGCATAGGCATGCAAACACTTAATAATGCAGGATTTGATCCCCGTGCATCGAGTGAGTTTTTAACTAAACTTGCAGCGCAAATTCGCTATAAATACAAGCCACCAGCATTTTTGCTAACTCACCCATTACCAGAGAGTCGTGTATCAGATGTGCGTTTGCGTGCAGAGCAATTTCCTGTGCGCCTTATGAATGCGAGCCTTGAGTTTAATTTAGCAAAAAGTCGAGTGCTTGCCCGCTATGACAACAAACCAGAAAACGCAGAAGATCTATTTCGAAAGCTACTGCGCGAAAACACCTACAACAACACTGCATTAAAGTATGGCTTAGCCATAAGCTTGCTTGATCAAAAAAAGCTTGATGAAGCAGCACCAATATTAGACGAGCTTTTAAAAAACGATCCTAAAAACTTATTTTATATAGATACCCATACCGATTTACTTATTGCACAAAAAAAGGCAGACGAAGCCGTTAAGTTTTTAGCGGATTTAAATCAGTATCGCCCTAATAATCAGGTAATTACACTTAACTATGCCAACTCAGCACTTGAAGCTGAGCAATATGAGCTTGCTGAAAATATTTTAAAGAGTTTTTTACTCGAAAAGCCAGATCATAACTTAGGCAAACAACTCCTTGCAGACGCGTATAAAAAACAAGATAAATTAGCCTCTTATCACGAAGCTAACGCCGATGTATTAGCGCAATATGGTGCTTATTTAAAAGCCGCAGACGAAGTACAAAAAGCACTAAACTTTGTAGAGCCTACTCAACTTGTAAAGCAACAACGTTTAAAAGCACTACTTACTCAGTATCGACTTTTACAAAAAGAGCTTGCAAGACTTTAAGTCTGCAAGCGCTTACCCTAAAATAGACGCAATTCACACTTTGGAATCATTTTATGTCTGTTACTATTTACCACAACCCACGTTGTTCTAAATCACGCGAAACGCTAGCACTACTGCAAAGTAAAGCAATAGAGCCAAGTGTTGTAGAGTATTTAAAAACGCCTCTTACACACGAGCAAATTTCAACGCTTGTAATCCAACTTGGTTTTTCATCCGTACGTGAATTAATGCGCACAAAAGAAGATGACTACAAAGCGCTTAATTTAAAAGATGAAAGCTGTGAATCAGCATTAATAGATGCCATGGTACAAAATCCAAAACTAATTGAACGCCCTATTGTAGTGAATAACAATAAAGCAGCGATTGGTCGTCCACCAGAAAACGTACTAAGCGTTTTATAATGAGTGCAACCATAGTGGTGCTTTATCACTCAAGCCATGGCTCAGTTGAAGCAATGGCTCACGAAATAGCAGAGTCGATAGAGCAACAAGGTGCTACAGCACTACTTCGTACCTTTGTGGCTAAAAATGCGCACGACATTGTGATCACCAAAGATGATTTAATAAATTGCGATGGTTTAGCATTTGGTACACCAACCCGATTTGGCATGATGGCCTCTCAAGCTAAAAGCTTTTGGGAAACCACCAGCGACTTATGGTTAAAAGGTCAGCTAATAGATAAGCCAGCATGTGTGTTTTCGTCATCAAGCAGTATGCATGGTGGTAATGAAGCAACCTTACTTAACTTATCTCTGCCACTATTACACCACGGTATGATGCTACTGGGCGTGCCGTACGATGTACCCGAACTACTTGCAACACAAACAGGTGGAACACCATACGGTGCAACACACGTTGCTGGCAGCGCTAATAGTGCACAGCTAAGCAAAGACGAAATTAAAATATGCCAAAGCGTTGGTAAACGCCTTACTCAAATTGCGAGAAAACTTAAATGAATACAGCTGACAACCCAGCTAAAAAGCCGATTACAGTAAAGTTTCAGCGTGCCGCACTATTTGGCTATGTAGGTTTACTTGTTCTTATTCCACTGTGGATGTATTTTGTGCCACCTCTAAATGGTAATGCGAGTTTAGTGTCTTTATTTTTGCCTATTATTCCGTTACTACTGCCGCTAAGAGGCATAATTAAAGACAATACATACACTTATGCGTGGGCTAACTTTGTTGTAATGCTGTATTTTATTCACGGGCTTACCATGCTGTGGGCCGCTCCTGATGAATTAATTTGGGTATTGCTAGAGCTTGTGTTTGCCTCTTCAATGTTTATTGGCTGCACTTACTACGCAAGACACCGCGGACAAGAACAAGGTTTAAAAATCCGTAAGCTTAAAGAAGAACTAGCTGAAGAAAAAGCAGCAAATGAGCACGGTAAATAAGGCTTAACCATAAACGGTTATAAACACAAAAAACGCGCTTAAATTGCTTTAAGCGCGTTTTTTATTAGCTGTTTAAAAGTGACTAAACTAAATCACTTAAGGCAGCTAGCACCACAATACTCGCCAACCCTATTTGAGCAATTAAGCTAATAAACGAAAAGCCTCTAAGCACAAATAAACCCCAAGGGTGTTTAATATGTGGATATAACGCACAGCGTTTTAAAGTGGTCGCAAAGAAAAAACAAATCACTGCCGCCATAGTTAAACTCAGCGTCAGCTCACTTTTAATAGAGAGTGTTTCATCAAAAAAGAAGAACAACTGCAAAGGCAGCAATATAGTGACAATAGCGTGCAGCACATGTACTTTTTTAATGCGATCAAACTGCCCTTCCGGCGAAAGCTCTTTAATACCAAAGTCACGCTCTAAGCATTTAACTAAGTTATTAGCTTTAATACTAACCGCCAAACGGTAACAACTTAAACCTTCTTTATTGCGCGCTCTAAAGTTATAGCCTGCTTTAATAAGCAGCACCATTAACGATTCATTTTTAGCAAATACAGCGTAATGAAGTGCTGTGTTACCTAAATTATCAACCGCTTTTTTGTCTTGCTTTGCAAGTAGCGTTTCAACCACATTTACAAAGCCTTTTTCGGCGGCCCACATAAAAGCTGTTTTATTGTTTTCATCAGCAAGAACACCTGTAGCGCCTTGCTCAATAAAGCGCATTGCCATTGTTTGCTTGGCTGTTTTTTTACGCAGGTGCGTTAATAATGCTTTTTCTAGCAGTACAACAGAGTCAACATCAGGAGAAACCTGTGTAAGCAACGTAAAATAATCTTTACCCGCTGCTACTTTTTCGCTGGCAAGTTCAGAAAGAGTATCTAAATCAGCAATAGACTCTGGAATAAACGCACTTAAACGCTCTCTAAAATCAACTTCTTTCCAAAGCGCTAATGTATCCTTTGCCGAAAGCTTACTGTTATTATTTAGCGCATGCTCAATTAACGTGAAATAGCGCTTACTAAAAAACAAATCAACTAAAGACAGTGGCGTATCTATGGTGTTTTGCGCAGCCACACTTGCGTATTTTTCAAGGCGTTGGCATAGCATAAGCACTAAGCTTTCAGGGGTGTATTCATTATCGTAGTAATGGCTTTTAACCGCACTAATATACGCTTGTGCGTCTTCGTCATATTCAGAGATATGTTGAAAGTAACATTCTTCAAATGGTTCTAGCGGGGTTAGCCATGCCAAATAATAAATAGGCGGTAACACGGTGGTGCATACACCATCGTCTTCATTTGTAGAACGACAAGCAGGCCAAGCTTCCAAAGCATCTAAAATAAAGGCACCGTTTTGTTCTACCAGTCCTTTAATAAGTAATGGGTATTCCTTTGGCCAAATCAGTACATTTTCCATTAAAACAACACAACTCCAGTGTGGCTTGGGGGTGGTAAGTTATATCAGTTTTTAGCTGACACCACGCTTAATCAAAGTGTCGATATTCTAGCACACCTTTGTTTTGCTGCTAGCGCAAAATTACGCAATAACAACAATCCTTTACTTACAAATATAAAAACGGCCAAGTACATAAGTAATTGGCCGTTTTTGAGGTTGGAGTTGGGCTTAATCAGAGCCAGACAAATAGTCTATTTACTTTTTAACTCGCTAATAACTTGATCTAAACCCACTTCAGAAATACGTTGAATAATCTCTTTTTGCTTAGCACTTAATAGTGAAATGCCTTCGGCAACAATATCGTATACTTTCCACTCATCATTTTTACCTAAACGAAGCTTAAAACTTAAGTCAATTGTAGGCGCATTTGGCTCAATAATTTGTGTATTAACTGTTGCGTACTCAGAGTCACTTTTTGCGTTATTACGCTCAAATACTACTTTTTGACCTGTGTACTTCATTAGTGCACCAGCGTATGTGCCTGTTAAGTAATGCTCTACTGCATCTATAAATTGAACAGCCTGTTCGCGCTCAATGCCTTTAATGTGCTTACCTAATAATTTAAACGACACAAACTTAACATCAATATGTGGCATTAAACGTTTTTCAACAATGGCAGCCATCGCTTCTTTGCTTGCTGTGCCTTTTGAATTTACTTGGCCAATGTCTGCAAATAGCTTATCGGCTACTGATTCAAGTAACTGATCTGGCGATTGCTGAGTTTGTGCAAATAACGAACTACTAAAAAAAGCAGTGGCTAAAACGAATAGTTTAAAGAGTTTCATAATTGTATATGTCTGTGTGATTAAGATGGCTGTAATTTACGCGAACTATACGCAATAAAAAAGGCACAAATAAGCAACTTATTAATGCCCAAATCGCACCAATAAAATAACTAAAATAAATTCAAGCAGTTAGAAAACTCCATTAACAGGCCATATACAACCGGCATTTTGTCCTCATTGTAATTGTTAATAGGTCGCCCTTATCATTTAGTTATCACTTGAATCAAACAGACATTTGGCACCTATGAAAACGTCACTTAAAACACTTATTATCTCTTTTGTATTAGTAGTTTCACTTTTTGGCAAATTTGCTTTTGCTCAATCGAACCACGGTTATGCCGTTGATTTTCTCAAAGGCGAAGGTAACGTAAACGGCGTTAAGCTTGCGTATCAGTATCATGCACCTAGCATGCAAAATATAATTGGTGATGCACGCTTTTACTTTGAAACCAGCGTAAATATGTGGGAATACCGCCACGGCGATGAAACACAATCAAACCTAGTACTTGCTATGTCACCTGTGCTGCAATTTCCTGCCTTTAGTTTTAACAACACCCCATTTTATGTAGAAGCAGGGATTGGTGTATCACTGATTGATGAAACGCAGTTTGCCGGTAAAAACATAAGTACTCACTACCAGTTTGAAGACCGCATAGGCCTTGTTGCCGACTTTGGTCATACTAACGTTGCCCTTAGAGTTATTCACTATTCAAACGCAGGCTTTAAAGAGCCAAACCCAGGGCTTAACTTTTTAACGCTTTCGGTAGCTAGACGTTTTTAAGGTTATTGATTGTGTTTAAGGTTATTGATTGTTTTTAAAGTTATTGATTATGTTTTGAGTAATTTAATTGCTGTTATAGCGTAAAACGGTCACACTTAAACGTACTAAATATTAAGTGATACTGCGATGCAAACTTGGCATATTGTAATTATTGTCGCCGTTGTTTTTACTATTGTCATTGGTAATATTGCGCTGATTAAACTCTCTGCAAAAACGGAGTTTAAAAAGCCCAACGCCAATATTAAAAATACAACAGACACAAAAAAGCCCTGATTAATCAGGGCTTTTTTAATAATACCAATTCGCTTAATTATATTTTCGTTAATTTAGCCTACTAACCAATGCGCCATTAGCGCAATAACAGGTAAAGTAATTAGCGTTCGCAAAATAAATATAATAAACAACTCTAAAATATTTACCGGTATTTTACTGCCAAGTAAAAGTGCGCCCACCTCAGACATATAAATAAGCTGAGTTACACTCATTGCGGCAATAATAAAGCGCGTTACATCACTTTCAATTGTTCCTGCTGCTAATATTGACGGAATAAACATATCAGC
This sequence comes from Pseudoalteromonas sp. SWYJZ19, assembly GCF_015864375.1. Taxonomy (NCBI): domain Bacteria; kingdom Pseudomonadati; phylum Pseudomonadota; class Gammaproteobacteria; order Alteromonadales; family Pseudoalteromonadaceae; genus Pseudoalteromonas; species Pseudoalteromonas sp. SWYJZ19. Next base: position 90,209 of record NZ_JADYXI010000011.1, read on the forward strand.
AAAACCAACCATAATAGTTTGCGACGCTGCTGCCGCTTCGGGTACTTGTAATAACTCTAAAAATGGCACAAACGGCATACCTAAATACTGAAATATAGGCGTATGCTCAGCAATGATCAGTGCAAATGTACCTACCGCCATAACTACAGGCAATACACCAAACACCATATCAAGCGCGTTATGTAAGCCCTCTTTTATAGTACCTTTAACACCCGTTGAGTTATCTGCTTTAGCTAATGCAACATCTAACGAATGACCAAATAAGGTTTTATGACCCGGAATTGTTTCAGCGTCTCTATCTGGCTCAGTGCCATCAATCAGTAAGTCTTTTTTAAAGCGCAGTGGAGGTAATCGCGGCACAATAATAGCGGCAACAATACCGGCTAAACATACCGTTGCGTAAAACGGTGCAAATAGGTATTCAAGTTTAACTTGCCCAAGCACCACTAAACTAAACGTAATTGAAACCGCTGAAAACGTAGTACCAATAATAGCCGCTTCGCGTTGTGTATAGTGCTTTTGATCGTACTGCCTTGCAGTCATCAAAATACCCACACTACCATCACCTAACCACGATGCAGTACAGTCAACCGCGCTTCTACCAGGTACACCAAATACAGGGCGCATTACTTTAGTCATTAACGTACCAGCAAGCTCTAGTAGACCAAAGTTAATTAATAGCGGCAGTAATAAGCCCGCTAAAATAAATACCGAAAACAACACCGGCAATAAGTCATTTAATACCAGCGCGCCAGTATTGGCCGAGGTAATCATCTCGCTGCCTAGGCTTAAGTACGTCATTAAACCAAACGCCATACCAAATAAGCGCACCACCAGCCATGTCCAGCTCACATCAAATAAATGCTTTAACAAAGATGAGTTACATATAGCGGCGGGTTTAAACACTTTAGTAATTACAGAAATAACCCCTGTAATACAAATAATGAGAGTAATAATTGCTTGAGCAGAGCCAAGCATCATTGCTTGAACCGCTTTTGCCATAACGGCAATAGGAATGGTCATCCCTTGCGAGGTACTAATGGGTGTCATAAATAAAAACACACCAATTAACGAAGGAACCAAAAAAGTAAACCAAGTGCGCCACGTGTAGTGTGAACGATGAGGTAGCTGAGACATATTTATTAACCTATAAAAACCACAAAAAGAGCATAGCGCTCTTTTTGTGGTAAAACTTATTATTATTTAAATTTTAATGCCGCGCTGAATGAGTGCTGCTTCTAATGCTTGTTGTAAACCATTCATAGTACCTGGCTCAAGCGTTTCGCCTTTGTCATCCATCCACGTTAAGCTAGTACCGCCTTCTTTAGTTTTACTTACTAAAATTTGGTATTGGCCTTCATCAATAGGTAGTTGAGCTACATCATCACCCCAAATTGAATCCCAAACACTTGTTTCTGGTTTAGTGTAATCAGCAGTAATTAAGCCCGTATCTGGGTTAATTTCAACAATAGTGAACGACAAGCGCTCTAAAAATCCAGAGAAACGGTCAAAAACAGCTTCGTAAGATTGCTCAGTTACAAGTGCTGCATTACCTTTGTTATCAAAGCCCATTTCAAGAGAAATAATACCTTGGCGTTTACGCATATCAACTTCAAGTTGACGGTAACGGTAATCAAACTCGCTCACTACTTGGTTAAGCGCACGTACTTCTAACTGCTGTTTTAACAAATCAGTTAGCGTATGGTCGCCTTTAAAATCAATCAGCTCTACACGTAAAGACGCAGTACGCTGATGTGACTTTTCTTCAATAGTGAATCTAAATTTTTCTAAGTCATCGTTAACTTCATCGCCCCACCACCAAAAACTTTCTTCCGTTTTGATAATTGAGTACCAATCAGTTTCAATAGTACCTAGTAGCTTGTCTTCTTTAGTGGTTGCTGCATTGTTATCAGCGAGGACTGATTGAATCGTGTCCCAAAGAAATTCATCTAAATCAGCAATGCCATCGTTTTTATCAAAATAAATACGCGCTTGTTTATCTGTCTCTTCTACCCAACTGCCTTTAGCAATTGTTAATACTTGTGCCGGTGGGCGGTAATTTGTAGCTTCAGGATTGTTGTCGTATTGACCTACATCCATTTTATAAACTGGGTCTTGAGCTGGTTGAGATAACGACGTTGGTGCTTTTACAGGCTCATGCGTACGATAGTTACGCTCATTATGTGCTTGATTAGTAAATACACTACATCCTGATAAACTTACCAATACACTTACTGCAAGTGCTTTTGGGATCCAATACTGCACAGATATTTCTCCTTAGCATACCCTTTAATTGTTTTAACAAATATATGAGTGGGTAATGCCGATTTGGTTCAGTGTAAAATCAATATTAACTTTACATTTATTATTTGGCTGCCTAAATGCAATAAAGTTCAGCACTTCAACTTAGCAATAAAACTAAGCGCAAATAAGCAAATTTTAGCTATGGTACTTTCCCGTGCCAGTAAAAACAAGAAACACCGTACTTTAAAAGCGCTTAATTAGCGTGTGCTGTAGTTTAGAGCCCTTTTTGTGTTAAACTTCGCCGCCGTGCAACTTCTCGTGTGTATTTTTGGTGTTGCCAACTCGGTTGATATAATCCAAGTAACAAGGTATTTGAACTCATGACTGCATTTTCAAATCATCAAATTGTTTTAACAGCGATTGGCGAAGACAGACCCGGTATTGTAAGTGAACTAACCCAACTCGTTAGCGATTGCCACTGCAACATTATTGACAGCCGTATTGCTATTTTAGGCTGCGAATTTACCTTCATAATGCTACTAAGCGGCGACATGTCTGCAATAAGCCGCATTGAGCACGTACTGCCAACCAAAGCCATGGAACTTGGCCTACTTACCATGATGAAGCGCACAGCGAGTCATACTCCTAGCGAATTTTGTGCAGGTTACACACTAGAATACACTGGCATAGACACCCCAGGCACATTGAGCAAAGTAACGCGCTTTTTTGCCGACAATAATATTAGTATTTGCTCACTTAAGTCAGACACTTATTCTCAAGAAGACAACATTAAAATGCGTTGTGAACTTGAATTCAACATACCTGTTGATGTAGATATAGATCAATTTAAAATTAGTTTTGAGAGCCTTTCTCATACGCTAAACGTAGATTATATTTTTAAACGAATTCGTTAAGGATGCTAAACATGAACACAATTAGTCCATTACAAGCAGGCGATACTGCACCCGCTTTTAGCCTACAAAACCAAAACGACGAAACAGTAACATTAAGTGAGCTGTTAAAAGAGCAACAAGTGCTTGTGTACTTTTACCCTAAAGCGTCAACGCCGGGCTGTACTGTACAAGCCGAAAACCTACGCGATGAGCAAGCACAGCTTGCTAAATTTAACACCCGCGTTGTAGGTATTAGCCCAGATCCAATTAAGCGTCTTAAAAACTTTGAAACTAAAAAAGAGCTTAATTTTGACCTATTAGCCGATGAAGACCACGCCATTGCTGAAGCATTTGGTGTATGGGGCTACAAAAAATTTATGGGTAAAGAGTACGATGGTATTCACCGCTTGACGTTTTTAGTAGGCCAAGACGGTAAAATTAAACACCTATTTGATAAGTTTAAAACTAAAGATCACCACCAAGTGGTTTTGGACTATCTTGCAGCAGAATAAGTTAGCTGCAGAGTAAGTTAGTGGTTGAGTAAATTAGCTACCCGCTATTAGACAAATACAGAAAAGCGTTGCTCAAGGGCAACGCTTTTTTTATGCTAATTATTAAGTATTTTGGTTAAGTGAAAGCATGATCGAGGGATAAATAAGCAGTCAATAATTTTGATGACTGGAGTCAAGCTTTGACCCCCTTTGGTTTCCTAATTTGACTACGCACCAGGTAAAATAACGCCAACAGGGTTGATGTTATACTTGTAGGCGCGGCTTTATGCCGCGTTTTTGGGGTTATAAAAAATCAAACTAAACGTCAACCTTAATTAAAGAATTTAGGATGGGTGTCACGTTAATTTTCTTAGATTGGCGCTCAAACCCGTTTTATATCGGTAGTTTCGTTTTTACTATTGCGCTTATAATCTCTGTAATTAATTACGCCTGCCCTGCCTGCAAGAAAAACCAAGTAATGCGCTCTATTTCTAGTTATAAGCTTCCCACTAACGATTGTTATAATTGCGGGAAAGAAATTGATGAGAAAAGTAATTAAGTAGACGGAGTTATTACTGGAGAGTCTAGTACGTGGGGTTATTCACAAAGTCACTTGGTATATATTAAGTTGTTGTAGTGTATTATCAACCGATACAAAGTTTGGAATTGTACTAACTAAACTCGCACCTAATTTTAAAGCAATTTTAATACTAGCTTCATTTTGTTCTAAGCATCTAAACTCAATGACTTTAGCGCCTGTGTTTTTAAGTATGCTTGGCAATCTTGCGATTACTTGACTGATAATACCGTTGCCTTGTGCATCACTACTTAACCAGTAACCAAGTTCCGCTATATTCAAATCAGGACAAATAGACTTAACTGCAAAAACACCACTCAGATTATCTTTATAATAAATTTTAAACCACCGCGAGCCATTTAGCCCGCTGTTTACTCTGTCGAGTATGTACTTTTTAGCTGATTCAATATTGTTTACCCCTTCTACCCAAGGCAAAAATGCACCTAAACTTGCCCGACTTAAATTAACAGTCTTCAAAATATCCGCAGCATCGCTTTCCACTAAAGGAGCTAATTTAATGTGTTCTGCAATTTGAATATGCAAGTGTTCTTCCTTGTGAGTATTGATTTTATAGTTGTAAGTTTAAAGCTAAAGATCACTATTAAGTAGCCCCAAACTTATTTAAGGACTGAATAGCCTTTGAGCTATTAAAAAGGTACAGACAAGTATTGCTCTAGGGCAACGTTTTTTTATGTTACTTATTCAAACTTTGATTGAGTAAAAGCGTGTTCGAGGGATAACTAGGCAGTCGATAGTTTTGATGTATGAAGTCAAGATTTGACCCCTTTGGTTTCGCTTTGGTTTCCTAATTTGACTACGCACCAGGTAAAATAACGCCTACAGGGTTGATGTTATACTTGTAGGCGCGGCTTTATGCCGCGTTTTTTGGGTTATAAAAATCAAACTAAACGTCAACCTTAATTAAAGAATTTAGGATGGGTGTCACGTTAATTTTTGTATTTCCATAATCTAGGGTTGAAGAGTCAATTTTATTATTTCAGCAGTTAGCTATAGTTGATAAACTTTTTGACCATTTTGAGGTTTTCTATTTGTTGGTCAATAGTGGTTAATTCTGTAGGTGATGAGATAAAATCTAAAATTGTATTGAATTTTTCACATTTAAATGGATTTAAAATTAAAAATCTCAATATGTTTTCGATATAAAAACATAAGTTATAGTTCTTTATCTCAACATTTAAAGGCTTCACTCCAGCATGTACATGTACATTCCTCGTTTTCCTAAGTGATGTTAGTACCTCTGTTGCGTAGGCTCTATTTGCATAGAAAAAAGAAATTCTTTTTATCAATAATTTTGTATCATCAGTTTTAATGAGTACTTCTACTACTGACCAGAGCTTCATAAACCTAAACTCTTGGTCACTATGATCTAGAGCATTAATGTAATTAACTAAAGATTTACTTAAATGCTCAGCAAATTGGCTATTTCTAATTTTGTCCAACCAAAGTGTAATATTTGACTCTGTACGTTTATGATCTTTTACTCGAGTTGATTGTTTACAATAAAAATCAGGTTCATACCATATAAAGTCACAAGCCTTTGCACCACTTACATTATGAAGAGAATGCATTTGGCCTAAAGATATAGCGCTATCACTGGAATATTTTAATTTAGGCGCTTGTTCTAAGATTTGTATTCTTTTTTTGAAACTCATTTGCAAAAGGCTTCTGATAATATCTAGTGCTGCAATACTTTTTTTAAAAGCGGTCATCTCGTCATGAGCTTGAGTTGATACAGTGACATATAAATAATTAGGTTGCTCTGACATATCTATTTCTGCATGCTCTTCAATTAATTGAGAGCGAGAAAATTTATACTTTTTTGGTATTTCTCTGTAAAAATTTATAACGCAATTATTTATTTTTCGGCGCTTCAATTTAAACTCTTTATCCAAACTAATTGAAGTCAATAAAACGTAGTCTTTTTTTATAGATAAACTTTCATCACAAATTTTTTTGAATTTTTTTAAAATATCGTTGTGCTTTTCCAATCTATTATTTTCATAAGTAGATATAACGGCTTTTTTGAAATTCTCATAAAGTATATTTATATCTAGTTCATATTTATGCTCTACATAACTAAAAAGAGCATCTACTATAAATTCAAAATCGCCTTTGTAGCTTACTAAACCACAGTTAGAAATGTTCAAACTATCCTTTAATGAGCTGATTAAAGCCCTAATTTTATTTTCATCCCAGTTCATATTTAAATATATGCCTTAAAGTCTCTAACTGTTAATGGGTAACATAATGATATAAGAGATCGGCTATTGTACATAAAGCTTCTATAGTATTTAATAATTTTCTATAAAATATTAAATACAGGTGAAATCTGTAACCTAACCTCTAACATAAATTTCAGAGGCATAACTTACCTATATAGTGTGTAATTTTAAAGCCAAAGGGGTCAAATATTGGCTTCACACATCATGATTAATTAATTTTCTGTTTCTAACCATTTAACAATAATATTGCCCATCCTAATCCTCTTCGCGAGTAACGATAAAAAATGGGCTTTTAGTTCAAAGTTAGCTTAGCATTAGCGTTGCTTGTTTAATTAAGATGTCTGCCCTGCTAAATTATGGAAGTCAGTGCAATACCAAGATCTTAATAAGAATTATAAATTTCGGATATAACACAAATTAGCTATTTATACGCGTCAAAACTTAAATACGTTACTGTATCGGATGGCGCTTCGCTTATCCGACCTACGTTTTCAAATATATAATATGGGTTATTGGGGGCGTGGGTATTGGAGGTTTGTTGGGTTTCGCTACGCTCTACCCAACCTACGTTGTTTGTCTTAAAAACCAGAGGGGTCAGATTTTGACTTCATACTTTGACTGCCTAGAAAGAACTATAGCCGTTCCACCAGTCCCTAATAAGACTCACCTACTACGTATTGTTGACAGTTTTTTAAACCATTTCATACATTCGCGCTTGAAGTTTTATTAACTTCAAGCGCTTTAATTAATATGAACTCATAGGTTAGACATTAAGAGTGAATTGGATTCAGGCCGCATTTTAATCGTCCTTTTTCTTTATCTCTTTTTGGGTTCGCTCTTCGTGCATATTTTGACAAAAAACTGATAGTTTTTTGCCATGCTTTATTCAGTGTCGATATCACGCCTTGTGTTATCGACTCCATTAATTGATAAAACCAACCTTGGGTGTTTTTTGCTACCATAAATGTTGATAGCTCAATACCGGCAAGTTGTTGAACACTCATGCCTATTCGCCTCTTTACTAACAACGTCAATAAACTTGCCCACACCAAGCCTTCCATCATGCTCGCTTTTCTGGTGTTAAATTTCTGAAGGTTGCAATAAGACTTCCATTCTTTAAACAGTAACTCTATTTGCCATCTGAGACTGTAGAGCTTTATTACCGCTTCAGCGCTAAATTTTTCTCGATTTAAGTTCGTTGCCCAATAAGTAGGCTCACTTTTTCCTTTAGGCCAGCTCGCAATCAATCGATAATTCGTTTTACCTTCCACATCCATATCGACAATAACACTACGACGAATATGCTTTTTAACGTCCTTTTGCTTCTTCTGTGAAAACCGTTTTAACGCGTTACCGTGACGATTAAAAGCAGCTACTACGGTTGGATTAACCGTGGTTTTAGCCCTGACAACATAAAAGCCTCCTGCTGTATCAATTGATTCAAGATACGATAACTTAAAATAACCTCTATCCGCTAAAAACAAGGTGTCGACTAACGATTTAGCATCAGGTAAAAAATCATATTCAGCTTGGCTATCAGGACTCACTGAGATTTCTTCGGGATAACCTTGAAGCACATCCCAACTCACATGAACCTCTATTGCCGCAGGACTTATTTTAGTAAAGCGACCTTTAAAGGTATCTTTTAAACTATCGTGCACTGCGAACGAACTTCCACCTTGCATTACTATGCGTTTAAAGTCAGAAAGAGTGGCGTCTGTACCGAGTATTTGTTGCTGCCATTCATTTAACGCCACATCGACCAGTGATTTCATCAATAGGCTGAATTCAGGCTTACTCAGTTGATTGTGAAACGGTTTATATTGAACATCAGTTTCCGTCAACTTCACAAAATAGCGATGTAAATCTGTCACGGTGTTTACCGATTTATCGCCTAGAGCCGTTATTAACGACATGACTAATTCGAAAGGTTTTATTATTCGTTTACGGCTACAAAAACGGCTTGTTTTACCTATTTCGTTAATATTAAAATCGTTAAGCACTTTCGTTATTTTGTTTAACTCAGTATTATGTTTATTCATGCTCTGCTTTTGGGATAGATAGTGGTTTGGCGATTACTATCAGATCAAATTCAGAGCATGTTTTCAAGTTTTATTCCTTAAGATCCAACCTATGAGTCGTTATTAACTAAAATTCTTAATCGAATATTTTTATATTTTGCTCGCACTTCTTTAATTTTATTATTTATCATCAAATTCCACGTTAAAACATTATGGCTATATAAACCCATAATGTTTTGCATTTATGGCCATTTTCTTCGTTGCTGCTTTCTTTATAATAAAATTATCAAAGTAAAACAAATCGAGAAATAATATGAAAGCTATTGGATATCAAAATAACTTACCCATTGAAAACGAACTATCGTTACAAGATATTGAACTTGAGCAACCTGTTGCACAGGGACACGATATTTTAGTAGAAGTAAAAGCGGTATCAGTTAATCCTGCTGATTATAAAGTACGCTCAAGTATGCCTGTACCAGATGGCGAATGGAAAGTTATTGGTTGGGATGCTGCAGGTGTAGTTAAATCTGTAGGTGATAATGTTACGTTGTTTCAGCCGGGTGATAAGGTTTTTTATGCTGGAGATATAACACGTTCAGGTAGTAATGCTGAAATGCAATTGGTTGATGAACGTATTGTAGGGAAAATGCCTGAGTCTCTGTCTTATGGTGAAGCCGCAGCGCTTCCGCTTACTTCATTAACTGCTTGGGAGATGCTTTTTGACCGATTAGAAGTGTCAAAACAAGATAAAGAAAAAAGCATATTGGTTATTGGTGCTGCCGGTGGTGTTGGATCTATTATGGTACAACTGCTTAAAAAGCTCACTAATTTAACCATTATCGCATCCGCTTCTCGACCAGAAACAACAGATTGGTTAAAAGAGCTTGGTGCTGATCATGTGGTGAATCACAGAAATAAGTTAAGTGAAGAATTTTCAGAGCAAGATCTAGGTAATGTTGATTATGTTGTAGGTTTAAACCATACCGGATCGCATTTGGTAGAAATTGAAAAAGTACTTAAACCTCAAAGTAAATTCGGTTTAATTGATGATACTAAAACACTTGATATTGCAGCGTTTCAAACAAAAGCTATTTCGGTTCATTGGGAGTTAATGTTTACTCGGTCACTTTTTAAAACACCTGATATGCAATCTCAACATGACATCCTTAATGAAATTGCAACTTTAATTGATAAAGGTTTACTTAGAACTACGGTCGGTGAGAACTTAGGTCAAATTAATGCGGAAAACTTACGTAAAGCACATCAATTTTTAGAAACTGGAAAAGCGAAAGGTAAAATTGTTTTAGAAGGCTTCTAAACAACACTTATTACTACCTATTATTTTAATAATAACGACAACTATAGAGATTTGAATATGAATAACGATATCACTTATTATGCTAAAAAAAGACAATCAGTTAAAGCTTACGATTCAAGTAAAAAAATATCAGCAGAAAATATTGAAAAGATTAAAGAGTTATTACGTTACAGCCCATCAAGTGTTAATGCACAACCTTGGCACTTTGTAATAGCTTCTACTGAAGAAGGTAAAAATAGAATCGCTAAAGCAACTGATGTGCTTTATCCATTCAATAGTAATTCTATTCGCGAGGCATCTCATGTTGTTGTATTTGCGAGCAGATTAGATACTCCAGAAGAATACTTACAAAGCCTTTTAGCTCAAGAAGAAAAAGACGGGCGTTTTGATGCTGACCCTGAAGTGTTTAAAGCAAAAATGGACGGTGGACGTAAAATGTTTATTAATGTTCATAAAGAAAAATTTAACGATGTTCCTCATTGGTTGGCCAAGCAGGTTTATTTGAACTTAGGACATTTCTTATTGGGTGTCTCAGCGTTAGGTATTGATTCTACGCCAATGGAAGGGGTCGACCTTGATACCTTAGATAAAGAATTTGGTCTACGTGAAAAAGGTTTTTCTAGCATATGTGTTGTACCACTGGGTTACAGTGATGCTGAAAACGACTTTAATGCATTACTACCAAAATCACGTTTACCTTACTCAGATATATTAACGGAAGTTTAGACTTAACATCGCTTTATCAGAAAGCTCATAAAGTATTATTACGACAAAAACTAATAGGATTTTTTAGATGATTACTCAAATAGTAAAGTTTGATATTAAGTTGGAAAAAATTGAAGAATTTAAAGAGGCACTTCTTAATGACCAACGTGGTTCAAAAAATGATGATGGATGCCTTGAGTTGCGTTTATTTCAAGACAAAAAACAACCCAATATTATTTTTGCATATGAACGCTTTAAAAATAATGAAGCATTAACACATCATTTATCTCAACCTTATACTAAAACGTTATTAAATTTACTTGAAACATCTGCTCAATCTGCGCCGTTAGTCATGGAGTTAAACGATACTACGCCAAGTCCTTTACATGAAAACAACCCAAAGAGTGCTAATGAAGAAGATGATACCTTTATTATTTTCTTCATTTTTAAGATAAAGCCAGGTTACCGTGAAAAAATATTAAATCAATTTAAAATACATGTACCCAGCACTAGAGCACAAGAAGCAGGTAATATTATTTTCGATTTGTATACCGTTGAAGGGCAAGATGATACGTTTGCTGTTTATGAACATTGGCGTAAAGAGTCAGATGTTTGGGATATTCACTTCAATCAACCTTATGCAGTAGAGACTGGAAAACTGATGAATGAAGCTGTTGTGGGTGAATTAGAGCAATACATGAATTTTGTAACTGAATTTTAATCATTTCTAACCGTTTGTTAAATAATTTTATTACTAGGCATAAATTTGTAAAGTTGATTCTATGAAAATATATTTTTTGACTGTTTTGTTATTAAGTTTATGTAAGGTTACTAGTGTATACGCCTATGCTGAATCGTTAGTTGAGACTCAACCTATCTCAGAACGATTTACAGAAGGTATTAAACGGTTAAATGAAATAAACGGTGAAGGCTCAGGTGAAAAAATAGTTAATGCACTGAAAGATGTTTCACCTGACCTTGCAAAGTATGCAATAGAATATGGCTTTGGAGACTTACTTAGTCGTAAGATATTGGCAGTAAAAACCAAAGAAATGATCATAATTGCTAATTTAGCGGCTTTAGGAAATGCCCAGCCTCAGCTTAAAGCACACATTAATGCAGCATTAAATGTAGGGGTTACTCAAGAAGAAATAGCCGAAATAATGATATTAACAAGTGCTTATGCAGGTTTTCCTGCGGCAATAAACGGCACTTTAGCATTGAAAGAAGTGCTAATTCAGCGTGTAAAATAACTCATTTCAATCAAGGAGATTTTATAATGAAAATGATACATAAATTAACTATTTTACTTTGTTTAGTCTTGATGTCTGTTTATACATTTGCTGATGAACTGAAATCGCCAACACGTACTCTTGATGGAACTTCTATTACATACAACTACACTAGCGGTTGATCATATAACGTAAAATTCGAAAAATCAGGTGTCAGTTATCGTTTTTTAACAGGATCAAAACCCAATACATGGTGGGGACCATTTCCTTACACTGCATTTGAAGTTGAAAAAAACACCTTCCTTGTTGCTTGGTTTGAAGAGGAATACGGTGATTATTTTACCTTACATGTAAATTTCAATACTAATTTATTGTATGGTAGTGCTATTTTACAAGGCGAAACAGTACATTTTCATGGTGCTACAATTGTAAAAGCCGCAAGATAACCTTCAGAGTATTGATATAACACTCGAGGAGGCTCATATTCAACTTAACGAACATGTTAATTTAAGTTTTGAAAAGAAAGACTTAAACGAACAAAAATATTTATTGTAATACTTTCCTATTTATTAAGATTATACAGCTTTTTATAATTTGGTACGTGACTCTCCCAAAATGGAGGCTCGCCAATATTAGTTTGTAATATGTCAATAAATTCAGTAATTAATGGTGTTTGGTTTCTATGTGGGTAAACAGCGTAAATGCCAGTATCCATCATAGATATTTTATGATCGGTTAATAAAGGTACTAATTTTGATACATTTATTGGTTGTTCCAAATTAAATAAATCAAGCATGGTATAGCCAATTCCGTCTTTAACAGCGCCCATCATCGATTTAACATCACTGACTTTATAATTTCCTTTCATTCTATAAATGTTAAATTTATCACTAGTAGGTGATTCACTTAGCTGCATTTGATCTAATGTTACATCACCGTTACTGTATATAACTGCTGGTAATGCGATAAGTTCTTCTGGCGTTTTCGGCTGTCCATGTACCTTAACGAACTCTTCAGAAGCAAGAATGACGAAATTTGTTTTTGCTATTTTTTTTGCAATAAGGTTTGATTCGGCAAGCTTTCCAATTCGAAAAGCTAAATCAAAATGGTCGGCAATAATGTCACTTTTTTTATCGTCTAATGAAAGTGTTATTTTTATATCCGGAAATTTTTTTAGGTAACAGGAAATAGCAGGCTGTAAATACATTTGGCCAAAGGCGATTGAAGAAGTGATTCTAATATGACCTTTAGGTGTTTTATGATATGAATCAGCAATATTTTTAATTTGATCTAATGTTCCAATCAATGATTGTGCCTGTATAAGTATTTCCTCTCCTGCTGGTGTTAAAGAAAATGAACGAGTAGAACGATTTAATAATTGAATACCTAAACTGGTTTCAAGTTTTTTAATTTGTTTTGATAAAGATGAATTATCCATATCGTGAAGTGCAGCAGCTTTGGCAAAAGAACCCTGCTGAACAACATCAAGAAATAATGATAATTGAGATTTTTGATAGACATATAGCTCTTATTCTCCAACCCAAATAGTAAATGATATAATAACTGAAGTAACTCTTTTTTAAAGAGATTTTAATGCCCGCTTGAGAGTGATTTATTATTCGGTTCACTTATTAATTGAATCTGAAGGGCTACAAAGCCTAAAAATAGATATTGATAGGCGCCATAAATAAGCGGTTCGACTAAATCAAGATATTAATTAAGTTCGTTCAGCTACCGGTTGAACAACATTATGACAATGATTCATTTATGTACGAGCAACTTTAGCATCCTCTTGCCATTGTTCAGCCAAAAAATCGATAAATGCTCTGACAACAGGTCGCTGGTAGCTTCTTGACAAATATACAGCCCAAAGTGCCATTGTAGGTAAAGATATGTCAGGTAATAAATGTATTAACTCACCTTTTTCTAGCGAAGGATTTGCTAAGTCACAGGGAAGATATGCAAGACCGACACCATTAATGGCTGCTTTTATCAAAACACCGAGGTCATTTGCTTGAATACTGCCAGTTACAGGGATTGAGTGATATTTTTTATCTTCAATAAATGTCCAACTATTTTGAGATAAATGTACCAAACAATTATGCTCACTTAACTGTTTTGGGTGGTTTATTTTATCATGATTTTTGAGGTACCTTGCTGAGCCACATAATACACTTTCAATACTCATTAACCGACGAGCAATGAGGTTTTCATCGGGTTGGTCGGTATACCGCAAAGCAACATCTATGTGTTCTTCAACTAACAATGCATTTTTGTCCGACATTACTAATTTAATACTAACTTTTGGGTGTAAAGCGGTAAACATGGCAACCACCTCGTAAAGCAGGTTTTGTCCGAGCCCTATGGGCGTAGCAATACGGATATCACCAATAAGCTCTTCATTATGGCTACGGGCTAAGCTTTCCAAACCAGATACCTCACTTAAAATGCGTTCACAATGTTGCATAATATCTCGACCTGGCGAGGTTAAACTAACACTACGCGTTGTACGATGTAGTAAACGAATATTGAGCCAGTCTTCTAGCTCCTTAACATGCCGTGTTACTTTTACACGACTCAAGTCTAATTGCTCTGCTGCATCAGTAAAACTACCGGTACTTGCCACTTCAACAAAACTGCGTAGTGCTTCAAACTTATCCATAAAAAACCTTTATTTCAATATCTGTAATAATCATGTGCTTAAATGCGTATTTATTACAGTAATAGATTTATTCATAATAACGACATCTTAAATAAATGAAACAAACTTTGGAGAATACAATGAAAATAGCAATTATTGGTGCAACAGGTTGGATTGGCTCTACATTAATGAATGAAGCCTTAAACAGAGATCATAAAGTTATAGCAATTAGTCGTGGCGCAAAGAATATCGAAAAACAAGGTGTTACCACACACCCTCTTGATTTACTTACTGATGGAAGTATTAAAGACGCTGTTGCCGATGCTGACATCGTTATTGCGGCTATTGGTGGTCGAGCAAAAAGTAATCATGAAATAGTTTCGAGTACGGCACAGCGTTTATTGAAAGAGCTACCAAAATCGGATGTTAAGCGTCTAATTTGGGTGGGTGGTGCCGGAAGTTTAGAGGTAGCTCCAGGTGTTAAACTCGTTAGCGTTCCAGACTTTCCTGCTGAATATAAAGACGAAGCGATTGCTCAGGGTCAGGCATTAGACGTTTTTCGCAATAGTGATAGTACACTAGATTGGTTATTTGTAAGTCCTGCGGCTGAAATTTTCCCCGGTGAACGTACAGGTATTTATCGTGTAGGTGGAGAGCAATTACTGAGTGATGACCAAGGTAATAGTAAAATTTCTGTTGAAGATTATGCAGTGGCATTGATCGATGAGGCTGAAAAGTCACAGCATCATAATAAGCGCATTGGTGTCGCTTATTAATAGCTGAAAAAATAATCCTTGCAGTGACCTAATAAGAACAGATCACTGTAAGGATTAATACTATTTAGAACATACCATTTTCGTGAGCCATTTTAGATGGAATCGCCTGAATGCTGTCCCAGTGCTCAACTATCAGCCCATTATCAACACGGAAAAGATCGTAAAAGGCCGTTGGTTGGCCGCCAAAATCGCCTTCACTTTGAGTGAACACGAAGTTGCCTTCGGCAACCACGTTATGAATTTTTGTGTACCCAAAAGACGTTTTATTCTCAGCAAGACTCCCCATAAAATCAAGTAAACCTTTAGTGCCATCTGCAATCCCTGGATTATGCTGATGGTAAACCTCTCCTATATATTGACTAAGTTTATCACCTTTACCGTTCACCAATACATCGGTTACGAATTGTATGACTATTTTTTTGTTTTCTTTCGTTTTATCAATATCCTTAATCATTGTAGGGCCGTCTACCATACTGCGACCACTTACCGTTTTAACCGGCATTTCTTGAATCCCGTCCCAATGTTCCGCGATTAAGCCGTTTTCAATACGAAATAAATCAAATACAGCTAGTTTGCTGCCTAAAACAACCTCACTGTGAACCAATACGAGATTACCTTCTCGAAGTACACGTTTAGGGTGGTAACTGAGCGGCGTATCTAGTGTTTTTAGATAGCCAACAAAACCTAGTAGCCCTGTTAGCTTATCGTGTGCTCCTGGATTATGTTGAATATAACCCTCGGCTACATTCTCTTTAATAAAAGAGATATCACCCTGTACTAAGCCTTTATTTAGTAACTCTAAAGACTGCTCTTTTACTGTATCTTGGGCAATGGCCAATGGTGAGCCAAGTGTGATAACAGCAGTCACTATTAGACTTAAGGTAAATTTAATTGATTTTTTCATGTGTTAATCCTGTAATAATTTTAATGTCTACTTTTAGCAAGTAGACTTGATTTATTGAACCTATTCTTACTGCATCATCTTGCATATTAATGCAGCATATTTAGTTAATTACATTTGCGCTAAGCGATGAAATAAATGCGTATCGATAGCAATAGCTAACATTATTTACTGTCTTTTGTTCCTCCTGAACCTGATCCTGAAGGAGGTTTGATCATCTTCATTTTTTTCGTTCGGAATTCTTCAACATTAGGCAGAGCCAAATTGATTCGATCAAACTCCTGTACTTCAAATTCCATTTCATCAAAGCGAATATCTTCAAGATGACCGCCGACTGTGTTATCGCCATTTTGAAAATGAAAATGTAAACCAGGAATACTAATCGTGCCTAAGTAGTCAGGCGTGTAAATACCGACCAACGTCCCTTTGGTCTGCTCTAGGTTATACATTTGACGACTGCCTAAATATTTAAAAAAATCGACATCTTCATCTTCAACGCCGTGAGCCGATGCTAAGCGAGCAAGCTCAAAAGTGCCCTTTGCCTTGAATACATAAAAACTATTAACCGACTCAATTTCAGCCGAAATAACATCAGACAGCGCTTTAAATGAGGTAATGCCCTTAACCGTAATTGAATGTGTGGGTTCAAATTTTACCATCGACATATATGGCGCTTGTAAATTATCAGGTGCTACTGTTGATGTACCATCAGCGGCAATACTGTAAACCACACCATCAATAGCCGTTAACTCGCCATTGAGATGGTTACTCACACCCACGCCGATATCGCCTAGGGTTTTCATTTCTTTTGCTGTGATATTACCTTCGTAAATGGTATTCATTAACGTAATAGGTAAACCGTATTGCTCGATTGCTTTGCCTTTATTGAGAGTGCTGTGAGTATGTGTATGTGAATCCGTTTTCGATTCCCCTGCGATTGTATTACTTGAAATACCTAAAATGGCAGTTACGCTTATTAGCGCTAGAATTTTTTTTGTATGTTCATAGTGTTCCTATTTGTAGTTAATGCCAGAATATTGTGGTTATTAATCAATGATGTGCAGTTCTCAAACTACAGTCAGCCCATGACACCGGCATGCCGATGTCATGGCCAACTTACCAATTTAAGGGTTTACTTCTCTTAACTCATGTAGATATTCAGGAATAGGCCGTTCAAGAGATTCCGTCAGAACCTTCCCTGTTTCGATAGAAAGCGGATCTGTAGTGGAGAACGCACGTGCCACCTCAGCTGATTTCCACCATTCGATGACGACTAGCTGGTTTGGGGTATCAAGTACAGTGAAGGCATTAAAGGAAATGCTTCCCTCATGTTCTCGGACATTAGGAATTTGCTTTTTATATTGCTCTATAACACGATCGAATTGATCTGGTTTTATATCAAAAATCGCCACCACATAAAGCTCGCTTGGGTCAACTTTTCGCTCATCGGCTGCTCGCACTTCTTCTACAACAGCAGGGCCAAATACAAATGCAACTGGAGCGGCCGACAAGGCCGTGCCTGCAACCTCGATCAAAGCAAGTTCATAGGGTTGCTTTCGGTGATACTCAACGGCACTAAAGTCTTTGAATCGCTCTTGCCCGAAAACCAAGCCTGGATTATTTACGTCTTCAAACATACGAATTCCAAGGGCTCCTGGCTCATTTACGGTGCCCTTAACAACATCCAACATAGCGGCCTTAAATTTAGCACGCCCTTCTTCTTGCATCTGAAATCTGCCTACCATCTGAATCCTAGTATTTTCCTCTTTATCACTATTCGTTTTGCTATTAATAGCTTGCGCATCTGCATTTATCGTTTCGACCTGATTAACGAAAAACTCCAACTGCTTTAAATCACCAATCGCTTGAGTCATCATTTCATCTGTTTTCTTGGTGTAATCTTGCTCACGATGAAATGCGCCCGCCGCATCATTCTGCCATTGCTGCTGCAGTACAATGGTATTTTCACTGCCTTTTAAACGGTAAAAATCGAAACGGATATTACCTTCTTCCTGACGTGTCAATTTGGTGTGTATACGCAGTTGTTCTAATAATGCATCGCGATGTGTTTCCTTAACATCGAAGATAAAGAACAATAGAACATCGTCCTCCTCGACATTGTAGACTTCCACATCCTGAGTTAGTAACGGCGCCTGATTAATCAGAAACAGCGTTTTAGGCGCTTCAACTAACGCCGATTCAACACGCTCAGCGATACCTCGGTCTTCAACATTTTCTGAATGAGATTCCAATGATGCTGCCCCCGCATTACGACCAAAAACAAAAAAGTTACCCGTGGTGTTTTTGTCTTGAAATAGTTTCATTTCCAACGTGCCACCTTCTTTACGGACAACGTCTTGATTACCAAGCATCTCTTTTTTGTACAGCTCAATTTTCTCTGGTTTGATTTTAAACGTGGATAAAATTGTGATTTCATCGTTTTTGGGCTTTTTATCATAAACGACAGACATGCCTGTTCCTTTTTCTAAGGTCAGTCGCATTTTGTTGTCCGTTACATCAATCTGAATACAATCAGAACCAAGGTCCATTGTGCCTAATATGCTAGTTCTGCAGAAATATTCACCTTTCCAGTCCCAAGTTCCCGTTAGTTGCACCCCCGCAAATAGACCTTTGATAATACCGTCATGCGTTGCTATAGACATCCCATCCGCATCGCCGTAGTAATTGTCAGCACCTTTTTCTAAGTACTCATTTTTGGTGGTAACTCTGTCCCATGGAACCGCTGAATAAGCAGTTAACTTATTGTTAAACAAGTACGGTGCATAAATCGTTTCACCGTCGGTATTTATATCTGCAACGCCTTTATCAGTGGCATCAATTAAAAAGCTTTGGTTATTATCAAAGGTTAGAATTTGGCCTGTTGGGTTACTGCTCGCCATTAACACGCCATTAAATTCAATAACACCATCATAGCCGCCTTTTTTCGCTGAAGATGGAATTGCCGTTAGGGCTTTAGTCGCCATATCTATTTTATATAAGGTGCCTAAATCGTCTGCCCCCCACTTTTGACGCATTAATCCCTTACCGTTTTTAACGGCGTAGTTCGCTACAATTAAGGTGTTACCTTGTACCAAGATACCGTTAGGATAAGGGATCTTAGGAGATTCAAACCAAAGTGATAGTTTATTGTTTTTTAGACGATAAACTTTACCACCTGGCACGTCTGATATGTAAACGTCGCCTGTTTTCTGGTCAATGGATACATCATTTAGTGATAAGGCATCGTCAGCAGTAAAGCTTTGCGTAATTTTTCCGGTTGTTAAATCAATAGCATGTAACTGTTTTACATCAGCTACATACAATTTATTTTGATATAAATCTGACCCCGTAGGCGCCATGAATCCCGTTGCCCATTTTAGATTATCAATTGTTCCATCTTTGGCCACACGGCTAATAAAGCCGGGATTGGCTCCATTAACATTAGATACATACAGCCATGGATGTTCAGATGAAGCAAATACTGATTCAGGCATTTTAAACCCTGAAGTTTCCCATTTTTTTGTTAAAGAAAAGTCATTGCTTTGCACGGTTGGCATATCATCTACAAGCAAGTTTATTGAATCACAGCCTGTTAATATCTGACTACATAGCAACGTTATTATCAAAAACGCTATTATTCTTTTCATTTTTACTTCCTAATCATTTATTTCAACCTGTTGATTATTAACTGTATAACTACTTACGGCTCCAGCTTATCTACAATAAATGTATTTATATTTGCTGTGGAATCTAAACGGATCGCTTTTGCTGCAGCATAACCAGGGTCGTTATTCCATGCTTGTGCGGCTTCACGGCTTGGGAATTGAATAATCACTTTAATCGCAGTTTCAGAACCTTGTAATCTAAGAACATCATTAGTTGCAACGATAATTTCACCACCATGAGTAGCTACAGTACTCCCTGTTATATGGTTTGAACCTGGATTATATTGAGCATATTGCACAGGGTCAGCAATATCGTAAGTAGCAATAAAATAAGCAGTCATCTTTCAATTCCTTAACTATATTGAAAATTTAGATATCCCCTCTAATGACAGGCACTAATTGAATTATTCGGGTTGGTGTTATTAAAGTTCAGTCTGAAGTTAGTCTATTACTTCACGAATTAAGGACTATTACGTCAATAGATATATAGTAGATTTTTTATTAACAAAGAGAAATAGTTTAACCATCCAATCATTATGGAAAAATACTTCCTTAATGATTAAATTATTTTCAAGTAAAGTCGGTAGGATGATGAACGATAAAGCCGCTAAATGGAAAGCTATATTCTTATGAGAGTGAGATGATATTTCACTGATAGTGAAATAAAAACATTCAATTTATATCAGCCTACAGCCAATATAAATATTTGTATTGGTCAAGTTAAACTGTAGAGGTTTATAGCTTAAAATAAGAAAAAATCTAAAATATCAAAATGACTATAAAGAAAAAATTACAGTCAGTCCTGCGCAGAAGATTGAATATGCGACAATCAAAAATTAAACTAATATAAGACACGAAGAAAGCATGCATAAAATATAGTGTGCCGAATTATGCGATGTATTTAACGTCAGTATGAGTAGTTATTCTTACAAGTCGGCGCTACCGAACTTAGTCGACATAAACATTATCACAATGATTAAGGCTATCTCGAATGAGTATAGCAATAGTTATGGCAAACGTAGAATTCAAGCTGAACTCAATGGTCGTGGCCATAAGCTAAGACTACATAAAACAGCGAGTTTAATGGTAAAAGTCAATGTAGTGGCAATACAGCCAAAGAAGAGACATTACTACCCAAACTCAAGCCAGGAGCATAAATACGCTCCGAATTTACTCAAGGGATAGTTTTATCCTGAAAATAATAATACACATTGGATGGGTGATATTACCTATATTTCAACACACCAAGTTTGGAGTTACTTAGCTTGTGCACTCGATCTATGGACGAAGGAAATTGTTGATTATGCCATATCAAAATCACCTAATGGTCAATTAGCGAAAGATGCCATAATGAATGCGATAAAACGTGAGAAGCCAAAGACTAACTTGTTAATGTTCCATTCTGATCAAGGTGTTCAATACTCAGTATTTGAGTTTAGAAATTTATTAGCTAAACTCCAGGTGACAGAGAGAATGACCCGTCGAGGAAACTGTTGGGATAATGCAGTAATGGAACGATTTTTTAGAAGTTTAAAGAAAGACTAAATGATATTAGTTTTATAAATCATCAATCGGCAGTAAATGAAGTTTATAATTATATCCAATTTTATAATTACAGAAGGCGTCATGACCCTCTAACAGATTTTGTGGACTGTAGTGGTCAATAAAATATGGCCACTGTTTTAAAACCAAAGATAAAGCCAAAAGGCTCAAATATTGACTTCATACATCATAATTAATTAGCTGTTTATATTCGCCGAAACTCAAATACGTTAGTGTGTCGGATGGCGCTGCGCTTATCCGACCTACGTTTTCAAATATATAATGCTGGTTTATTGGAGGCGTGGGGAGTGAGGGTTCATTTAAGATCGTTGGATGTCGTAGGGTTTCGCTGCGCTCTACCCAACATACGTGTTTGTCTTAAATTTTTACGCAGACGAAAATGGCGTTGCCTGAGCGCTGTGCCCATGGGGTTATTTTGTCGTAGTCATGTTCAAATATGTGGATTTCGAAGTACGGCTTTAAGGCTTCTTTAAGCTCGGTATAACTAAAAGCAACCATTGGGTGCTCGTCGTGCCATACGAGTGTTTTGTCTGCGGTGGTTTTTTCTATGTTGAGTTTTAATAGCTGTTTATTGCCTGTGCCGCTGTAGTGCCAGCCAGAGCGAAATGTGAATAAGCTATTTTCACTTGTTGCGGTGTGCTCTACAAATGAATCGCTGTCGATTTTGTTTTTATCAACGGCGTTAAAGCAAAATATTCCACCTGTATTTAATGCACTGTGTACGCTGGCAAGGCATTCTTTTAACTTATCAATGCTGTCGCAGTAATGCAGTGAATACAAAAAACAGGTAATTAAATCCAGTTGCTCGGCTACCTTAAACTCACTCATGTTTTGCAACGAAAATTGCGCTTCTGGGCAGCGAATTTTTGCTTTATCAAGCATTGGTTGGTTTAAATCAAGCCCACTACTTTTATAGCCGTAATCAATAAAGTGGCGTACATGCGGGCCGGTGCCACATGCTAAATCGAGATGGGTATTTGCGCCATTACCAAAAATTTGGTGCAGCCGGTGAATAGAATTGCTTTGGGCTTGATAATCTATATCTGCGCACATTAAGTCGTAGTAATCAGAAAGGTCGGTGTAAAGCGCATTAGCGGACATATAAGCCTAGTGGTTTGTAGTAACATATTTTGAGTCGCGCATAGTAAACTAGTTATGGCTATTAGCGAAGAAGATATGAGCTTTTAGGTAGATGTAATCTTAGGTTATAAAGTTCAGGCTATAAAATTTAGAGTTGTCGGATGGCGCTTCGGTTATCCGAGCTAAGTACACGACCTACGTAATTTAAATATTATAGAGCGTTGTTATAAAACGGTGTGGAATAGGAGGTTCGTTGGGTTTCGCTACGCTCTACCCAACCTACGTACTATCACTTTAAACTGCGCTTTAACTAATTCCTAAATACTTATGTACTTGTATAGATAGGCGCCAGTTTTTGGCAATGCAGGTGTCGATTGCTAATTTGGTTGCCGATACTTTTTGGCTAATTGGCTGCAAGTAAACAAGCTTTGGGTTAACACCTGTTTTAACAAATAGTTCTTCTAACTCTTCTACGTGCTTTTGCATAGCAACGGGGTGTTTAATCTCGTTTGCACGCTTCATTGTGCTGGTAAGTACTTCATAACCACCGCGCATATTAATTTTTGGCGATACCGTTACCCATGTTTGCTCTGGGGCGAGTATTTCAAACGTACCGCTGGTTTCTATTTGTGTACTAAAGCCGTGTTCGTGTAATAAGTTACATACTGGGTTTAAATCAAACATGCATGGCTCGCCGCCGGTAATTACTACGTGCTTTGCGGTATAACCACGCGATTGAAACAACGCTAAAATTTGCTCTGCACTGGCGTTAGCCCAATGATCAGAGTCGGCTTTTTTTTCTACGGTTTCATCCAGCGATACTTTATATACATTATCAACATCCCACGTTTGCTTAGTGTCGCACCAAGAGCAGCCTACTGGGCAGCCTTGCAAACGTAAAAATATTGAGGGTGTGCCAGTAAAACTAGCTTCACCTTGAATGGTTTCAAACACTTCATTAATTTTGTACAAAAGAGATCTCACTTACTACCTAGCAGCCAAATTGCTACTATTAAAAAACCAAAAAGCGCTGTGCAAAAATTGTTATTTAAGCTGCGGGCGTGTAGTATATCGCGCCCTGATATAAACCTCTATTAAAACTAAGAGCAAAACAGATATGACGCAAAAAGTAGTTGTTATTTATTCCGGCGGTATGGACTCATTTACCGTATTAAATAAAGCCCTGCAACAAGGCCATGATGTATATGCCCTATCATTTGACTATGGTCAGCGTCATGTAAAAGAGCTTAAAGTGGCGGCAAGTGTGTGTGAAAAATTAAACGTTCCGCATAAGATTGTTGATATTTCGGCGATTAACCAACTTATTGGTGGCTCATCACTTACTGATGATATTGATGTACCTGAAGGCCATTACGAAGAAGAAAGCATGAAAAGTACGATTGTACCTAATCGTAATATGATTTTGCTCTCGCTTGCTGTTGGTTACGCGGTATCGCTTAAAGCTGGCCAAGTTTATTACGGTGCTCACTCTGGGGATCATGCTATTTACCCTGACTGCCGTCCTGAATTTGTGCAAAAAATGGATGATGTGTGTCGTATTGCTAACTACGACGCTGTAGAAATTTTTAGCCCATACTTAAACAATACTAAAATTGGTATTTTAACCGACGGTATTGAAATGGGTTTAGATTACAGCCAAACGTGGACTTGTTATAACGGCCGTGAAAAGGCCTGTGGTAAATGTGGCGCGTGCCAAGAACGTCTTGAAGCATTTGCCCTAAATAACATTACAGACCCGTTAGAATACGAATAAGCAGCAATTAATTAGTAATACAATTGCTGTAAACAAAAAAGGCTATCATCGATAGCCTTTTTTGTTTGTTTAATTTAACGTAGAGATTACAACCAGCGTTTTACGCGCGCTTTATAGGCGGTAAACTCTTCGCCAAATAATTTAGTGAGCGCACGCTCCTCAGGTATTATTTGAAAAAACGTTAAATACGCAATAAACCCTATAATACATAAAAGTGCCCACAAGGAACTTAACCAAATACCCCACCCAGCTAAAATAAATGCAAAACCCACATACATAGGATTACGTGAGATTTTATAAATGCCGCTAGTAATAAGTTTTGACGCTTGCTCTGGTTTATTAGGGTTTACCGTGGTATTTGCTAGTTTAAAGCTCGCCACACCTGCAATACAAAAAACACACCCTATAATGACCAAACTTGCTGCTAAGTAGGTAATAAAGGCGGTGAAATCAATAACACTGTAATGCGCAATAAGCGCCATTATGCCTGCAAAAAACAGCACAACAATAACGGGAGGTATTTTATTATTTAACATGGCAACTCACTGTATTGGCTAAAGTATGTTTATTATATGGAGACACTGACGTTATTAAACAATATCTAAAGTGTATAAATGATGAACACACTCAAAGCTGAACTTAAATAATGTATACAAATTAAGTTACAATTATCAGCTTTATCAAAAGCACTTAAAGGTTATACTTTAACCATAAACGAATAATAAAATGATAAGGAATGAGATTATGTCTGGAACTACGATGATTGTACTTATTGTGCTAATTTCGGTTGGCTCAGGGGTACTTTACGATATGTATAAAAAGCATCTTGAGTTTAAGCATAAAATGCAAAACAACAACAGCGATGCTCACAAACAATTAGCTGAAACAAACGCACAAGTGCTTGCATTAAAAGAGCGTGTACAAACACTTGAAGCTATTGTTACTGATTCAAGCTTTAGTGTTAAAGATGAAATTAATAAGCTTTAAATTGTTATAAATAATTTGGATATAAATGCGCGTTTTCTGGCTGCTCAATACCATGTGCAGCTAAAAACCCACCAATAGCTTGCCCGCAGCCCTGTGGTGCTCGCCCGCTGTCTATCTCAAAGTTTAACTGGTTAGCATGTTGCTTACCCATAGAGCAAAGCCCTACGGTACTTGGCGAGCGCATAGCAATGCTTAAGTTACCTATTTGCTCAACCGCAACGTGTTTACTAAAGCGAGCAAAATCTTTGTACTTAAATTGCTCGTTTACGTAGTCATTACTTGTAGCTACCAATGCCGCAATTAAGCCATGTAAAAAACTATTAGCAGATGAGTCTGCTGTTAAAAACGAAATAGTTTTGTTATTAAACTCGCTAAGTTGGCAATCTTCACACAAAAGCTCAACGGTATATAAATGTTGTTCTGCTATTTGCTGCTGGCTTTTAAGCTCAATACTTTTTCCTGCAAATACAATGCGTTTAAGCACTTCATCAACTTGGCTTTCAACACTTGCGCTTTTAACAAGCTCAGGGTTTTGCGCCATAACAGGTAAGTCGTGATGGTTATTAAATGGCGTGCTTGTTGCGCCGCTTTGCGTTAACTGAAATAGCTCTCTTACTTCATGCTCACGCGCTACTTTTAACGCTAAAAATGCAGTTTGAATAAGCTCTGAAGTAGGTAAGTTTTCCTCTACTATCCAGCGCCTGCCAAATAATAGCTTTTTGGCTTTACCTTCATTTATAGATGCACTTTTTTGATAGTTATCTGGGCTCAGCACTGCTACTTGCAGGTAAATTTCTTCACCTTTTTGTGCAGCAAGCACTCTAAAGTGAGCCGAAAATTCTATACTATCAAGCACTTCGTTTACGCTTTCAAGCGTGTGCTTGTAACGTAAAAAATGTTGTGGCACTACCCAGCTACTATTAGCCAATTGCACAAGGGGTGCATAAGAAATAGGTTGCTCGTAACTGTGTTGCCATTTTTGCTCATTACTAAGCAAATGATTAATGTGACTCTTGTTATCTGACATAAATAAACCAAATAAACTCGCGTTGTGCGATATAAACTATGAACACATTACGTCGTCAATGTCGTAATTAGATCACATGTACGCCCTACTTTCGGGCTTTTTTAACTATCGGTGAGTTCTTGATAGTCTGTTATAACTTTTTGATAGTATGGCTTATCTTTATTGATCATTTTATTATAATGATTTATGAGTTGGCGCTGATACATAGCGTGTTCTCTACTCGCAAAGTCCCACATTTTATTACCGGTGTGACTAATCTCATTATTGCTACTAAAGCTCACTTCAATCACTTCATAAAAACGTTTGTTGTCGTAAACTATTTGCTCACTTACAAGCCCTAAACCTAATTGTTTTAAACCGACTCGCAACTTATAAGTGTGATGCACTGAGCACAAAATAAAACGAACATTATTTAAATGCTCACTTACGTTATTAGCAATAATTTGTTGTATTAAACTTAACAACAGCTCACCGCCAACACCTGCTATTACAACTACTTGGCTTTTACTTTGAGCAATTTCAATTTTGCCTACATCCTGACATAAGACCTGCCACTGCGGATTTTTATTACAGGTTTTTTGTAATTTATTTATAGATGATAATTGCGCTTCTAGGTCGTTCATTAAAGTGGCGACTATATCTACAAAAATAACCTGGTTTGCAGCTGCGCGTTTTAATAGCGCCATGCCTAAATAACCATGGTCGCAGCAGCAATCCCAAATAATATCGTGATGCTGCGAAATTAATGTATCAATGGCAGTTAGGCGTTTGCTGAGCTTCATTTAATCAGGTATTTGTGACGTTTTGTAGATAAGTGCTTTTAAGCTTCTGTCGCTGTCTACTTCAATAAAACGCTCGGTAGGGGCTAGGCGCTCAACAAATTCAATTGCGCCTTGGGTGTGCTCGTTTATTAACGCCTTAAACGCCTCTTCGCTAAGCTCTGGGCTATTAGCGCACAATAACAATTGTGTGGTATCGCAAAGTAGCTCTGGCAACCTGCGCAGCACTTTTTGATAGTCTTTAGTTAAAATAAAGCTGCCTTTTTGAAAGCTTGGCGGATCAACTATTATTAAGTCAAACGGGGCTGCTTTTTTTAGTTTTCCAAACGACTTTAAAATATCATGAGGTAAAAAACTCACGCCGCGCTCAAAACCATTTAATTGATGGTTTTGCTTACCGACTTTAAGTACGCCTTTGCTCATATCCATGTTCATTACATGATCCGCTCCGCCTTGCATGGCTGCAAGCGAAAACCCACACGTGTACGAAAATAAATTAAGCACTTTGCCATGCTTACTATTAGCCATTACAAACTCACGGCCGCTGCGCATATCGGGAAATATTCCGGTATTTTGGCGGCTCTGTAAATCAACCAAAAAACGAATGCCGTTTTCGGTTACAACATGCGGGTTAGGTAATTGCCCATAAACCACGGTGTTTTGGCTTTGTACGCCAGCGCGCTGCTGATAAACAAGTGACGTAATAAGTTCTGGCTGGTTTTTTTGTGCCCACTGCCACACAACATCGGTAAGCTCGCTTAGTGTTTGTTCGTCAATTTCGTCGTACGAAACCAAAAACAAACTTGGCGGATAAAAGTCTAAATTAATATGACTTAACGCCTCAACACTGTGGCCTCGACCATGAAAAACACGGCACAGTTCATTTTTTAAAATTGGCGCATCTTTAAGCGCAGTAATAAGAGGAGTAAAGTTTGCTGTCATTTTTAATTAATCAACTGTTGTTGTAGTTCATGTATTTCATCGCGAACAGAGCCCGCTTTTTCAAATTCTAAGTCGCTTGCGTATGCATGCATTTTGGTTTCAAGCTGCTTAATTTGTACGGTAATTTCTTTGGCGCTAAGTACCTTTTTAGAGTCTTTACGAACAAGTCTAAGGTTATCTTTAGGGCCGGCTTCTTCGCCTATATCCATCGCATCAAGAATCTTTTTGGCTAGTGAATGCGGTTCAATACCGTGTTCAATATTATAAGCATGCTGAATTTCGCGTCTGCGCGCTGTTTCGTCCATGGCCTTAGCCATCGATTTTGTGATTCTGTCGCCATATAAAATAGCGCGACCATCTAAGTGACGTGCAGCACGACCAATGGTTTGAATAATTGAACGCGCTGAGCGTAAAAAACCTTCTTTATCGGCATCAAGTATGGCTACTAGCGCCACTTCTGGCATATCCAGGCCCTCTCGAAGTAAGTTAATACCCACTAACACATCAAACACACCCGCACGTAAATCACGAATAATTTCAACCCGTTCAACTGTGTCTATGTCTGAATGTAAGTAACGCACTTTTACGTCGTGCTCACTTAAGTAATCGGTTAAATCCTCCGACATACGTTTGGTCAAAGTGGTTACAAGTACACGCTCGCCCTTCTCTACACTTTTGTAAATTTCTGATAGGAGGTCGTCTACCTGATCGCCTACTGGGCGAACTTCAATAAGTGGGTCAAGCAGTCCTGTTGGGCGAATTACTTGCTCTGCAATTGCGCCCACACAACGCTCTAATTCAAAATCACCAGGTGTAGCCGATACATAAATTGTTTGTGGTGAAATAGCTTCAAATTCTTCAAAGCGCAGCGGCCTGTTATCCATTGCAGAGGGCATTCTGAAGCCATACTCAACTAAGTTTTCTTTACGGCTTCTGTCGCCTTTATACATCGCGCCAATTTGCGATACGGTTACGTGCGATTCATCAATAATCATCAATGCGTCGTCTGGGAGATAATCAAGTAACGTAGGCGGCGGATCGCCTGGCGTACGACCCGACAAATAGCGGCTGTAGTTTTCTATACCAGAGCAATAACCTAGCTCTCGCATCATTTCTATATCGTATTGCGTACGCTGTGTTACACGTTGTTCTTCTACTAATTTATTAGCACTGAGTAACTGGGCTCTTCGATCTTTTAGTTCTTCTTGTATTTTATCGATAGCACCGAGTATTTTTTCACGCGGGGTAACATAGTGTGTTTTTGGATAGATAGTGGTGCGTATTATATGCTTTTCGACGGCGCCAGTAAGCGGATCAAAAATACTCAAGCGCTCTATTTCGTCATCAAACATTTCTACGCGAATTGCGAAGGTGCTAGATTCTGCAGGAAATATATCAACCACTTCACCGCGTACACGATACGTACCACGGCTAAAATCTATGTCGTTACGCGTATATTGTATTTCAGCTAGGCGACGTAGCATGTCGCGTTGGTCTACTTTTTCGCCCACTTTTAAAAGTAGCATCATTTTCATGTATGATTTAGGGTCGCCCAAACCATAAATAGCCGATACCGACGCCACAATAATGGTGTCGCGGCGTTCAAGCAGTGCTTTGGTTGCACTTAAACGCATTTGCTCTATGTGCTCGTTTATCGAGGCATCTTTTTCAATAAAGGTGTCGCTTGATACAACATAGGCTTCTGGCTGGTAGTAATCGTAATACGATACGAAATACTCAACCGCATTTTTAGGGAAAAACTCTTTCATTTCTCCGTATAGCTGCGCGGCAAGTGTTTTATTGTGCGCCATTATTATTGTTGGACGGTTTAAGTCGTTAATAATATTAGCCATGGTAAAGGTTTTACCTGTACCAGTGGCGCCTAATAATGTTTGATGTGCAAGCCCTGCTTCTAGGCCTTCGCACAGCTGTTTAATCGCTGTTGGCTGATCGCCTGCTGGTTTAAAATGTGATTTTAACTGAAAATGGTCGCTCAATTATTGCACTCCTGTAACGATTCGCCGCTCAGCGTTTCTAGTTTTTTCATAAACCATTTATACGCCACTATTGCTGTAAATAAGTTACCTAAAGCAGCGCCAATAAACAGCCCTAATAATCCGGCTATTTCGTTGCCTACATAAGCAAATGGTACATAAAATATGAATAACCGAATGACACTTAATACCAGTGCGTACATTGGTTTGTGTAAAGCATTAAACGATGAGTTTGATAATATGATCACCCCTTGTAAGCCATAGCTTAACGGGATGGTATAAATAAAGAGCTTAATTACATCTATTACGGCTTGTTCTTTACCA
Source organism: Pseudoalteromonas sp. SWYJZ19 (assembly GCF_015864375.1). NCBI lineage: Bacteria > Pseudomonadati > Pseudomonadota > Gammaproteobacteria > Alteromonadales > Pseudoalteromonadaceae > Pseudoalteromonas > Pseudoalteromonas sp. SWYJZ19. Next base: position 120,389 of record NZ_JADYXI010000011.1, read on the forward strand.
AACAATTGGCTTATAACACCTGAAAATGCAATGAGTAATACGTAAATAGCAAATTGCCATACCATCACAAATTTTAGTGTACCTGTGTACGCTTCTTTAACGCGGCACAATTTGCCAGCCCCAAAATTTTGGCTAACAAACGGCGGCAAAGTCATAGATAGCGCAAGCACTAATATACTTGCAATAGATTCTATTCGACTTCCCACTCCAAATGCAGCTACGGCCTCTGGCCCGTGATGCGCAACCATAGCGGTCATTACGGCCATTGCAACCGGTGTAAGCATGTTTGCGCCGGCAGCAGGCAAACCAATTTTTAATATTTTACGAATAGCGCCCGTCACTGTTTGCTTGCCTGCTTTTAGGCTCAACAAGCGTTTTTTAACCGCTAATATATATAAAATAATAACCACAGCAACCGACCATGCAATAACGCTTGCTATGGCCGCGCCTTGAATACCTAACGCTGGTACTGGCCCAAAACCAAATATCAATATAGGGTCGAGTACGGCGTTTATGAGCCCTGCTCCACCCATTACTATACTTGGCGTTTTTGTATCGCCACTGGCGCGCAGTACCGAGTTACCAATCATTGGAGTTATTAAAAATACACTACCGATAAACCATATATTCATGTATTCGTGTATTAACGGCAATACTTGTGCGCCCGCTCCTAGCAAAGTAAATATGGGGTCAATCAGTAAATACCCAACAGATGACAACACAATAACCAGAACCACACCAACCATTAAAGAAATACTGGCGTCAAAACGCGCTTCATCTATTTTATTACTACCGAGCGCTTTTGCTATTACCGCCGATGTACCGATCCCCAGCCCTATTGCTAAGCTAATAACGGTAAAGGTAACCGGAAATGTAAAGCTCACCGCTGCAAGCGGCTCAGTGCCTAGTAAGCTTATAAAGAATGTATCGACAATATTGAACATCATTAGCGTGATCATGCCGAATATCATCGGGATGGTCATCGTCTTTAATGTGGGCAAGATGGGATCGTTTAGTAAATCTGGGCGAGTCTGGGATTTTGAAATTGCGCGCATGAAATAAATAGGCCTCTTTTACTGAACGAATCATTTTAAAGCATCAAGGCAGTTCAAGCCACGGATTTATCACTACAATTGAAGTAATTAAAGAAGTAAAGATTCGAAAAAATAGTAAAACTTAGTTTTTGCATCTTTTTGTTAAAATAGAGCCTAAACACACCAAAAACCAATTAAAACACATTTTTATAACTTTTATTACAAACACCCAGTGATATATGATGCTTTTTCACACAAAGGTACTGCTTGGTTTATCGTTACGAAAAAATTCCCTCATCGAGTTGCATACATTCAGCATCAAATCATAACCCATTGTTTTATATTGAATTAAAAATAGTGATTTAAAAGCTTGAAATCGTTGTAGCACCCTAAACCATTGGTGCCGATGATGTTCTTAAAGTTTCATAAACAGAGTTATCCACAGAAACCGTGGATAACTCATTCAAACCCGCATTTATAAAGGCTTTGAGAGAGCCTCCATTTTCAGTGATATCCAACCAATTGACCATTTGTTAATTGTGGCATTTTTATAAACTCACGCTAAAAACTGTAGCTCACCAATTTTTCTTCTTAACATAGTTGTACGTTAGGTATAAAAAAACGTTTAATACAAAGTTAAGTTATTGATTGCTCTATTTTTGAACGGATAAAAAAAAATACTCATTTTATACATAGTGATTAGATCACAATTTAGATCAAAAAATATTTCTGTGAATATACGCATAGATATATTTTTAGAAAATTAAAACAAAAACGAATTAAATACGAGAAATATCGCTAAGTAAAAAATGAGTTTTTATGTTTTTGAGTTGTTTTTTAATAACAAGCCACTTTAATACCGTGTTTAATTTAACCAATTTGAAGGCTCAGCAATAATAAAAGTCACATTGTTATTCTTAAATTTTTAAAAAAGTAACTTTAATAGAGCTATAAAACACGCAGATCGAACACAAAAACAACGAATAAACCTCTTTTTTCAATTTATGACTTTTATATGTTGACACTTTGCGGCGCGGTCATTAATATTTCGCCCCGTTGAAAGGCAAGACGCTTCCCCCTTAGCTCAGTTGGTTAGAGCGACGGACTGTTAATCCGCAGGTCCCCCGTTCGAGTCGGGGAGGGGGAGCCAAGTTTTTCAACCATAAACGATTCCCCCTTAGCTCAGTTGGTTAGAGCGACGGACTGTTAATCCGCAGGTCCCCCGTTCGAGTCGGGGAGGGGGAGCCAAGTTTATGTTTATGATGTAGTTCCCCCTTAGCTCAGTTGGTTAGAGCGACGGACTGTTAATCCGCAGGTCCCCCGTTCGAGTCGGGGAGGGGGAGCCAAATCATCATAATAATATCACTACTTTAGTTCCCCCTTAGCTCAGTTGGTTAGAGCGACGGACTGTTAATCCGCAGGTCCCCCGTTCGAGTCGGGGAGGGGGAGCCAATTCTAAGAATTTCATAGACATCTCAAGCTAATTCCACTACTCTTCCTTATATAACTAAAGCATTAGTTTATTCCTTAATGCGCTGTACTTAGTTTATTAATCAAGGACTTGATTCCTTCCCTTTTGAATTATTAAAAGACTGAAAACATGGCTGGATTTAAAAAACTTATTTTTATACAAATTATCTCTTGGTTATTGTGTGTTGCAGCAGGAAGCTACTTCATATCTATAAGCTTTGATACTGCGGTAAGTGATGCACAAAAAAGTGCGCAAACTACTGTTACTAAGTATATTAATGACCTTTCTTTAGACGATATTTCTGCTCAAAATTTAAAACAATCAATTGCAGATGGTAAAACGTTTTCAAGCTTCACTCTAAGAGATTACCAAGGGGCTGAAATATTTAGTATTAACCCCCCTACTCAATTACCAATGTTTGCTGATTTTGTACTCTCTAACTTTAACTCAGTGCGCCCTCAATTTGCTGTAAATGACGCCTCAGATATAAAAGTTGAATTTGTACTTAACATTGAGCATTTAGCGTCGCAGCTACAAACCTCCCTTTTTATTGTTATTTTGATTTCTGCCATTTTAGTTATTATTCCAATAATTCTAATGAAATCTATTTTTTACCATTTAAATAAAAACATAAGTACAACAGTTGCTGACATTATCGATATTTATATCAATCAAAACCAAGTTGATAATGATTTAGAAACAGCACTAGATGGCACTCGATTGAAAAAAATGGGAAAAGATTTAGTACCTAGCTTTAATCGATTATCACATTTCTTAAAAAACAAAAACGAAGACATACAAAGCGCTGCTATGACTATTAAGCATGAAGCGTACAAAGATGTAATTACCTCGCTTGGTAATCGTAATATGTTTGTTGAGTACTACGAAAAAAATATTGAAAACACTGAGCAAAGTACATTTGGCTCTTTAGCTATGGTTCGTTGTAGCGAACTACAAGCTATAAACCAAAGCCGTGGTTATCAAAAAGGTGATGAGTACGTAAAAGGCGTTGCCGATATTATTAAGCACATAAGCGGCACTTACACTGGCAGCCAAATATTTAGATTAAACAGCTCTGACTTTGCTGTCGTACTACCCCACATTCCTTTAAAAGAAGCTGAGCGCTTTGGTGAAAACCTGCAATCGCGCTTCACGCAGTACCAACAAAACCAAGAGTTAAGCTCGGTAGCTAATACAGGTATTGTAGGTTACGAAAAAGGTAAGCCGTTAGGCGAATTGCTTTCTGTTGTTGATAACGCAATGAGTATGGCGCAATCAAAACAAGTAAACGCATGGCACGTACAACGCGAAACCGATTTAGTTAATAACGTAAGTGCGGGTTTTGGTAATCAAAACTGGCGTAAGGTTATTAAAGAAGTTATTGAATCTAAGCGTGTGCATTTGGTAATGCAAAACATTATGCCGCTTGGTAAAAGCATAAAAGCCTACGCTGAAGTACAAGTTCGATTTAAAACAGAAGACAATCAAGTACTGCCTACCGCTTCTTTTTTAGCGATGGCCGAAAAGCTTGATATGGCAATAGAAATTGATCGCCTGATCATAGACTCTTCTCTTGAAAAGGTTAAAAGCCGTAATTTATCTGAAAAGTTTTTTGGTTTAAACGTGACAGCTTCTAGTGCACACAACGATCAGTTTGTAATTTGGCTAGAGCGCCGATTATTGAAAGATACGCATATTGCATCTAAACTAGTATTTGAAGTAAGCGAGTTTGGTTTACAGCAAAACATCAAGGCTAGTAAGCGCTTTATCGACATGGTTCACCGTGTTGGCGCACGCGTTACAGTTGAACGTTTTGGTGTTGGCTTAACTTCGTTTAAGTTTTTCCGAGATTTAAAACCTGACTTTATTAAAATGGACGCAAGTTATACTCGCGGCCTCGAAGACGATAAAAACAATCAGTACTTTATGCGCTTAATGGTCGATTTAGCCCACCGCATTGGTGTTAGTGTATTTGCTGAGGGCGTTGAGAGCCAAGAAGAAAAGCACATTATAGAAACGTTGTGTTTAGATGGCGTTCAAGGTTATTACATAGAAAAACCTAAAGACATATAGTCTATTGGAGGCATCATGAAAAGAGTAATTACCTTTATTATACTTTTTATTATGCCTTTGAGTTTGTACGCAAACGCCCCGCAAAAAGAATTAGTTTTTAGCACTCATAACTATCCTCCATTTTCATTTGTTGATGAACACGATAATGCCGCTGGCCCCTTTGTTGATATACTTACCTTAGCGTGTAAACGCCTCAATTATAAATGTGAGTTTGTCAGCGTACCAAATCGTCGCTCTAAGCTCATGTTAAAAAACCTGCAAGCTCAAGGAAACTTTCCTATGGGCTGGAATCTTGACCGTGACGAATGGCTTTATTTTTCGATCCCGCTTATGAAAATGCAATATGCCTTTTTTCAACCTGAGGGTGCAAAAAAAACCATCAAAAGCCTCAATGATCTACAAAAAATGCAAATTGCTGTTTTTGGCCCTTCAAATGCGTCTTTTCAACTAATCAAAATACAGCAACAAATGATTAAAGATGGATTGAGGGAATTTGATATTGTTTTACTCACCGATGCCAATGGCACGGGTGTAAAAATGATAGAAAACAATCGTATAGATGGGTACTTTGCCAATACTTTACAAGCACGCGCTAGGCTAAAACAATTTAACTTACATCATGTTAATTTGGCCTTTTTACAAAGCGAATCCCCCTATTTTATTGGTTTTAATAAAATTCAATTATCTCCTGAACAAATTGCCCTATTTAATAAAGCCCTATTAGATTTATACCAAGAACACGATCAATTTAAAGATATTTTAAAGCCATATAATATCGATCCTATTCTAATTACACCTGAAATCTTAAGTCGCTTTAATATCATTACTGATTGAGTCGTTTATTTGCTTCTCATGTGTTGTTAATCGATAAAGAAAAAAGGATAATACCCACGTTTATTATAGCGTGAGGCACACATGACAGAATATGTCTTGTTATTGATTGGAACCGTTCTGGTTAATAACTTTGTATTAGTACAATTTTTAGGCTTATGTCCGTTTATGGGCGTATCAGGTAAGCTTGATACGGCGATTGGTATGTCTTTGGCAACCACGTTTGTGCTTACCCTTGCCTCTGTAACTAGCTATTTAGTTAATCAATATATTTTAATCCCTCTGGATATCGCCTTTTTACGCACCATGAGCTTTATTTTAGTGATTGCCGTTGTAGTGCAATTTACCGAAATGGTTGTGCGTAAAACAAGCCCTACTCTATATCGTTTATTAGGCATATTTTTACCGCTGATCACCACTAACTGTGCGGTATTAGGTGTGGCTTTATTAAATATCAAAGAAGATCATTCGTTTTTACAATCTGCAGTGTATGGTTTTGGTGCTGCGGTTGGTTTTTCTTTAGTGCTTGTATTATTTGCAGCACTACGAGAACGTTTAGCAGCTGCTGACGTTCCTACGCCTTTTAAAGGCGCCTCTATTGCAATGATCACTGCAGGCTTAATGTCGATGGCGTTTATGGGTTTTACTGGATTAGTGAAGTTTTAATATGACCTTGTTTTATGCCTTGATAGCGATTGGTTCGCTAGCACTCATTTTTGGACTTATTTTAGGGTTTGCAGCAATTCGCTTTCGCGTTGAAGGTAACCCTATTGTTGAGCAAATTGATACTATTTTGCCGCAAACTCAATGCGGACAATGTGGCTACCCGGGTTGTCGCCCTTACGCCGAAGCCATAGCCAATGGCGATGAAATAAATAAATGCCCACCGGGCGGCGAATCAACCATGAAAAAGCTTGCCGGCTTAATGGGTGTTGATGAAAAACCACTTGCCGGTGGCGAGCAAGCAGAACCTATAAAAACAGTGGCTTATATTCGCGAAGATGAATGTATTGGCTGTACCAAATGTATTCAAGCCTGCCCGGTTGACGCCATTTTGGGCGCAACTCGTCAAATGCACACTGTATTAATTGATGAATGTACTGGCTGTGATTTATGTGTTGAGCCTTGCCCTGTAGATTGCATTGATATGCTACCTGTAGCCGAAACTAAACAAAACTGGAAATGGCAGCTAGATGCTATTCCTGTTACACAAATAGATTAGAGGTTTGAGTGGACAAGTTACTTGAACAAATAAAAAAAGGCACCGTGTGGGCATTTCCTGGCGGCATACACCCACCACAACAAAAATCACTCTCTAATAGTGCGAGTATCACTCGCCTACCGTTGCCCGACAAACTCATTGTTGCGCTTAAGCAACACATAGGCGCAAACGGTAAGTTACTTGTAGAAAAAGGCCAACACGTCTTAAAAGGCCAACCACTTACAGCGCCTGCTGCTAACTGGTCGGTACCTGTGCATGCTCCAAGCTCTGGTGTGGTTACTGATATTGCACCTATGCCATCAGCACATCCATCGGCCCTACCTGAACTAAGTGTTATTATTGAACCAGACGGCAAAGACGAATGGGTAGCTCTAAATAAAAATAAAAATCCTGCTGAGCTTAGTCATGATGAGCTGATAAATATTATTCACCAAGCCGGTATTAGCGGTATGGGTGGTGCTGGTTTTCCTACTTATGTAAAAGCAGATACCAAGCAACCTATCGAATTTTTGATTGTAAATGCTGTTGAGTGCGAACCTTATATTACTGCCGATGACGTTTTAATGCGCGAACACGCTAAAGAAGTTATCCAAGGCATTGAAATAATGCAGCAACTTTTAAACCCAACACTGTGCATTGTGGGTGTAGAAGATAACAAGCCTGAAGCGATTGCCGCGATGAAGCAAGCAGCTGAGCATAACTCAAAAATTATTATTCAAACGGTGCCAACTATTTATCCATCTGGCGGTGAAAAGCAATTAATTAAATTACTTACTAACCGTGAAGTTCCTAGCATTGGTATTCCTGCCGATATTGGTATTTTAGTGCATAACACCGGGACTTTGTTTGCCGTACAACAAGCCGTTTATGAAGGTAAACCACTCATTGAACGTATAGTTACGGTAACAGGTAACACTATTCATAAGCCTGGGAATGTATGGGCACTACTTGGCACTGAAATAAAGCATTTACTTGATTGCCAAGGTTTCTCACCTGTACCGCAGCAAAGTGTTGTAATGGGCGGCCCAATGATGGGCTTTACGCTACCCACAGTGCGTATTGGCATAGTTAAAACAACTAACTGTATTTTAGCGCCTGATCATAAAGAGCTAGCGGAGCCCGGCCCTGAAAAAGCCTGTATACGTTGTAGCGCTTGTGCTGATGCCTGCCCTGCTTCTTTATTACCACAGCAATTGCAGTGGTTTGCTAAATCAAAAGAGTACGACAAACTACAAGAGCATAATTTATTTGACTGTATTGAGTGTGGTGCTTGTGCATATGTGTGCCCAAGCGAAATCCCTCTTGTACAGTACTACCGTATAGCCAAAGTTGAAATTAAAGAACAACAAGCGGATAAAATTAAAGCCGACAGAGCAAAAGAGCGTTTTGATGCACGAAAAGAGCGTTTAGATCGCGAGCAAGAAGAACGTCAAAACCGCCACAAACGTAAACCTGCAGCTAAATCTGCTGACGAAAAGCAAAAAGTAGCAGAGGCACTAGCCCGCGTTAAAAATAAATCAGATAACGGCGATGAAAAATCAGCTGTTGCAGCTGCTATTGCACGCGCTAAAGCTAAAAAGCTAGGCGATCAATCTGCTGAATTAGAACCTGACAACAGCGAAGTAGCAAAAGAGCGCGCACTACGTAAAGAACAAGCGCGTAAATATAAAGAGCAAAAATCTCAAACAGATGAATCGGCCGATACTGCGCCCGTTGATGATAAAAAATCAGCAGTCGCTGCAGCCATTGCTCGCGCTAAAGCTAAAAAAGCAGCACAAGCATTAGATAACGCTGAACAAGCAGCAAGTGAAGAGCCACAAAACGTGGCCCCTGTTGATGATAAAAAGTCAGCGGTAGCTGCGGCCATTGCTCGAGCTAAAGCTAAAAAAGCAGCACAAGCATTAGATAACGCTGAACAAGCAGCAAGTGAAGAGCCACAAAACGATGCCCCTGTTGATGATAAAAAGTCAGCGGTAGCGGCGGCCATTGCTCGTGCTAAAGCCAAAAAGGCAGCACAAGCATTAGATAACGCTGAACAAACAGTAAGTGAAGAGCCACAAACTGATGCCCCTGTTGATGACAAAAAAGCAGCGGTAGCGGCGGCCATTGCTCGTGCAAAAGCTAAAAAAGCGGCTAAAGCATTAGATGGCGCTGAGCAAACCGTGAGTGAAGAGCCACAAAGCGATACGCCTGCTGATGATAAAAAAGCAGCCGTAGCGGCGGCCATTGCTCGCGCAAAAGCTAAAAAAGCAGCTAAAGCATTAGAAGAAACCGAGCAAACCGTGAGTGAAGAACCACAACGCGCGGCACCCGTTGATGATAAAAAAGCAGCGGTAGCTGCGGCCATTGCGCGCGCAAAAGCTAAAAAAGCGGCACAAGCATTAGAAGAAGCCGAACAAACTCAAGAGCCACAAATTGATAGTGCTGCACTAAAGGGTGCAAACAATAATACCGATGACTCATCCAATTCTACTGAAGCAGATAAACCTAAATCAGCCGACGATAAGAAAAAAGCCGCCGTGGCCGCAGCAATTGCGAGAGCAAAAGCTAAAAAGTTACAAAAAGAAGGAAATAATCAGTCATGAAATTAACCATGGCCAGTTCGCCGCATAATCACAGCCATAAATCGTTAACGCGATTAATGCTTAGCGTTATTGCTGCGTGTATTCCTGGGCTAATTGCTCAAGTTTTCTTTTTTGGAACCGGTGTACTTATTCAACTGGTGCTCGCGCTTGTTGCTGTAAGCGTATTTGAAGCTGCAATAATGCTAATACGAAAGCGCCCTGTTTGGCCTGCATTAAGTGATGGCAGTGCGTGGCTTACTGCCGTGTTATTGGCACTGAGTATTCCACCACTTGCCCCTTGGTGGATAATCGTTATTGGCTGTTTATTTTCTATTGTTATAGTTAAACAGCTTTATGGCGGCCTTGGGTTTAACTTATTCAATCCAGCAATGGCGGCTTATGTACTGCTTTTAGTTTCGTTTCCAGTACAAATGACCGCATGGTTGCCTGTTACCGATTTAATAAATACGCCAATAGGCTTTGCTGATCAGCTAAGGCTAATATTCACCGATTTTACGGCCTCTGGGTTTAGCCTTGATCAAGTACGTGCAGGGGTTGATGGCCTAACAATGGCAACACCGCTGGATACTGTTAAAACAGACATAGCACACGGTTTAACCGTTACCGAAAGCATGGAAAAGCCATTATTTAACGAATGGGCTGGCCTTGGCTGGGTGTGGGTTAACTTAGGCTTTTTGGTGGGTGGTTTATACTTATTAAAAGCAAAAATAATTAACTGGCATATTCCTGTAAGTTTTATCGCAAGTTTAGCTGTATGTAGTGCTATTGGTTATATCGCATCACCTGGTACAGAGCCGGGCACCCTATTTCACTTATTAAGTGGTGCCACTATGATGGGGGCCTTTTTTATAGCAACCGATCCGGTATCTGCAGCAACAACTAACAAAGGGCGCTTAATTTATGGCGCGCTAATTGGCTTACTAATTTATTTAATTCGTACCTTTGGTGGTTTTCCTGATGCCATCGCATTTAGCGTATTATTGATTAATATTGCAGTGCCGCTAATAGACTACTACACACAGCCACGTACTTATGGCCATGGAGCAGTAAAATGATCATTTCGTCAATGGCTAAAAATGGTGCTATTTTAACTGCGTTTGCGTTAGCAACAACGGGCTTAGTTGCCTCTATCAACGCGCTTACTGCCGATAAAATTGCAGAGCAAGAACAACTGCAACTTACTGCGCAGCTACAAGAAGTGCTCGACCCAAAATCGTACGACAATCAATTATCACAAGATTGCGTAATTATTACTGACGAAAAACTAGGCCCACACGCAAACCAAGTAATTTACCGTGCTCGTAAAAACAATAAACCAGTCGCTGTTGTTATTAGGCATGTTACGCCAAACGGCTACAGTGGCGATATTAACTTATTAACAGCTGTATTGAGCGATGGCACTATTGCTGGCGTTCGTACGACTAAACACGAAGAAACCCCTGGTTTAGGCGACAAAGTAGAAGTTAAAAAATCACTTTGGATCACAACATTTAAAAGCTTAACGGTTGAAGGCGAAGAAGACGCTCGCTGGGCTGTAAAAAAAGATGGCGGCCAGTTTGATCAATTTACAGGCGCGACCATAACGCCACGTGCTGTTGTGGGCTCTGTTAAAAATGCCGTATTGTTCGCACAAACTAATTTTGATGATATTTTTGCAGCACCTAATGCCGAATGTATGGAGGTAGCTAAATGAGTGAGTTAAAAACATTATACAAAGAAGGTGTATGGGTAAATAACCCTGCCCTTGTGCAGCTTTTAGGTTTATGTCCACTGCTTGCCGTTACCTCAACTGTAACAAATGCCTTAGGTTTAGGCTTAGCAACTTTACTCGTACTAATAGGCTCAAATGTTACCGTATCAATTGTGCGTAACTGGGTGCCAAAAGATATTCGTATACCTGTATTTGTAATGATCATCGCGGGCTTTGTAACAATAGTTCAATTACTCATGAACGCTTATACCTTTGGTTTATATCAATCATTAGGGATTTTTATCCCGTTGATTGTAACTAACTGCGCCATTATTGGCCGCGCCGAAGCATACGCCTCTAAAAACCCTGTTCATTTATCAGCATTTGACGGCTTAATGATGGGCTTAGGCTTTATGATTGTGCTTGTTGTTTTAGGCGCAATGCGCGAACTAATTGGTCAAGGTACTTTATTTGACGGTGCCGACTTATTACTTGGCCCATGGGCACAAAGTTTACGCATAGAAGTGTTTAACTTTGATAACCAATTTTTACTCGCCATTTTACCACCGGGTGCATTTTTAGGCCTTGGGTTACTTATTGCCGCTAAAAACGTAATTGACGCACAAATAAAATCAAAACAAATTGCACCGCCAGAGGCAGAAAAAGGCCCTCGCGCACGCGTTACTAGCTTAACTTGAGGGGAAAACGCACTAACTTAGTAAATAGTTAATGCGTTTTAAGTTGCATGAATAAAGAAAAACGTCACCAAATACTATCGCGCCTGCGCGACGATAATCCACACCCAGTAACAGAGCTTGAATATTCAAGCCCATTTGAGTTACTGGTTGCCGTTACGCTCTCAGCGCAAGCCACCGATGTCGGCGTAAATAAAGCCACTCGTAAATTGTTCCCTGTTGCTAATACACCACAAGCAATTTTAGATATAGGCCACGATACACTGCGTGATTACATAAAAACCATTGGCTTATTTAATTCCAAAGCTGCTAACGTATACAAAATGTGCCAAATATTGGTGGATGAGCACAACAGCATCGTGCCAGAAAATCGTGAAGCGTTAGAAGCTCTACCAGGCGTTGGCAGAAAAACAGCTAATGTTGTACTCAATACCGCCTTTGGCTGGCCTGTAATAGCCGTGGATACACATATATTTCGTGTTTCTAACCGTACTAAGCTTGCCATGGGTAAAGATGTTGTAGCCGTTGAACAAAAACTTGAAAAAGTAGTACCTGCAGAGTTTAAAGTAGACGTGCATCATTGGTTAATTCTTCACGGGCGCTATACCTGCGTAGCCCGTAAGCCAAAGTGCGGCAGCTGTATTATTGAAGACTTGTGTGAGTTTAAAGATAAGACTGAATAATCTTTAGTCTACTTTGAGAAAATTGCAGACAGTTAATGATTATGATGTCTGGGGTCAAGGTTTGACCCCTTTGGTTTCTCTTTAGTTTTGGAGTTGTGACATCCGAAATTGAAATTTACCAGAAAAGGTACATAAACCCTGAACGTGAAATCGTCAAAATGGTAAGTGAATAACTTAGTGATCGCTACAACTAGTTTGACAATTTATAGAGGCGCGTAAATATTGTTGCTATAAGAAGCAACAAGACGAACTCATAATTGACTTTTTGTTAACTACAAATTTCATAATTAAATCCACATTTTCCAGTAAGGGTTTGAAACAACAGATCCACTTTATTGAAATTTGAGTAGCGATCTTGATTCCCTCTATGCTCTCTGTCGCCAGCTAATGTAACTAAAATACTTTCTTTAGCTCTGGAAAGAGCTACAAACATCAAACATTTACTTTCAAAGTTATTATCAGTATGATTCCAAAATGCTTCATCTTCCATCCCCATAAATATAACATATTGATATTCAAGTCCTTTACACTTATGAACATTCATTAATTGAACTGAATTTTCTGCATTAAACATTAATGATGCTTCTTCTAAGGTGGAAGTAACATTAATAGTATTTCTTAAATGCAACTCAAGATGCTTCCATATTAACCCAAAATACTCTAATGATTTGTACTGCGCCCATCTTGCTTTTATCTTGTTTATTCCAATAAACTCAAATGTTGCTTTAATTAGGTTCAGTAAAGAATTAGCTGGATCTGTACCAATAAATAATTTTTGATTTATGTGAACATGATGACTTAGCTTGTTAATGAACTCAATCTCTTCAGCATTACTTATATTATTCAGCGATAAACAAAACTCACAAAATTCACTCCAATTTTGAGCATCTTTCAACGTGTAAATTTTAAGTATAAAAGTGAACAGTCTACCTAATGGTTCTTTCAAAGTGTCTTGTAAATCTGTCATATCTAGATTTCTAATGCTTTTATTAGAAAGTCCAGATCTCAATACAGCCGTATACCTGGAAGAATGCTGCTTTGTCAAAACACAGATTTCCTCTTCTTTAACACCCGAATTAATTAACGATGTAATATATTCCACAAGAAAAGATGATTCTTTGTATTCATCAGAAAAGTATTTAATATTACAGTTAGGTACGGGGTTAGTTAACGGTTGAATTATCCGTTTATCATCTTCTACATATTCTAAAAATTTATTAAGTACGCCTTGAATTTCTTCGGTTGCTCTGTAATTTTTTGTCAATAACATCTTTTTAATTTTGTCATGGCAAAAATCATTTTGAAATTCATTGAAAACAGTTGGGTTAGCATTTGCAAAGAGCATAATGCTTTGATTCAAATCACCAACACAAAGTAATTTCGTACCCGTTCCCATGAATAAAGAACGCAACAAATTATACTGTTCGTAACTCGTATCTTGAAACTCATCAATAAAAACATAAGGGTAGGATAAATGAAAAAGAGATTTGATATCTGTACTCAATGTTACAATTCTTAAAGCCATTTGAATTAAAGCCCCAATCCAGATTTTATCTTTACCATTGGATTGATAATCTTTCATAACTAAATCGTAACGTTCAGAGGGTCTTTCATTTTTCGGTAACACATTCTTGAACCGATCAACAATACTCTTACTAAAAGCATGAAAGGTGAATGAATCAAAACGTTCTGCTTTTGCACCACAACGCTTTTTTACTCTTTTACCTATATTAACCTGTGCTTCAGTTTTAAAAGATAAACATAATATTCGCTTGGGCCATCTGCATTTGTTAGTTTCTAAAAGGTAACTGGATTTTTGGGCTAATAGCTCTGTTTTACCTGATCCTGCACCTGCCAAAATAGATAAAGAACTTTCATCAAACTGAATGATATTCATCAACTGTTCAGTTGCTTCAATACCTTCTGTTGGAAGCCAATCATTTACAATCATTCGATAACATCTTTTAGTATTTGTTGTGTTTTTAATGCGAACCTTTTTAACTCATCAGGAAGTTTTTCTTTTATTTGATCTGGTGTGTAGATATCTTCTAATTTTGAAAATAATCGAACATGTGATGCAGGTTTACTCTTACTGCCTAAAAATCTATATTTGTACCATAAGAAGTTATTTAAATAGTCACCAGAGTAATGCTTAGCTCCTTTATTACTCTCTTTTAACACTGCATTAATTAATGCTTTTTCTCTTGAGGTTTTATCAATTACACTTTCGTTTTCATCCGCCTCCTTCGGTCCTCTTTCACCATACATTTCATCCTTCGAACAAAATATATCAGGAAATGCCATAATCATTGAATAATCAATATCTAACGGACTTGAAAAATACACATTGTTTTTTTCCAATTCATTCATAATGTTTATTGTATCAACAGAATTATAGACAAGTTCAAAATCATTAGGGTGAGAAGCATCATCCCATTTAGGTAATACAGGAAGAACTCCTTCGTAGAAATAATCTGATTTTTTATAGGTATACAATTGTTTTATTGCATATTTTAATCTACCAAATCCCCCACCATTTCGATCTAAATCTAAATCCAACAATGTGATATATGGAATATTTATTGACTCTAATAAACGCCAAAAATGATTTACATGCCTTCCACCTAGAGGAACTATTGAAATAGAATGAGTATCAATGTCTGTCGAAAAAGCTTCAAGTATTTTGGGTAAAATTACTTGCTCACTATCCCCTTCCCCTAAAATAACTAATTTTGCAAAGTAAATCTCTGGGTATGCTTTTATAGCTTCACTAATATATTTTGATTTTTCGTCTTCTTTATCAGGTAATTCTAACTTAGTAATTGCAGTGCTTTTTGTCTCTGAATTTAAACTAAAATGTCTTATCTGTGATGGTTCGATACGACCGACAATCGAAGCAGAATGTGTTGATATTATTGCCTGACAATTACCATCTTCCCCATGTTCTAAAATTAACTTTATAATGCGTCCTAAATAATGAGGAGATAGATGATTTTCAGGTTCTTCAAGGGATATTAAACTGAAAATAGGTAATTTCATCTTTTCCGCATCAAAATGAGTTTTTTCACTAGATATTGAAGCTAATCGAATTGATTTATCTATGTCGAACAAGGCTTTTGTTAGTGCAAAATATGCAAGTGATTTCTGACCATCACTTAAAAGAGATGCATCCATTTTGTTTCCAGATTCATCAGGATTAAAATGTAATTGTAATAACTTAAGCACTTCATCAATATTGCTAAGAGGAAAATTCAAGTCTGCATCTTTTAAATAACGCCCCTTATATATCGACTTCCAACTTGTATCAATTGCTTCTGAGAGTTGTTTCAAAGCAGGTGATTTTTTAGCAACGGCTTTTAAATCAGAAGCTTTTTTTTCAAAGTTTTCTTTTTCAACGTCTGTCCAACGTATCGCTTTTAATCAACGCCCAAGAATTGCTTTTGAAGAATATTTTAATTGAATTAAAGGATCTCTGTTGGCAGGTATATAATTAACTTGTATCGCACTTCTTATCCCACCATTTAAGCGTCTTTTATCGTCATCGTCAGGTGTTTCTTTTGTACTGCTAATTGTCCATATATCCTCTTCAACTTCACCCGAAGGGCTGTAATCAAAAGTTAGTGAACCTTCAAGTCTGACTCTAAATAAAAGGCCTCCATCATCATCAGTAGCCACCATCTGATTTAATAGATGAGGTATTTCAACATTATCTTTATCGAGCTTAGGGAAATCAAACCAAGCTTCAATAACCAAGCTTTTAGGAGTATCAGATTGTTCAACAGAAGGTACATTAAAGTCATTTTTAGATAGCCCTCTAAGGTTAGAATCAGTAGAGAATAATTTATTTAAAGCCTCTAATGCAGTGCTCTTACCCGTGCCATTATGACCAATGAGAGTAGTTAACGAAGAATCCAACATCAACGTTTGCGGTGATTCATTTGAAATACTCTTAAAGCCTGAAATATAAATTTTTTTTAAACGCATTTTTCACTCTCAATCTAATGTAGGTAAATTCATTTCCCTAGCTTAAAAAGTATTCTTAATAAGGTACTTCAATCTAGCATACTCTCAATAATTGAAACGATATTTAGTTCAATTTATCAGGAAAACCTTATTTAAATCAGTAACAGAAAAAGTCAAAGGGGTCACCCATTAGAAAGCTCCAGTCAAGCAGGCAGCTGTGTTTTCTTGATCTTTTTATTCAAAAAACTGAGTTTAAAGATAAAACTGATTAGATAAATATCAACACCTATCAATCCATCTAAATACAATATTTTTATACGTAAGGCCGTGTTAGTGAAATTGCACAATTAATAGAACATTATCAAAGTATTAATTTCACAAGTCTCACTCCTTTAGTTATGCTGTTGAGCATTATAAATTTTTATTGCGAAATCCCTATGCTACCTTTACTTCGTATCTTGATAATTGAGCAAGACCCAATCATCTTGCAAGAGCTTTGCGCTAACCTGTCAAAAACGATTCCTAATTTTGAGCGAGTTGATATTGATATCGATATTATTGAACGCCTCGATCTGAAGCAAGCACTGGAATGTGTAAAGGAAGATGGCGATATTCAAGCCGTGGTTCTCAGTTGGGATGTACACAACAAAGTGGGTGAACAAATTTATAGTCGCTTTATCGAAGATTTAAAGGCAATTCGTCTCGAGTTACCAGTTTATGTTATAGGCGATGACACTAAAGGACTGGAAATCATCAACGAATCGGAAGAAATCGAATCCTTCTTTTTTAAAGATGAGGTAATTTCTGACCCTGAAGCCATTTTAGGTTATATGATCAACGACTTCGATGATCGCTCTGAAACGCCATTTTGGACGGCGTATCGTCGCTATGTTGGCGAAGCGAACGACTCTTGGCATACACCTGGTCATAGCGGCGGTTCTAGCTTTAGAAACTCTCCTTATATAAACGATTTTTATCAGTTTTACGGTCGCAATGTGTTTGTTGGCGATCTGTCAGTTTCGGTAGACTCACTAGGCTCATTGTCAGACAGCACTAATACCATTGGCCGTGCTCAAGAGTCAGCAGCAGCGACGTTTGAAGTTAAGCACACCTACTTTGTTACAAACGGTTCGTCTACCTCAAACAAAATCATCTTGCAGACACTACTTCGCAAGGGAGATAAAGTCATTGTAGACCGTAATTGCCATAAATCTGTGCACTATGGCATTTTGCAATCAGCTAGTTACCCCATTTATTTGGCGAGTATACTAAATCCAAAATACGGTATTTTCGCGCCACCGTCGTTGGCCGATATTAAGTTGGCAATTGAAAACAATACAGATGCTAAATTATTGGTGCTTACTGGTTGTACTTACGATGGCCTACTTAGCGATCTGAAACAAGTGGTAGATTACGCTCATCAACATGGTATTAAAGTGTTTATAGATGAAGCTTGGTTTGCATATTCTTTGTTTCATCCTAGCTTTCGTCATTATTCAGCAATACATGCTGGGGCTGACTACATTACCCATTCTGCCCATAAAGTGGTATCGGCATTTTCTCAGGCGTCTTATATTCATATTAACGACCCCGATTTTGATGCCGATTTCTTCCGCGATATTTACAGTATCTACGCCAGCACATCGCCTAAATATCAGCTTATTGCGTCTCTCGACGTATGCCAAAAGCAATTAGAGATGGAAGGTTATAAATTACTCAATGCGCTGCTAAATCATGTTGAAGAGTTTAAACAACAAATGGCATCACTCAAGCAAATTAAAGTGCTCGGTAAGGAAGATTTTATGAAAATATTCCCGCACTTTAGTGGCGATAACATGGGTCACGATCCGCTAAAAATCCTTATTGATATTAGTGAACTACCTTATTCATTAAAAGATATTCATAAATACTTATTGGATGAAATTGGCCTTGAGATAGAAAAATACACGCACAGCACCATCTTGGTTTTACTTACGCTTGGTGGCACGCGCTCGAAAATCATTCGTTTGTACAATGCGCTGAAAAAGCTAGACAGCGGTAAGGTAAAGCTGTCGAAATCGACGCGTAGAGCTCGCTTACCTGAAAATTTACCCGCTATCGACTTAGCGTGTATTCCAAGTGATGCTTTTTATGGCGATCGCGAATCTGTGCCTATTAGCAAAAGTAACAACCGAATTTGTGCCGGTTTAGTTACTCCATATCCACCGGGTATTCCGCTTTTGGTACCGGGCCAGCATATTACTAATGATCATGTTGAATATTTGCAAGAGTTGGCAAGCCAAGGATTGACGATTCAAGGCAGTTTCGATGGTGAAATTTATGTTCTTAAGGGTAAGGTTAAAAAGTAAAATACAAAGTGGGATAAATCATTTTATATAGATGTTAACTAATTTTAGTTAAAAAAAAGCAAGCCAGGTGGCTTGCTTTTAGCGTCTTTAAATACACACACTTATAGACTCGATTTAACTATAACGTTTAAAATCTATAGCTTGCGCCAAATGTAATACGGCGGTCTGTAATACCTTGGAAACAAAGTAAAGCACCTTCGTTAACACAAGACTGGCTAACTTCTGATTCAGTTAAGTTAACGGCTTCAATACCGATATTTAGCTGATCGTTCACATCATAACTTATGCTGGCATTAAGCTGCCCTCTGTCTTCTTGTACAACAGGGAAACCCCATGGAAAGCTCGAGGTGCTACCAAAGTCAGTTGAACGGTACCCTTCGCGCCACGTGTAACGCGCTCGAGCAGATAGACCGTATTTCTCATAATAAAATGTAATGTTATATGCGTTTTCTGACAGATCAATGAGTGATTGCTTAGCACTTATGTCTGCATCCGGGTTACCGGTTGTTAATGCAAAAACGGCATTTGCACGACTCGTTGCAGTGTCAAATGATTCACCACCAGAAAATTCTTGATAGGTATAGTTAGCAACCACACCAAAACCTGATGCCCAACCTAGCTCTTTTTCAAAACTTGATAAGTCGTATTGAGCTGCAAGCTCAATACCTTGCTGTGTTGTTTCACCAGAGTCATTAATAGTAGTTTGTGTTGGTACACATAACCCTACGCCAGCATCTGGGCCAAATACGTTTATGTCAGCAATTGGGTTAAATATGCCGCCGCCTTCACACTCTGGACCATTTGTATCGCGAAAGCCTGTGCTTGGGTCTTCAAATGGGTCAACTTGTTGTGTAACGTGCAAATCGCTACGTGTTTTATGAAAGTACCCCACACTTAACAAAGCAGCGGGTGCAAAATACCAATCTGTGGATATATCGAAAGAGGTTACTTCTTCTGGTGCTAAGCCTGAATTACCAATTGAAACGGCACTATTAGGGCTTGTGCCAAACGTAACAGATGTAGATAGGTCATCAAAATCTGGGCGTCTAATATCTTTTGACCAACCTAAACGAACAATCACATCTTCACTTACATTCGCGGCTAAATTGAATCGAGGTAAAAAGAAATCGTAATCACCTTTTGACGTTAGCTGAGTAACCAGTTCGTTGCCACTTCCATCTTGAGTAACAGAGTTACCTAGCGATGTAACTTCAGTCTCTAAATAACGTAGGCCAAAGTTACCGCGAAACATGCCATACTCAAAATTTGCTTGTCCATATAAGGCATGTGTTTCTTCTTCAATATCAAAAAATGCATTTACTTGAGACGTTGGTGAGCTTATTGGACCGCGATCAGAACCCGTTATTGCATTATTAGCTTCAATCGCTTGGTTAAGCGCTGCTAATACGGCTTGTGGATCAGAGGATGCAAGCTCTGGGTTTATAAGTAAGAAATCACGAATATAGAGTGCTCGCCCATCACCATCGTTAAAGTTATCTGGGCCCGCTGTTAATAATTGTGCAAATAAATCACCCGTTGGGCTATCAGCCATATTTCTTAAACCAACGTTAGAGCGAACTTGATCCGACACACTACTCGTTTTACTATAGCGGTAACCAAAATCGACTGACGTTATTACATCATCTAAGTAATATGTAAAATCTGTACGAAACGCATCTTCTGTATTCTCTGACTCATCTTGCCCTTGGTTTACGTCACGTAGAACAACATTTGCAGGGTCGAGTAATTGAGCCATTGTTGGCGCGTTTGCCTCCCCCGTTGCAATCCCAAACGTAAGTGCATCACCTGTAAGATCATACTCAAAAGGAGTCCCGTTTTCATTTGACGAATTAGTAGCAACATTTGGATTTATAAAATTAAGCGTTGTATTAAAGCTTGGTGTAGTTGAATCAGAACGAGAGGTTGAGGCTTCAACACTTGCAAATAATCTATCGCCTTGCCATTCGCCCCCTATTCTGAATATTTTGCTCTTTGTGATGCGTGAATTAGTATCGCTAGAAAAACGCAAGTTAGGATCGCCACCACCATCTTCAACCGGAATAACGCCTCTTACAGCCGCTTGTATGCTGCCTAGGTTTTGTCCGTCCAGTGAACCAAAATTAACTGTTTCAAATTCACTCGGTATTGATACATTTCTAAGATCACTTAGGCCAGATGCTTGTACTCTTGAGCTTTCTTGGCGGCGCTCTTGATCGTTAACAACTGCATCAAAAAAGAATTTCATATTATCGTTTGGTGCATATTCAAATGTACCTGCGAAGTTTTTTGTCTCGTATTCGTAATTATCGTAATCTTGAATTAAAAATTGTACTGGTAGAAAATCAAACGATTGTGCACTTGCAGCACCACTATCAGCGGCTACCGAATTATCTCTATCTGCGCGAGGACGAAATGCGGTTACGTCTTGCTCACTGTAACTACCACTAAATACAACACCAAACTTACCGCCCGAATCAAGCTCCCAGTTATCACCCCAAGCACCTGATACCCTAGGAGTCACTCCATCTGTTGATAAGCTACTATCTTCACCTTGAACTCTAATTGAGCCTAGAGTTTCATTTAACTGTAACGGGCGAATTGTTTTAAGGTTTATTGTTGCGCCCACAGAGCCTTCGATTGTTTTTGCTTCTGGTGACTTAATTACTTCTACACCAGAGATAATTGCAGCTGATACATCCTCAAAACTAATGCCACTTCGTCCAGACCCTGAGCCAACTGTTGATACGCCGTTCACTTCTGTACGATTAGCATTGGTACCACGAATTTGAACACCCGTACCTACCCCTGCTTCACGAGTAATTTGAATCCCGGTTACGTTTTCAAGTACTTCTGCGAGGTTTTGATCTGGTAGCTTACCAATATCTACAGCCTCGATAATTTCAACAAGGCTATCTGCTGAACGCTTTTGTGCAAGCGCATTTGTAAGCGATTGTCGAATACCTGAAACCTCGATAACCTCAAGATCGTCTGCAGCTTTTTTTGGAGCTTCTTGCGCCTGTGTAGACAAAGACATACCAAGTGCGGTTGCCGATATAACTGCCAGTGTAATTTTAGATAACTTGTGACTCATAGTTTTTTTCCTGTGTGTGTGAAATGCTATGTTTAACCAGCTACTTTATTGTTTTTATTAAAAGCCCTTTCTTATTACAAAGTCTTAACTTTATATTTACACCCACACCTACAAAGGTCAACCTTTTGGTAATGAATTTAGATCAAATATTATGCAATATGTTATTACCAAAATAGAAAAACCTAACTAAATTTCAAGTTAAAAGCAAAACTTACATTTTAAGTTGATGTTATTTATAGTTTTTAAATTCTATTAGAAATAGGGCTGTCAATAACAAAGGTTAGAATAGTTATCGTTTTAAAAATGAAATAATTTAGGCAGGAGAAACCGATGATGTTGGGCGTGCTGAATAAACAGCATTATTGGTTAACCAATTTAATTGTTTTTAGTCAAGTAGCGTAATTTAGGAGTGAGTTTTTTTTAAGTACTGTCTGTTAGTGTTATCGAAAATATAAAATTGAAGAATTTAGGGATCAAAAAAGGCGGTAAAACCGCCTTTTTAATGTGATCTAATGTTTAACTATTATTACAGCTTGTAGCTTAAACCTAAGAATAAACGTGGGCCGTAGTCATTCACTTCACCTAAGTTACCTTCAACAAAGAAGTCTTGTGATTTAGGTGCACTGAACAAGTTAATTGCTTCTGCTTTAACTCTAAAGTGCTCATCAATTTTGTATGATGCGCGCATTTCCCATACGCCTACGCCATCAACATAACGAAGTCGAGTACCATTTGTAGTATATGGTTGGAAATACTCACTACGATATTTGTAAATAACAGCAGTATCAAATCCACCAATTTGGTAGTACAGCTGACTGCTAAATACATGCTTTGAGAAACCAGGTACTGAAGCCGACTCAATAATACCGTCAGTTAACTGTGTAGTATTACCATCTACGTCAGTCTCAAACGTATCGCCGTATAAGCTATCTTGGAACTCAAAATCAGTGTCTGCATAGTTGTAACCAAATTTCATACCGATGCCGTTATCCCAGCGGTAAGAAAATGAAGCTTCAAGACCTAATATTTCACTGTCATCGTCTGATGTAACAGAGTTAGTAATTGGTAATGAAACAGTTTCACCGGCAACAGTAAAATCTTCAATTACTGTTTGTTGTTGAAAACCACCGTTGAACTGTTTGTAGTATAAGCTTAACGCTAAGATTGAATCTTCGTTAGGGTACCATTCAAACGCAGCATCGTAGTTCCACGACATAAGCGGTTGAGTGTCCGGGTTACCAGAGCCATTTACACCCACTAATAAATCGCTAATTGATGTTGCTGTACCTTCTGTATCTTCTTGGAATGTACGGCTGTAACCTAAATCAGATGGATCTGCGCGTGACATACCACGGTATATACCTGCACGGAATAAAATATCTTCACTGTAGTCAATAACTAGGTTAAAACTTGGTAAATACTTCGTGTAGTCACCACCGCTTTTTATTTTATCCAATGAACCATTATCAGATTCAACCAGAGAAAGTACACCGGTGTCGCTTGTTACTACGTCAAAGCTATTTCTAAAGCCAATCGAAGTTACTTCTGTGTCTACAATACGAAGACCAAAGTTACCGCGAATGAATTTACCAAACATTTCAGTATCGTAATTCGCCATTAAGTACACTGATGTGGTTTTTTCTGTTACATCAATTGTACCTGCATTTTCATATTCAACTTCTGGGTAAGCAAACACACCATCAGCGTTAGAACCAGCTACAGCTTGTGAGAAACATACGTTGTCGTATGTAGCCCATGATGAACCTGTACCGCTATCTACAACGTTACCGTCACTATCAACATTTGTTACGATATCGCCATCAGATACACTTGATAAAAAGCCTGATTCAGGGAAATCGATTTGACAACCTTGTAATACGTCAAGCGCTTCAGTACCAGAGTCTAGTGTGTATTCATTTCGTGAACCGTTACCTTGGCTACCACCATACTGTAGGAAGGTCATTTCAGATGTTCTAATACCACCTTGAATACTGGTGAAAACATTGCCATCTAAGGTATAGTCAAAATCTAGTCGCGCTGAGATAACTTCGTTTTCACGAACATTTTCACGGTCAAGTCGTGTTCTTAGGCTATCTGTAAAGTTTGAAATATCTGTTACGTCAAAGTCTGTCAGTGTGAAATGAGGGATCTCATCGCCCATATCCCAAGAAAAGAAATTACGACCTGATGTTCTACCACGGTTAGATATTTGAAGTTCTTCGCGTTCTGTTTTTGAATACGCTAAATCTAAGTCAACAGTTAATCTATCGGTAACTGTATGTTCTATATTTATGCCGTAACCTTGGTAGTTTTCTTCACGAGAAAATTGCTCACCTGCAGATTCAATTCGCTCTTCGCCTTCCCAATGAAGGATACCGCCAACATCATTAGTAACAAGTGTTGGACCGGTTACGCCTGGTGTTGCACGTTTTTGTAAAAAGATTAAATCGTGGCGTGCTTCTTTTTGTGTTCTATCTGAAATTTGTGCATCAAAGTTAACATCCCAATCAGCTGAAGGTTGATATTGCAGTGCAAAAAACATTGCATCACGTTCATCTGATGTCTCGTTTTGACGGTAGCTTCGGCTACTGCCAGTCCAAGCATAAGGAGTCCCATCACTTACTGCTTTACCTGTATCAGGATCAATTTTTGTATCGTAACCTTGATTTTTACTGCCGCTTACTTGATCTTCACAGTCACCTGCGCTGCTGCGATAAAAACCTTCGTTGGTATTATTAGGATCGTTTAAACACGCCCACAATGAAGAACCTGATGGGCTAGAGCTTCTGTATTCAGCTTCTGGTTGGCTGATATCTTGGCGCTGTACACCAAAAGACACACCAACGGCTTGGCCGTTATCAAATTCAAACTGGTCTACATAACTAAACGTGCCACGGTAACCCGCGTCACTTTGAAGTGAGTTATCTACATTACCTTCATCAGGGTTGTAGTTTAATTTAACTTCAGCTGATACACGTTGCTTGCCAAAATCAAGTGGAGTTATAGTTTCAAGTGCAATAACACCTGCAACACCACCTTCAATCATTGACGCATCTTGCGTTTTATAAATTGCTACTTTTTTTACAAGTTCAGACGGAAACTGCGAAAAGTTAACTGAGCGGTCACCACTACCATTAGTCGCTTCACGACCATTGATATGCGTTGCACTTAAAAATGGACCAAGACCACGAATAGTGATTTCTGTTGCACCACCGTTTTCACGGTGAGATGCAGCACCTGTAATTGATTCCAGTGCTTCACCGATAGACAGTGCTGGTAAATCACCAATATCTTCAGATGACAGGCCATCAACTACCGTTGTTGCTTCACGTTTAATTGCTATTTGGTCTTGAATCGTTCTACGTGTACCTGTAACACTAATTATTTCAACGTCTTCTTCAACTTCTGTCGCTTTTCCCTGATCTTCCTGTGCGCTTGCTGTAAATACGCAAGAACTTGCCATACCTGCGATGACCGCTGTTCTTACCCATTTTGCAACTGGGCGCATTGCAAACTGCCCTGTTGTAGAATTATTGTTATCTCGTGACTTCAACGACATTTGAATTCTCCGCTGGTTGTTGTTGTGTGATTTTAGTGTGTTAGCTTGTTATGCTTATGTATATTTTATGTGACCTTTGACGTTAATATACTTAAACGCAGCACGATGATCAACCAATTTGACGCTTTAATATTACCATAAGGTATACCAATTTTAACTTAGCGGCATTACCAGTAGGTCAGGCAGGTTTTTTACTAGAATATAAACCGCTCTAAACTAGTTTATAAATGGGTAATGTAGGTTGAGAAAAGTGTGGTGATTATTAATAAATAATAAAAAAGCCCCAAATTTGGGGCTTTTAAAAGTTAACTGATTAATTGGTTATTTAATCGTTTTGTATTTTCCATATAGATCCAACACCGACTTCAGATGATTGAATATAATGAAGACCTTTAGCACCCGCCTCTGCCTGAAGGCCTGCAGGGTCAGTTTCTAATAACGTACTTGTTGCTGTAACGTACTCAAGTACTTCTTTGCCATTAGTTGCTGGGTCTTGGTCAATTGCACCATCAGTATCGAATGCGCCATTACCATTTAGTTTTCTAATTTCAACCCAGTCACCGCTTGCATCGCCTGATACTCGACTATCCATATAACCAAAGTTGTTACTTAGCAGCGAGCTATCATGATTAATTAAGTCACAGTCATATTCAAAAGCATGGTCACTATCAAGTGTATTTGGATAAAATAGGCCTTGAGTTGTAGCACTGCTGTTTATTGTATCTTCGTCTGTTTGATCGCCTAAACCGTTTGCAATTAAATTTCCATTAAAGTTGATAACAAACGCATTTTTGGTTAGGCCGTATAGCACCGGCGCATTCGCTGCGGTTAACTCATCACAATCACTTGTTGGTGCTTTAGAGCCTATTTCTGTACTAAATACAATAGGTTGCTGCGAGTTCAAAACCGTATTGTTTGTTACATTTAGTGTAAAGTCTCCGGCACTATCAAGCACTGCCTGATTACCTGAATTTGGTACACCACCATCATCTTGCGAAAATGGGTTAGCTGTAAATACAATACCGCCCGCTTCTTTATTACCAGAACGAATACCTGCAATGTAGTTGTTACTTACGGTGTGACCAAGTGGTGTAATTAATATACCCGCTGGGCGATCATCAGAGCTTGCAATATCGGTAGTTCGAATAATAACGTTATCTGTAACACTGTTGAAGCCACCATCTTCTAGTGAAATACCCCCATTAGGATTTACGATTGTATTGCCTTTGATGGTTGCACCAGAAGTTTGTACACGCATTAAACGACGACCTGTTACAAAGTTTTCTACGCGGTTATACTGAATAGTAAAGTTTGCGTTATCAGCTGCACCGCTACCCGTTGTGCTACCTGCATTGATTAAATATAAACTTGATTGACCAAAGTTTGGATTATCACTGTCACTAAATAAATTATATTGAATAACGTGATCAGAGCTTGATGATGATATTTTTATCACAGACCCTTTTTCTGCTACATTTCGATTAGAGAATGTATTTCGCTCAACCAACGCGCTTTGACCTTTTATCATCAGCCAATGGTATTCAGAGTTATTGAGTGTAGCTTCTTCTCCATCCATCGTGTTTTGCGAAAAAGTAAAGTTATCCCCTTCTGAGTAAATAACAGCACCTTCTTCGGTTTCACAAAATGCACCCGCTTTAGTATCTATATTCTTAAAGGTAAGCCCTGTTAATCCAGCGCCATCTACTCCAGCAGCTACATGCACACATACTTCACCGCTAAGTACAGGAGTTTGACCTTCTACAGCGCGAAGCGTTACTGCACTGGTTAATAAAACTGCGTCCATATCAGCATAAACACCGGTGTTTAAGCCAATAACATCACCATCAGCTAAACCACCACTTATAGCACCAAGGAGTGCTTCAGGGTTACTAACTAATTGTGTGTAAACTAATGTATCAAGTGAGTTTGTAACCTCACTCGCAAAACCATCGTTATCTGTATACGTAGCTTTTACCGACATTATTGAGCCAGCGTAAGCAGAAGGTGTAAATGTTTTACTATTACTGTCGGCTACTTCAACGCCATCAGCAGACCAAGTATAAGTAACGTTTGCCTCTTCAACACCGTTGTTATCAGTTATCTCAGCGGTTAACTCGCCACTTGTCAAATAAGGCGCTACGCCCATAATGGCGACGCTACCGGCTTCGTCAACCGCAACAGCAGAAACAGCAATTGTTTCCTCTGATGTATTATCCTCGATAAATCCATTATCATCTGTGTAAGCAACTTGAACACTTATCTTTTGACCTAAAAGTGATGCATCAACTGTAAAGGTGCTTTGTGTTGCGCCATCTATCTCTTGTGCGTCAGCAAGCCATTGGTAAGTAATATCTCCTGTTGCCCCGTCGGTATCAGCAACTTCTGCTGTTAATATATTACCAACGGTTGGCGTGCCACTAATTGTAACTTCGCCTTCTGAGTTTGTTCGTGCTACAACCTCTGTACCCGTTGAAGTCACAGACTCGTTAAACCCACGGCTATCTTCAAAAGATGCACTAACTGTTATAACTGTACCAAACTGTGCGTCTGTTAACGTGAGCGTTGAAAGTGCCTCATCTGCAATCTCTATGTCATCAGCAAACCATTTATAAGTTACTGTATCGCCATCAAAGCCATTTTCGTCAGCTACATTGGCTGTTAGTTGCGAACCAACTAGAGCGTCGCCCGTAATAGTTAAACTTGCAGGGAATGCGATTGCGGCAACATCTGCGGTTGGATCTGTAATATGCGATTCATTAATACCGCCATCATCGGTATAAAGCCCTTGAACTGTAATTGGTAACCCTATCTGATCGTCAGTCAGTGTAAACGAAGCGCTATTTGCACCTGTAATTGCCTCACCATCTGCATACCAATAGTAAGTCACGTCACCTGAGATACCATCAGGGTCACTAACTTCAGCTGTTAATGTTTGTCCGCTTGTAACCGTTCCACTAAGAGCAATAGAGCCCAAGTTGTTGTCATTGTTGTTTGAGTTTGTGTCACAACCAACTATTGCAGCTGCAATAGCGCATAGCGCAAAATGTTTTAATTTCATGGTGGCTCTATTCTCCAAATTTATGGTTTTAATATTTGGTTATCTATTGTGTGTGTTACCAAATAAATCATGCGTTTATTACCAAATTCATTTAAATTGCAAATAAATTGTTAACCAACTTGGTAATATAACCATAATAAAATAACTTTTTCCACTACATCCACCCAATTAAATAACAACAAATAAACATAAAGTTAACCCTGCACTGTTATCGCAGGTCAAAAATTGAATTCAATCATGCACAATTACTGCGAAAATACATAACCTTAGAGTAAAAAATTGGTTTTACATGGGGTTAAGTAAATCAGATTTATTTAATATATATGAAGTATTCTTATTTGAAGACTATAAGAAAATTAAGAAATGAAGTGAGTTTGTATAAAAAGGATTATTTACAGAGAGAATGAAAAATAAGGGTAAAAAAGGGGCTATTTTCTTGCCCCTTTTTTATTAAGTACTGGTTTATAAAATAGCGTTATTATAAAACTCTACAGGCTCATTTGAGCCCAAAGCAACAGGCACACGTTGATGCAAGCTAGTTGGCGCAATATCTAAAATACGCGTTCCTCTAGAGGTTGCTTTACCACCTGCGTTTTCAACTAAAAGCGCTAACGGGTTTGCTTCATAAAGCAGTCTTATTTTTCCGTTATCGTTACCACTGCGTTTATCTTGCGGATACAAAAATAACCCGCCTCGGCATAAAATACGATGAACGTCGCCTACCATCGCTGCATTCCAACGCATTGAGCTTTTTTCAAAGCTTTCACAGGTGTAAAGCAATTTATCAAAATACACTTGTGTCGGTTCGTCCCAATAACGGTAGTTAGCCATATTAACGGCAAATTCACGACTCTGCTCTGGCACACTTAACTGCTTATTTGTCAGTAGATAACCGCCATGCGTTGAATCTAATGTATAACAACGCGTTGGACCGCCAGTGCTCATTACAAGTAATGATGAAGGGCCGTATAACACATAGCCTGCACATACTTGATTTACACCAGGCTGACTAAATTGCTCGTCGCTGTCGAAGGCAACATCATCACGGGCTAAGTAAATAGTAAATATAGTGCCTATTTGCCCATTAACATCAATATTAGAAGAGCCATCTAGTGGGTCAAAAGCAACAATAAACTTACCTTCAGGATGGCCACCTACCGCATGATCTTCTTCCTCTGATGCAACTGATCGAACGCTGCTGTCGTCAAGTAGTATGTCTTTAAGTAGTTGGTTTGCAATTACATCTAGCTTTTTTTGAACTTCACCTTGGATGTTTTCATTCAATGTTGAACCTAAAACACCGGCTAATTCACCTTGGCTTACTCGAAAAGCAATTTCTTTACTGGTCGCTAAAATTGTGCGAATAAGTAAAATAAGATCGGTATCTACACCGTCTTCTTTTAATACTGTATTTAGTCTTTTCATGCGCTATACCTATTTACACAATTTAGATCGTCAAAGCATTGCTCTAGTCTTGCAACCATACTTTGCTCTGAATGACGCAACCATACGCGAGGGTCATAGTATTTTTTGTTTGGCTTATCATCCCCATCAGGGTTACCAATTTGCTCTTGTAGGTATGCTTGGTTATCTTTGTAGTAGTCTAAAATACCTGTCCAACACGCCCATTGCGTATCGGTATCAATATTCATTTTAACTACACCATAGGTTAAAGACTCTGCAATTTTATCGTACTCAGAACCACTACCACCATGAAATACAAAGTTAATTGAGTTGCTTGGTAGATTAAATTTTTCTGATACGTAAGCTTGTGAATCTTTTAAAATAGTTGGTGTAAGAACAACGTTACCCGGCTTATATACACCGTGAACATTGCCAAAAGACGCTGCAATTATAAAATTAGGGCTAATACGACTTAAACGTTCGTAAGCAAATGCAACATCTTCAGGCTGAGTGTATAAAGAAGAGCTGTCTAGGTGTGAGTTATCAACACCGTCTTCTTCGCCGCCCGTGCAGCCAAGCTCAATTTCAAGCGTCATCCCTATTTTTGCCATACGCGTTAAGTAACGTTCACAAATTTCGATATTTTCTTCTAAAGGCTCTTCTGACAAATCAATCATATGCGAGCTAAACAGTGGTTTGCCAGTCAGTTCAAAGTGTCTTTCACCTTCATCAAGCAAACCATCAATCCAAGGTAGTAGCTTTTTAGCTGCGTGATCAGTATGAAGCATCACTGCTACTTCATAATGTGCTGCCACTGAATGTACATATCTTGCAGCACTTACCGCCCCAAGCACTGCTGATTGTTGCTCTGGTAAAGATAAGCTTTTACCACAAAAAAATTGAGCTCCACCATTAGAAAGCTGAATAATAACGGGCGAGTTTTTCTTTTTAGCAGCTTCTAGCGTTGCATTTATAGATGTTGTACTAACAACATTTACCGCTGGCAACGCATATTGATTAGTACGCGCATGTTCATACACAGCACTTACTTCATCGCCAACGATTACGCCTGGCAGTATTGTTGGGGCTAAATAATTCATTTATGAAATCCTTTCTATTTTAAAGCCTGGATACAAGAATCAGTAATTGCTTGCCAATTTTCTTGTTCAACCCACTCTTTTTTCGCTATCCAAGTACCGCCAACGGCGAATACATTATTTAAAGAAAGATAGTCCATTTTGTTACTTTCGCTAACGCCGCCTGTAGGGCAAAAGCTGACTGCTCTAAATACTGACGACACAGCTGATACAAAAGGTGCTCCTCCGGCAAGCGAAGCCGGGAATAATTTTTGCTCTTCAAAGCCATATTCAAGTGCCATTAAAATATCACCGGTGTTTGATACACCAGGAAGTACCGGCACATTACATTTAGCAAGTGCTGTAAGTAATGCAGGAGAAACCGCTGGCGTTACAATAAAGTCAGAACCCGCTTCAAGTGCTTGCTCTAAAATGTCAGTATTTATGACTGTACCCGCACCGACTTTTAGCTCTGGCACTTGTGCCTTAATAGCTTTTAATGCTTCTAAAGAAGCCTCTGTTCTTAGTACTACTTCAACTAAAGTAAGGCCAGCGTTAGCCATAGCTTTCGCTATTTGAACACCTTGCTCTGGCGTATCAGCTTGAATTATAGGTAGCAGTGTTTGTCCTGACATAAGTTCAGAAAAGCGAGTCATAACGTTGTTCCTTTATAAAAAGTAATGCGGCCGAGGTATGGCGGCCTTTAATGTTTGATTAACCTGAACTCTAGATAATAAATCTATCTCAAGCAGCTATTTTCAGCGCTAACTGCGTTGAATTTACTTGCAATAGGCCCGCTATTGACGCGTAAATTCGCCTTGTTTTCACTGAAAATCTCTAGCTAGAGAAAATAATTTTAAATATCACCATGATTCAATATGTTAGTAAATCTCTTAACCAGAGTTCAGGTTAATTATTTTGTTATACCAATTGCATTAAATTAATGATCTATTATAGCGACAAGAAAACAGCTCAATAACAAGGCTAAAATTATGATACATAGTTGTTCTATATAAATAATTTTTAACGTAGTTAGTGAGTTATTTAATACGCTAAGGTGATCATGTTTTTAATAAAATTGGTATCAAATACCAGCTTCAATCATTGCTAGCTGAAATATATCTTTTGGAGCAATGGCGCCTGGCTGTTGTATAACAGCACCTGCCGCTTTTGCAGCAAGTTGTACAGCATTTGAAATTGATTTATCAGAT
This sequence comes from Pseudoalteromonas sp. SWYJZ19, assembly GCF_015864375.1. Lineage (NCBI taxonomy): Bacteria > Pseudomonadati > Pseudomonadota > Gammaproteobacteria > Alteromonadales > Pseudoalteromonadaceae > Pseudoalteromonas > Pseudoalteromonas sp. SWYJZ19. The sequence goes on from NZ_JADYXI010000011.1 coordinate 152,383, forward strand.
AAACGAGCACCTAAGTAAACACCGTTAAAGGCATCGCCTGCAGAGGTAGTATCTACAACGTTTGTTACCGGTATTATAGTGTGGCTTTGAAGCGTATCGCCCTCTTTGGTCACTACCGATTCAGGGCCATTTTTAACAATAATTTCTTCAATTTGGTAAGGTTTTAAATATTCAACAACCGCTTCTACGCTATGTACGTCATAAAGTGTTGTTAAATCTTCAACGCCTGGAAGGGTAATATCTGCAAGCGTAAAGGCTAAATGATATTGCTCTTTAGTTTCCTCTACACTATTCCACAAACGCGCTCTGTAGTTAGGATCAAAAACTATTTTAACCCCTGCATCTTTAAGCTGCTTTACCACTTTCCAAAATTGCTCGCGTGCACTTTCTTCAATTATTGCTAATGAAATTCCTGAAAAGAAAAACATATCACCTTGGCTAAGCTGCTCGAGTGCATCAGCATCTAAAAAATCAACAACCTTTTTAGCTGCAGAATCATTACGCCAATAAATAAAGCTACGCTCACCATGCTCATCTGTTTCTATGTAATACATGCCGGGTACTTTGGTATCGTGAGCAAATACGAGTTGTGTACTTATTTGTTCACTTTCAAAGCGCTCAAGCATTTTTTTACTTAAATTATCTTGACCTAAAGCCGTAACAACCGAGGTAGTAACCTGCGGGAAGCAACGTTTTAAATACACTGCAGAATTATAAACATCGCCTGCAAATGATTGGTGAAGTGTGGCTGCGCTCATAGCTCTAAGCTCGACCATGCATTCACCGATAAAGTAAATATTTTTCATCTTGGAAGTTACCCTATGTAGTTAACTGCTATGCGCTTATACAAAACATGTTGGCATAGCAGTTATTATCTAGATTATTGAGGCTTTTTAAGAGGTTCTATTTTTGGAATTAAAATCCAAACAGCTGCCATTGCTATAATGGCTAAAGAAGCACCAATAACAAATGCTGGCGTATAGTTACCATCAGCAGTAAGAATAGGCACAAGCGATGTAAGGCCTACAGCGCCAAGTTTTGCCGCCATACCAGAGAAACCTGACAGTGTACCCACTGCTTTTTTACCTAGTAAATCACTTGGTAGCGTTTGCACGTTACCAATTGCAGTTTGAAAACCAAATAAGATAACAGCCATAATTAGTACCGCAGTTGTTGGTCCACCTGGATTTGCCATTGCAAGTAACGCAGGTAGCATAATTAAACAACCCAGCGTAATAGTTAGCTTACGTGTTTTATCTGTATTCCAGCCTGCTTTAAGTCGGTTTTGAGCCAATAAGCCACCAAACCATGCGCCAAACATTGCGCCAACATAAGGAACCCAACCGTATATACCAATAGACTTAACATCCATGCCGTATACTTCGTTTAAGTAAATTGGAATCCAAAAAACAAATAACCACCAAATAGGGTCAATTGCAGCAGAGGCAATAATTACACCCCAGCTTTGTTTACGAGAAAGTAGTTCGGCTGTAGATGGGTTATATTCTTCTTCGTCTTCTCCTGTTACATCGCCGTTATCATCAACACGTCTTTGACCTGTTAAAATGTATTCACGTTCTTCAGCTGTAAGCCAAGGGTGAGAGCTAGGCGGCGCTTTAACTAAAATTAACCAAGGCACTAACCAAAGAAAGCCTAATACACCAACAAAAACAAACACCATTTGCCAGCTAAAGTAGATAGTTAAATAAGCAATTAAAGGAATAGCAATAATACCGCCAATAGCAGCGCCAGAGTTAAAAATACCCTGTGCTAAGGCACGCTCTTTAGTTGGAAACCATTCAGCATTACCTTTAGCTGCGCCCGGCCAGTTACCGGCTTCTGCTACACCTAAGATAGCGCGAAAAATACTAAGACTAAGAACACCTTGTGCAAATGCATGCGCAACTGTTGCAATAGACCAAACACCTATCGATAAAACAAAACCGAAGCGTGTGCCTACCCAGTCAAATATTTTACCAAATATGGCTTGACCAAATGCATAAGCAAATACAAACACAATTGAAATATTAGCGTATATTTGTTTGCGTTCTAGCGCTGATTCATCAGGAAATAAATCTTCAACGATGTCCGGCCAAAGCACACTAAGTGCTTGACGGTCGATATAGTTAATAATGGTAGCTAGCGCAATTAGCGCTATAACCCACCAACGTAAGCCTTTAAGTTGCATAATTAATCCTCAAGAAAGTCTTCACGCGCTGGGCTAAAAGTATCAATCAGGATTCCGCCTGTTGGGCAGGTAGCTCCATGATCAGCAAATGGTGGGATTAAGCAGCTATCACCCGGTTTTAAGATTTTAGTTACGCCATCAATGTTAAAGTGGAACTCACCTTCAACAACATACGTTACTTGAGAATGTCTGTGAGCATGGTTATAACCAATAGCCCCTTTCTCAAACCAAATTTTAACAGCCATTAGCTCTTCGTTATAACCTAGCATTTGACGTTTTAGACCATTTCCTAAATCTTCAATTTCGGTCTCGTTGCCAAATGAAAAGTTTGCGCTTTGCTTTTGCATCCTATTTACTCCTGATTATTGTTCATCATATAAACGCCTAATCGGCCATTTAAAGTGAACTCTTTATTTTGATAATTGAATGTATTTTTAGCTGAGGTTGGTGCTTTATTAATAGCCACTAAATATGACTTGCCTTTAATATCAAGTTCAACAAGTGTTAAATCGCCCTGCTGACTATATTCAAGCTTTGTAACTCTACTAACAGCTTCTAACGTATATTCTTTACTTGGATTGTATTCACCGTGAGGCTCTAATACAGATATAAATTTATGATGCTTTTGACCCTCAACACGACGAATAAAACCGTTTTCGTTGCGTAAGTTAAAATCAGGGTCGTTTGCGCCTATTTGAGTAAACAAGAAAGACTCATCACCTTTAACCAAACTCGTTTGCGTATAAAAGCGACCATTTTCGTTTAACCACGTTACTTTAGCTAAACCACTTTGAGGTTGCGCTTGAGCTTTAAGCCATAGATGCTGGTAGCCATTTTTAGTACCTAATGCAGACAGTTGTGTTGCATTTGCTTTTAACTCAAAGCTGGTATCTATAAGCTGACCTTTATAATGCAAAGGCAAGTCAAGTTGATGCGCTTTATTTGCAGCAACATCAAATATATCAAGTGCAACGGTGCTTTCAAGCTCTGGTAAGTTAATAAGTGCAAGCGTACGTTCAAGATCAACGCCTTTATAAGCTGTGCTTATTTCGCCGCTTGAAACCGTGCCGTATTCATTCGTTTCGAAAAAGTTAAGTGTAGGGTAATTACTATTTCCTACTTCAACATTTGCATTAAAATGCGTTGTTTCGTCAACCACTACCGTATTGTGCGCAACCGTGTGTTTAGCATAAGTTTCGTTTTCAGGTAAATAACGACCGCCATATTTAGCTTCTACATTTAAAAAACGTGCTGCGCCATAATCAGATACAATTTCATTACCGTGGTCGTAAAATTGCCATGTTAGTTTATCAAAATGACCGTGACCTAAGCCTTGTGCAGCAGGTTTAAATAGTAGCGCTTGATCGCCACCTACCTGCGTTCTCATTACAACTAGAGCACCTTGTTTACCGTCATTACCATCGCCGAAGGCAACAGATTTAAACGAATAAGGTTTTGCCATGTTGTTATCAAGTGCTTGAGCTACTTTTAGTCCATCACCAGAGAGAATTATTTGGTCTTGTTGCTTAGCAATATCTAAATAACCCGCATCGTTGGTTAAGCCATATGCTGCCGTTACACCATTAACTAACTCAATAGTATCGATACCTTTACTTTTTATTGCATCGTTAATTGGGAAAAACAAACCGTTGTAGCTAAGTTGAATCGTCGTATCAATCGCTTTTAATAATATGCCATCGCGATATTCAAAGATTTTTCGTTGTGGTTCGTTGTTTTCAATCGCTTTAGCAAACGTTACAAAGGGTAATAGTGCAAAGCGTTGATAGTAAGGACCTTCGTTATAGTAACCTTGTGGTGAAAACAGCATCTCTAGCTGCTTAATAAAGCCTCCTTTACCCGACTTTTCTAAATCGTATAATGATTTTTCTACCCACTCAGATTCGCCTAATACATACCCGGCCATGCCAACACCCGCTGTTGCCCATGTTCCATGGTTGTGTACTTTATTAAATGTAGAGGGTTGGCCTACTGATGTGAACAACGAAACAGGACGTAGTAAGTCATCCTCGATTGTTTTAATGTTATCGGCATTTAACGAGTCATGAATTAGATCATAAGCTTGTATTGTGTACACAAGCCACATTGCTTCATTTAGGCTTTGCCAAAAAAACTTACCTGGATTTTGCGAGTCCATTTTACGTTTTGGATGCAGACCAAGCGTTGGGTATAATTTTGCATACTCAAGCAACATATCACGTACATAGTTTGCGTATTTATCATCTTGGCTTAATTGATAAATAATGCCCGCGTTGTACATAAGTTGGTAATTTTTCTTGTGGCGTTCATGTGTATAACCACCACCACCATCTTTTGGTACAGGTACCGCAATTGGTTGAGCTATTTGTTCGTCTACTTGCGCTTTTAATAGCTCAAACGCAGTAGAAAATTTACCTTCGCTGCCTATTGCTTGACGCATATGACTTACGTCATCAGTAGTAATTACTAAGTTTGGGTGCGCTGCATGCGCACCCAATGATGTAAGTAATGTAAGTGCTGCTACAGCCGCTATTTTAAAACCTGTTTGGCATTTTAATAAGTACATAGTATTTACCCTGCCTTATTTAAAATGTTGTTATTTTTTAATACTGCTGTATGTGGGCCTTTAACTCTTAGTTCTTTAACACTTGGTGCTTTAGTTACATCAAATGTATTGTCTGAGATTTCAGTTTTAGGCTCGCCTACTGTGTGCTCTACAACAATAGGAGCAGATTTAACAAATTTATTATCTTTGATATTAGTAACCTGAACACCGTGAACATAAATGCTCGCTTGCTCTTTGTTACGCTTACCAAGGCCAACGTTATTAAGCGTGTTATTTGTCATTTCAAAATGAGGGCCAAATGTACTTTCATCAGTACCACCGCGGTAAAGCTTAAGTACACCACCTTGCACATCATTAAATGTATTATTATTTACAATAACGTATTCCGCGTTATAAACACCTAAGTCTTCAATTTCAGTATTTAGACGTAAAATGTCACCTGTTACTGTATTAAAGGTATTACCTGTAAGAATAATTTCATCAGCCATTGCACCTTTACCAGTGATAAAGAAATGGAATGAATGATTAATATCTAAAGCATTTAACTCTGAGTTGGTCATTACAAAGCGGTAATTATCAACCATACCCCATTTTTGCGTACGAACAATGCTGTTACCTATTGCATCTGGCGCGTTTTCACCTGAAATAGATAAACCATCTAGTTTTAAGCTGCCGCCATCATGTATTTCAAACAAGGTAGAACGTTGAAAAGTAAGTTTAGACTTTGTGTTCTGCTTCGCTTTAATTGTCAACGTTTTATCAATTTTAACCAGTTTAGAAACATCATACTGGCCAGGCGCTAGTTCTAGAACATCGCCCGACTGTGCATTATCAATAGCATCTAGTAATGCACTTACATCAGCTTTAACAGAATGTGTCTTACCAGAATCAAAATCAACTAAAGCAGGTACTTTTGCATACCAGCTAACACCGGTATCTTCTTTTTTAAGTACTTTTAAATCGCGCTTTGCACCTACATTTAAACTTTTAGATGTTGGGTAAAGTAGACCATTACTTGCTTTTTTAAGCGTGATTTTTTCTTTTTTTACACCGTACGTTAGCTCAGAAAGTACTTTTGTATCAGCAATGTTGTTACTTAGTACCAGCCCGCTTACATCATCAAATGTTGTAAATGGCTGTTCACCATCTTGATTTATGATTAAGTTATTTTTCATTACGCTATCTTTAGGTGCAGCGCTACGCTCAGCATCGCTACCTGCGGCAAGTTGAATATGACGCACATTTATAAATGTGTTGTTTTCAATTGTCGCATTTTCAACTTGGTGATAACGATTTATAGATGAATTTGGTACGCCGTTCATCACAGTAAAACCACTGCCAAAACGATACCCTGTTAGACCTTGTAGGTAGTTATTTCTTACAATTTGGTCTTTATTGATAACGCGGATACCACCGGTGTGGTCAACACCATTACCAATAAATATATTTTCTTCTATTAGGTTACCGTTACCATGGCGCAGCGTTAATGTACCGCGCGCTTCATAAAATACGTTATTACGAAGGATGTTTTTACCTGACTTAACCGACACAATTTCTACTTCACCATTGGTGCGTTCAAAGTAGTTATTTTCTACCAATGTATGTGAATCAGTTAATGAGTAATGACTAGTACCAATACGAAGTGTTTCACCACCGTTTGAACCAAAAGTTGGACGGTAGCCAAAATAGTTATTATCTATACGGTGATAGTTTTCTTGGCTTGCTTGAGTGTTTAAACGAACAGCAACTGTCACGCCTTTATTTCGTTTGCCAACTAAATGACTATGATCAAAGCGGTTATGTTGTCCATATAATGCAACCCAATAATCAGACTCTCGTTTGTCTGGATTACTGTAATTATCAATTACAATTTCTGTTACTCGTGAGTTGTAGGCTAATTCATTTTTGTTTTTACGAAATTCTATTACAGCTGAGCTCGGTGTGTAGCCGTCTTTAAATACTAAGCCAGAAGCCTCAAGGTATTTACCTGCAAGTCTTAGGTTAGATTGACCCGATAAAATTACTTTGCCGTTAGTTTCAGCGGTCAATAAAATAGGAGAGTTTTTTGTACCTTGGCCTTCAAGTAGGATTTCGAAGTCAGACCAAGTACCATTTTTAAGTACTACTTTGTCGCCAGCAACTAGATTAGCTGCGATATCATTAAAAGCTTGTTTACTTTCTACAAAATAATCTTTGGCCGCTATTTGTGTGGATATGCAACCGATGAGAACTAGACTAAGCTTTATTGTGTTAATCAAACGCATAGTTAACTCTTTTTCGTTGTGACTGAAAGTAGTGCTTCATCAGAATTTTAAAAAGCTGACATTGCACAAAGACTTTAGTCAATTGGTGTCATGTGTGTTAAAGCGCCTTAAGCTAAAAGCCTAAAGCGCTCAATAAGGTCGAGAAGTATTACTTTTCTAACTTTTTGAAGTAATCAAAAATTTCAGGAACGTTACCTTGACCCATACCAGCGTCAAACGCTGCTTGTAGGTTAGCTGATGAACCTTCAGCGATTTTTGATTCAGTACCTAGGTCTTCTACCATTTGTAGGAAGTAGCCTAAATCTTTGTTTGCATTAGCAATCGAGAAACCAAGGTCACTAACATTATCAACTGCATAGTTTTTACAAAATTGCATAAACGGTGAGTTAGATGGACCAGTCGACATGATGTCAAAAAGTTGTTGACGGTCAACACCAGCAAGCTCTGCAACTGCAAATGCTTGTGACATAGCACATACTGTAGTCATGCCCATGAAATTGTTGATAAGCTTAGTTGTATGACCTGCACCTAGCTCGCCAAGATGGAAAACGTTTTCACCTTGATCTTCCAGTACTGGTTTAACTTTATTGAATGTAGCAATATCGCCTGCAGCCATGATGTTTAAAAGGCCATCTTTAGCATGTGCTGGTGTACGACCAAGAGGAGCATCAATCATGCCTGCGCCTTTAGCTGCTAAATCAGCACCAATTTTTTTAGTAGATGATGGGATAGAAGTACCAAAATCAACTAATACTGCACCTTCTTTAATACCCGCTAGGATACCGTCTTCTGCATAAATGATTTTTTCTACAACGGCAGAAGTTGTAAGACAAAACATAACAATATCTGAACCTTCAGCTAGCTCTTTAGCAGTGCTTGCTGTTTTTGCGCCTCTAGCAACACATGCTGCAACCGCATCTTTGCTAAGGTCCATAACAATTAGCTCATAGCCTTTGTTTTGTAAATTTTCGGCCATGTTGCCGCCCATTAAGCCTAAGCCGATGAAACCGATGACTGGTTTTGACATGAATAACTCCTAAATATGTGGCGCATACTTTTATAAGAACAAGTAAAATCTACTCTAAAATACGCTGTGTCTTTGTTTCAATTTGTAGAGTAACTTTAAGCTTGAGTTATTTATAAATTAACCTGTGCAAAACGTAACTCTGATTAATTACCAATACATTGTATTCACTCAAACCAAGCAACTTACCAATTGGTATGCAAAAACTGTATTACCATACACCTTTTTTGTCAACCAATAAGTTAACCAAGTAAATCCCATATTTTTACAAATTACATACAAATAAATTTAATACCAATCAAAAACAAAGAGTTAGATATGAAAAACCCAATCAGACATAGGTTAAATTTTGTTGAACAATCAGTAACTTTTTTATACTAATAGGTTGACCAATAATTGAGTGTTCTTTATTTAAATATGCAAAATTCAATAAAATGGTTCATTAATTGGTAATTTACAATTGATGTTATTGGTGAAATTATAAAGACCATACGTGAACAGCTTCCGACTCTAAATGGTATTGAGGTTGTGATTTGTACGTAACGCCTACATATATGGCTAATACATATAAAAACCACAAAATGCGCTTAATAATAGCGCTTAGTTAAAAATATACTGAACTTTGAAAAATCACTAAAGGAACTGAATAATGCGTTTATTACATACTATGCTGCGTGTAGCGGATTTAGACAAATCAATTGCTTTTTATACTGAAGTATTAGGTATGAAAGAGTTACGACGCGCAGACAATGACGAGTATCGATATACATTGGCTTTTATTGGGTATGGAGATGAGAAGGACACGACAGTCCTAGAATTGACATATAACTGGGATGAGGATAGCTACGACCTTGGTAATGCTTATGGCCATATAGCCATCGAATTTGATAATATTTACAAAGCCTGTGCTGATATTAAGGCAGCCGGTGGTAATGTTAGTCGTGAACCTGGGCCTGTAAAAGGCGGTACTACTGAAATTGCTTTTGTAAAAGACCCTGACGGTTATTCAATAGAACTTATTCAGAAAAAAGATGACATGAGTAACTTTTAAGTTATGTAAGTTATGGGTGCTAGTTTAAATTAAAAAAGGTGCTTTTTAGCACCTTTTAACGCAACTGACTGTCTTTACTGCCACGTCTATTAAACGATTTAGCGCTAGCACCATTACCTTCTATTGCAGCTTGGCATGCAACACAATAGCGCACTCCTGGTAACGCGAGCCTTCGTGCTTGTGGGATTTCCTCATCGCACTCATCACATAACTCTGCACTTGCGCCAGATATTAAATTGCTTCTTGCATACTGTACGGCGTCATTAACACTCGCATCAATTTGATCTTGAATTGCACCGTCTCGTGCCCATCCACTTGCCATAAATCCTCCTAATAAAGTTGGATGTTTAAATTTATGCTACCAAATCGAATCTTTATAAGTACTGAATAAAAAAGCTAGGAATGTGATGTTCTTTGAAGGTTTAAGCTATAAAACTATATTTTATATCTAAAGAAAGATGCTGTAGTTGCTCCTTGTAATCTATTTTTCACAAAAAATTCAACACTCTACAATTAGGCAAAAAAAAGCAGCTAAAAAAGCTGCTTTATAATTCCAATGATTTATTTAAATATTAAAGACTGTAGTCAACAACCTTCATACCTAATTTTTCGAGCTCTGGACGAAGTGTTTTAGCATCACCCACTACTAAATAAATCATGTCTTTAGTATTTAAGTGTTTTTTAGCTAAGGCGTTAACTTCTTCTTTGCTGATATTGCTAACAATCTCATTCCTTTCTTTTACAAAGCTAGGTTTTAAATCGAATTCTAATATTTGTGCTAAAAAGCCAAGTTTTGCATTAGGCGTTTCGTATTTAAGCGCATCTTTTTGATTGATAGCCTTACGCATAAACATAAGCTCTTCATCAGTGACACCGTTTTGAGCATAGTTATTAAGCTCATTAGTAAACTCTGTAATAGACGCTGCAGTAGAGTCGGCTCTCACCGCTGCAGAAGCGGTAAAGCCACCTGATGTTTTATCACCCCAGAAACGAGAGCGAGCACCGTAAGTGTAGCCTTTATCTTCTCGTAAATTTAGATTGATACGGCTATTAAACGTGCCACCAAGTGCAAAGTTCATCAAGTTAGCTTTAAAAAACTCACCTGTAATATCTTCAACCATATCGCGTTTACCTATACGAATTTCTGATTGAGGAGCGTCTGGTTTATCGACCAAATAAATTACATTAGTTTCTACTTTAGGTTCACTGAAATCAACCGCTACTAAGCTCGATTTACCTTTCCAATTTGTAAGTGTAGCTTTAACTTTTGGTTCAATTGTTGACTCTTTTAAATCAGAAACAATAATTACTTGAGCGCCCTGCGGTTTAAAGTTTGCGTTATAAAAAGCTTTAACGTCAGCAAGTGTAATAGCCTCTATACTATTAAGCGTTCCAGTACTTGGAAGTGCAGCTATATTGTTGCCATATAGTAATTTACTATATGTATTAGATGCTAAATACCCAGCATCCTTCATTGAATGTTGAATATTTTGAATGATTTGCTTTTTATTACGCTCAAAGTCATCTGCATTAAATGCTGGTTTAAATAACTTTTCTTCTACAAGCTTTAGCGTTGCATCTACATTTTTGGTTAAGCTAGAAACATACACATTTGTATGTGTTTTATCTGAGTAGATACTTACCTGGCTACCTAGTTTTTCAAGCGCGTTACTCATCTGCTCTGTAGTGTAGTTTTGCGTTGACTCGCTCATTAACGATGCAGTTATTGATGATAAACCCACTTTACTAGCTTGCTCATTATATAATCCACCCGGGACTTTAATGAAAATAGCAGTCGTTGGAGTTTCGGTACTCTGAGTGCCTAATATTTTAATACCGTTTGCGGTATTAGTTTGCCAAAGTGCAGGCACATCAACGGCAGGGTTTGCACCTGCTACTGGATGTACACTTCGATCAAACGTATCAACAGCTCTTCTCGCTACTAAATCATCGGCAGAAGTTGTAGACGGGCCACCAAAGTCATGCGTTTTAGGGGTAAAGTTATCTGGAGCAGCTATAAGTTGAGTTTGCCCTTCTGGTACAACACTCATAATAACGGCAGATTTACCTTTGATATATTGATTAAAAACACGCATAACATCAGCTTTTGTAACTTTGTTATAACGTGCAATCTCATCTTTAGCTGAATTTGGGTTACCTGTAAACGTTTCTGACGCGGCTAGTTGAGAGACTTTTCCTGATACGCTTTGCAGACCAAAAATTGCACCAGATTCTATTTTAGCTTTTACTTTATCTAAATCATCTTGTGTAACGCCACGCTCTTCAAATTCAACAAATGAATCACGAATGATTTTTTCCATATCAGCTAACGTTTTCCCTGCTGTAGGATTTGGTAAAGCATAAAGACTAATTGAACACGCTAACTCTTGGCATGGATGATTTGCACTTGCTTGAACAGCAAGTTGAGTTTTAACTAAGTTTTTGTATAGTAGTGAATTATTACCACCACCCAATATTTCAGCAAGTATATCAAGAGGTGCTTCATCTTCAGAGCGAGCGTAAGTCGTTGGGAAACTCATACTTAATAAAGGCAAATGTACCTTATCTTCCATTGAAATATATCTATCAGCATTGAGTGTTACAGCTGTTTTTTCTACTGTAGGGATTTCAGGGCCTTTTGGAATTGGTGCAAAGTATTTAGTAACTAATGGCAGTATTTCATTAGCGTTGATATCGCCACCAATAGTAAGCGTTGCATTATTAGGACCATACCACTTTAAAAAGAATGCTTTTAAATCATTTACATTTACGCGATTAAGATCGTCCATAAAACCAATTACTGGCCATGAATATGGATGACCATCTGGATACATCGCTTGAGCAACACGTTCACCTAAACGACCATAAGGGCGATTATCAACACGTTGGCCGCGCTCATTTTTTACTGTTTCGCGTTGTACTTCAAATTTTTCTTGGGTTACAGCATCGAGTAAAAAGCCCATTCGATCAGCTTCTAGCCACAACATTTTTTCTAATTGATTTACAGGTACTGTTTCAAAATAATTTGTTCTATCTGAGTTAGTTGTACCATTTAAAGTACCGCCTGCTTCAGATATTATTTTAAAATGTTCCTCATCAGCAACATTCTCTGAACCTTGAAACATCATATGCTCAAAAAAGTGAGCGAAGCCTGACTTACCCAACTCTTCGCGAGCAGAACCAACGTGGTATGTTACATCAACGTGTACTAAGGGATCTGAATGATCTTCATGCACAATTACAGTTAAACCGTTATCTAGTTTATATTTTTTATACGGTATGTTGATTTCACCTGCATTAGATTTCACTGATTCAATAAGTGTAACGCCAGGAATTGATGTTTCTGTAACAATATTTTTATCAACAGCTTGAGTTGAGCTATTACATGCAGCCAACCCTGATGCAAGTAAAACAGCAAGTGCAATTTTTGTGAGTTTCATTTTTTAGTCCATATTTAAATTAACTCAATGAGTTTAAAGACTAATTAAAAGTACAACAAGGAGTATGGAGCGATTATGGGCTTGGTTTTGTAACAAAGTGTAAATAGATTGATATAAAAATGAAGTGTGAAATGAGGGTGTTAATTTGTGGTTTTATTCTAATAACACTGCACTTCCCTATCTAAGTAGTAAATGATATAGCTAAGAGATTGATACTCTTAATAACATCGTGCATATAGAGTGTTATGTAACACTGCTTTATACAATACTTAAAATAGTAAGTGGCGTCCCCAAGGGGATTCGAACCCCTGTTACCGCCGTGAAAGGGCGGTGTCCTAGGCCTCTAGACGATGGGGACACATAAATGTGTCACTAGGACAACT
>NZ_JADYXI010000012.1:0-159813 GCF_015864375.1 Pseudoalteromonas sp. SWYJZ19
GACCGCAAATTCATCATAGCGGCGCTGCTTTTTTACTGCCTGGTGATAAAGAGTTTTTAGCGATAAAGCACGATGGCTTTTGGATACATAAGTTTAATGGTGAAATAGTACGCAAAGTTAACTTTGGTTTTCCACGTAAGTGGGAAATGAAAAACCACCGTATTTCACCCGATGGTAAGTACTTAGCGTTTATGACGTATGGTAGAGAAGATTTTCACTTCCATTGGGTGAATATAGCAAACCCTGAAATAGAGCACTCAGAAAAAGGGGAGGGAAATGGCGTAATCTTTTCACTTGATGAAGATGTTACCCTTAAATTTGGCTATAACCCTAGAGGTGAAGTTGATGAAAACAACAAGGCAGTTACTTATAGTATTATTACCCAAACTAATATTTTAACCGGTGAACAGCAGGTAATACGCACTAAAGAAATGAGAATGTGGGGGCTTAGAAGCATAGCACCTATAGCTATTACCAACCAAAAAGCACAGAGTAACTAGTTATGCATGACATTAGCAAAGGAAGTGCCAGCCCAATCGTGTATTTATTAACTGGTTATGTTAAAAACAATACACCCGTGGGTAAATTAACGCCGGTAGCAAACCGAATTGTTATTGCTGAACAACCAAAGTCAGCCACTTATGATACAAAAAAACCTGTTGTATTAAAAACAAATAGCTCCGGTATTTTATCGACAATAAATAGTGACTCATTAGAAGTACGTCAGCCGTTTCATGCCTACATTGCTAATAATCAACGGCCTATTATTATTCCGCCAATGGAATCCATTGGTCTCATTGCCAATAATAACCCTAGTGGATGGGCGAAAGAGTTTGTTGATAACTTAAAAAATTACAGTAGCTCAAATACGCCGTTATTAGAGTTACAAACAGTCCCTGTTACAAATTTAAAACAGCCTGCAGAAAATAGCGAAGACGACACTTACAATAAGTGGTACGCAAAAGAAATAACTCAAAAAAACGTACAAACTATTCAAGCGTATGTGTTGGCTAAAACGCGAGCAATAATTTTAAGTATTAATCCAAACATTCCGCTTCTTTCTCCCGGCGCAAATATTGTTTTGTCAACACCAGAGGGAAGGGATATACCAGCTACTTTCGACCGCGAAACTAAATTAGCAGTGATATCAGGTACTAACAAGATACTACCCAAAGGGTTGTATAGAATCAAAGTAAGGCTTGATCAAGATACCTACCTAGCTAATATTTCAAACTGGTGTGCCAAATCAGTTCAGTCAGATGATAACTACGATTACTATGAACTCGCCGAAATGATCCACTTTGATATAAAAAATGAGGCAGGTGAGTTTGATGTAATTAATTGCGACCCGCTTTCGGTTGAAGAGGCAATAATAAAGCAATTTCCTCGCTTTTATAGCCACTTAATAAGCTATGCCAAAGATTTAAAAACCGAGCATGCCACGTATGACCCTAAAAATATTAGTGTTAAAGATGAAAACGGTAAAGAAATTGGTCGCGCTAAAGTTAGCGATGAACCAATAAAAATAGCCAGTGGCTTTGAGAGTTTTTGCCATGGCTGAGCGGTGGCTAAAGGCCGTGCACAATTAGCCGCAGGGTTAATAAATACCGATATAACCGCCAGTGCTAGTAACGGTAATTTTACCACTAATGGTAAATTTGTTTTAGGGAGTAAAATTGCTAAAGCAATACATACTCACTTAAATAAAACAGAAGATACAACTATTCAAACAACGCTAGATGCTGTGTTCGCTATGCAAGATGGGCAGGATGCTTGGAAAAAACTACGTGAAGCTCGCGCTGCCTTTACAACCGATGCTTGGCGGCAAGCACTTGCAGAAAATTTGTGGCGTTTACCAGCTAACACACCAGCAGCAATGGAAAGCTATAATAATAGTTTAGGTAAAAAGCTTGGCATTCCTAAGGTAGCAATGGATGCAGCAGGTAATGCACTCAATATAGCTGATTTAACCACAAATATTGCAGCACTTGGGCAAACTACGTTGCAGCAATTTGGTACAAATATCCCTAATTTAGCGCAAGCTAAACGGCACTATAAAACGGTTGCTAACGATTATTTTGAGCATTTAAGTGCCAAAGAAATTGTAAAAGATGTCGTAATTGAAGGGACGTTTTCGCTTAATAGCGAGCAAGTAACCGATGATTACCGCAATATCATTTTGCAGCAAAGCGAGGCCCTTATAACGAAAAAGGTAAACAGGGTCGAGCGCTGCTTAATTGGCATAACAAAGACGCTAAAGCATTTGCCGGTGAAGAGCAGGTTTTTGTTTTTGCTGCAAATTTTAGTTTGAAATATGACTCACCTAAGCGTGTTAAAGTAAACGGCTTAAGGCCTTTTGGAGACATATTTACAAGCCAATTTGGTGATATATTTACTGACAAAGAAGACAGGCAATATACGATGGAGCTAGGTATTGCTAGCTTTAACTCGGCGGGAAATTCGGGCTTTAATTTTAATGATATCGGTTCGATGACCGATAAAATTAGCAACCATGGCTTGCAGTTAAAGTTACCACTACCGAACCCTACAAATAGCAATTTGCCTTGGGGTAAAACACTACCAGAGGCTGATTTAGAAGAATTAGCCGCTGAGCTAAATAGCGATCATTCAACCCCATCACAAAAAGACCTATATAAGCGCTTGTCAGAGGAAGGGTTGACTGAAGATGAAGTGAAACAGTGGTTTGTTGAAGATGCTACAAAGAGGAAAGTAAGGCCGCTAGGAGCTTTTAAAAGCGAATAAATTTATTCGTAATTTAAGTAGTTACTACCAACATAACTGAGCGCAACAGCGCAATTATAGTAAGAATAAAAAAGCTCATGAATATGAGCTTTTTATTTATTAGGGTATGGACATAGTGTGCAGAACGGCTCAGTACTTTAACTGCTTAAAAGGACTTTAATAATGACGGTTTTAAAAAATAACAGCATGCTTTGCGCCCTCAGCGTTTGTTTTAGCTTATTGCTAAGCGGTTGCTCAGAGCCCTCATCGCAAAGCTCAACAAACACAACCGCCGTTGATGTTGCTAAATACCCATGGGCTAAAGAGCATAAAAACCACCCAGAATGGCCACTAGAAATACGCGAAGAGGTGTACGGAGATGCAGATACATTTTCAACCCCGCGGTTAATGTTCTGGAATAAATATAAATACAGCGAGGTTTATACGCTTTGGTCATCAAGGTTAGATGGCTCAGACAGACGTCGTATTATTCCAGAAGAAATTTTTACCCAAATGGAGCCTGCGGGATTGCATCCACCAGCACGCTCACCAGATAACCGTTATATTGCTATTTCGGGTTATATAAATGACCGAGCGACTCGCCAGTTATATGATACTAAAGAAAAAAAACTAATCACTATGTCTGGCGGTGGTGGTTACCCATGGTTTAACTGGACCGAAGACAGTGAAAACGTCATTTTTTACTCAGATGGCAAACACTTTAATTACCATGTACCAACAGGGGAACTCACCTCTCGACCGCAAATTCATCATAGCGGCGCTGCTTTTTTACTGCCTGGTGATAAAGAGTTTTTAGCGATAAAGCACAATGGCTTTTGGATACATAAGTTTAATGGTGAAATAGTACGCAAAGTTAATTTTGATTTTCCACGTAAGTGGGAGATGAGAAATCACCGTATTTCACCAGGCGGCAAATATCTAGCATTTATGACGCATGGTAGAGAAGATTTTCACTTCCACTGGGTGAATATTGCAAACCCTGAAATAGAGCACTCAGAAAAAGGGGAGGGAAATGGTGTTATTTTCTCTCCAGAAGAAGATTACCTATTAGAGTATGCAATAAAACATTCAAAAGAGCGTGATGAAAAAGGTTTCTATCTTTCAGAGCGCGTCATAAAAACAAAAAACATTGTGACAGGTAAGCAGTTAGAGAAGTTAATAAAAGAAAAATATATATGGGGTATGAGATCTTTAACTCCTATCGCTATTACAAACTTAGTAGCTCAAGAAAGGTAGTATTGATTATGCACGATATTAGCAAAGGATCTGCAAGCCCAGTAGTTTACTTATTAACAGGATACTTTGAACAGAATGAATCGATTATATCGATATGAAAGTAGGTTCAATGTAACTCAAATCACTTTGACTATTTTGTCGATAAAGTGAGTAATGGCACTTTTTAATTATTAAACATGGGATTACTTTATAAGCCCAGATAAAAATAATAAAACTTATCTAATCGGGGATCACTTTAAAGCCGATTTGATTATGGTGACAAGAAGCGTGTTTTGTATTTTTAATCTTTTTATTTAAGGTTTATTGGTTTTTATTTTCTTTGTGGTTGTGTTTTAAAGGTGTTTTGTGGAATTTTTATGCTTGCTTCCGTCGCTTTGTAATGTTAAAAATGGGTTTCGCTGAACACACACACAAGAAAACAAGATGCATATTATTCGTTTAATTACACTAAAACTTAACCTCTTACTGCTATGGCAAGTAAGCGGGGATTAGTGTGTTTGCATCGAGTTGAACACTAAAAACCCCGCAATTGCGGGGTTTTTTTTATCTCGCGGCTGGGATTAATTGAAATTTGGGTAACATAGGAATGAGGGGCAGTTATGCAAGAGCAAGATAAAGTATGGATTTTTGATACCACCTTACGTGATGGCGAACAGGCGCTTAAAGCAAGCCTTACTGAAGATGATAAAATTCAATTAGCACATACAATTAGCCGCTTGAATGTGGATGTGATGGAAGTGGGTTTTCCGGTTTCGAGCCCTGCTGATTTTCGCTCGGTGCAACGTATTGCAACCGAAGTAAAAGGCCCGATTATTTGTGGTTTAGCACGCTCAGTTGCTAAAGACATTGAAGCCTGTGGCGAAGCACTTCGCACAGCTCAGCAAAGCCGTATTCATACTTTTATTGCTACAAGCCCTTTGCACCTTGAACATAAATTACGTATGAGCCTAGACGATGCAACAGCAATGGCCGTTAAATCAATTAAATTGGCACGTAACTACACTGATGATGTTGAATTTTCGTGTGAAGATGCTGGTCGTACGCCGCATTGGGATTTATGTAAAATTGTTGAGCAGGCAATTAATGCCGGAGCTTCAACTATTAACTTGCCAGATACCGTTGGTTTTGTAACGCCAGACGAATACGCCGCGATGATCCGCCATTTAATGAATAACGTGCCAAATATTGATAAAGCGCGTTTAAGTGTGCATTGCCACAACGATTTAGGTTTAGCAGTAGCAAACTCGGTGGCTGCAGTGCAAGCAGGCGCACGCCAAATTGAGTGTACTATTAATGGCATTGGTGAGCGTGCTGGTAACTGCTCGCTTGAAGAAGTGGCGATGATCATGAAAATGCGCCACGACCACTTAAAAGTATACACCGATATTAAAAGTGAAGAAATTTACCGCGCATCTCGTCAAGTGGCTAAAATTTGTAATATGCCAGTACAACCAAATAAAGCAATTGTTGGCGAAAACGCATTTGCACATAGTTCTGGCATTCACCAAGACGGTGTATTAAAAGCGCAAAATACTTATGAGATTATGTCGCCAGAAAGCGTTGGTGTGCCAAGTAACCAATTAAATATGACTTCGCGTTCGGGTCGCCATGTTATTGAGCATCGCCTAGAAGAATTAGGCTATCAAAAATCTGATTACGATATGGATGGCTTATATAAAAGCTTTATTGAGTTGGCTGACCAAAAAGGCACAGTATACGATTACGACCTTGAGGCGATGATTTACTTTAATCAAATTAACGACAAAGACGAGAAATACCAATTAGAATTTGTTAACTCAGCCTCTAACTCACAATCGGTAGCAAGCTCTACTATTGGAATGCGCATTGATGGCGAAGCTAAACAAGAAGCCGCGACAGGTAATGGCCCAGTTGAAGCTTCGTTTGCAGCTATTGAGCGCTTAACCGGTATGAGCGTTGAAATGATTGAATATAACTTAGAAGCGACAGGCCAAGGTGCAAGCTCATTAGGCCAAGTAAATATTATAGCTAAATACGATGGCCGACCTTACCACGGTGCGGGCATTGCAGCGGATGTGGTTGAAGCGTCGGTACGCGCCATGATCCGTGTTTATAACTTAATTTATCGTGCACAAAAAGTGTCTGATTTAAAACAACAAAGGAAAGCAGGATGAGTAAAACAAACTACAGCGTTGCGGTATTAGCTGGCGACGGTATTGGTCCAGAAGTAATGGCAGCAGCAGAGCAAGTACTTGATGCTGTGAGCAATAAGTTTGGTTTTACCCTAAACCGCGAGCATTATGCAATTGGCGGCGCAGCCATTGACGAATTTGGTAAAGCATTACCAGAGAGCACGCTTACTGCGTGTGAAAACTCAGACGCTATTTTATTTGGTTCGGTAGGCGGTCCTAAATGGGAAAACTTACCACCAAACGAGCAGCCTGAGCGCGCATCGTTATTGCCGCTTCGTAAGCACTTTGGTTTGTTTTGTAATTTACGCCCTGCACAGTTATTACCTGCATTAAGTGCAGCGTCGCCACTTCGCGCTGATATCAGCGAAAAAGGGTTTGATATTTTATGTGTGCGCGAACTAACTGGCGGCATTTACTTTGGTGAAAAAGGCCGCAGTGGTGAAGGCGCAGAAGAGTTTGCATTTGATACGCAAACATACTCACGAAAAGAAATTGAACGTATTGCACGCTTTGCTTTTGAAGCTGCAAAACTACGTAGTAACCATGTTACCTCTGTTGATAAAGCCAATGTATTAGCATCAAGCGTATTATGGCGCGAAGTAGTCACCGAAGTAAGCAAAGACTACCCAGAAGTAAGCTTAGATTACATTTACGTAGATAACGCCGCTATGCAGTTAGTTAAGCAGCCTAGCCAATTTGATGTATTACTTTGCGATAACTTATTTGGCGATATTTTGTCAGATGAGTGCGCCATGATCACAGGCTCAATGGGCTTATTACCATCGGCAAGCTTGAATCAATCGGGTTTTGGATTGTACGAGCCAGCAGGCGGTTCAGCACCAGATATTGCAGGTAAAGGCGTTGCAAACCCAATAGCACAAATTTTAAGTGCCGCGTTAATGCTACGTTACTCGCTAGGACAAGACGAAGCTGCACGCACCATTGAAAAAGCAGTAGCAGAAGCCGTAGAAGCAGGCGTTGGTACACCAGATATATATCCAAATGCAGGTTACAGCACAAGCGATGTGGCAGCAGCCATCGTTTCACGCATTTAATAACATATTAAAGTTGCAGCACCGTTATGCTGCAACTCAAACAGATTAGGGAATTAGCAAGTGGCCCAAACGTTATACGACAAAATTTGGCAAGCACATACCGTTGCCAGCATAAACGAGCAAACCGACTTACTTTATATTGACCGCCATTTAGTGCATGAAGTTACTTCTCCGCAGGCTTTTGCTGGTCTACGTGAAAAAAACCGTACTGTACGTTGCCCAGAAAAAACCTTTGCAACGATGGATCATAACGTATCGACTAAAAGCCGATCACTTGATGCAGCAAGCGAAGTATCTAAAAACCAATTAATGGCACTTGATAAAAACTGTAAAGAGTTTGGTATTGTACTTTACGATTTAAACTCAATTAACCAAGGCATTGTGCATGTAATGGGCCCAGAGCAAGGTATTACTTTGCCAGGCACAACCATTGTATGTGGCGATAGCCATACCTCTACGCATGGTGCGTTTGGCGCATTGGCGCATGGTATTGGCACATCTGAGGTTGAGCACGTATTAGCAACGCAAACGCTACAGCAAAAAAAGGCTAAATCGTTAAAAATTCAAATTAACGGTGTATTGCGTCCAACGGTTACTGCTAAAGATTTAATTATGGCGGTAATTGGCAAGTTAGGTACTGCTGGTGGCACAGGTTATGTAGCAGAGTTTTGTGGTGCTGGCATTGAAGCGCTTTCAATGGAAGCCCGTATGACGCTATGTAATATGAGCATTGAAATGGGTGCAAAAGCGGGTTTAATTGCATCTGACCAAATTACTTATGATTACTTAAAAGGTCGTCCGTTTGCACCAAAAGGCGCAGATTTTGATGCAGCCGTTGAATATTGGGAAACATTAAAAACGGATGAAGGCGCACACTTTGATTTAGTTGTTGAGCTAAATGCCGACGACATTCAGCCGCAAATTACCTGGGGCACAAGCCCAGAGCAAGTAATTGGTGTTGATGAGTGCATACCCGATCCAGACCAAGAACCAGATTTAATTAAAGCCGATGCTATTCGCAGCGCGCTTAAGTACATGGATTTAAAAGCGGGTGATAAATTATCAAGCGCGAAAGTAGACACGGTATTTATTGGCTCATGTACAAATAGCCGCATTGAAGATTTACGCGCAGCTGCAAAAATTGTTGAAGGCAAACATGTGGTAGCAGGCATTGAAGCGTTAATTGTACCGGGCTCTGGCTTAGTTAAAAAACAAGCCGAAGACGAAGGCTTAGCTGATATTTTTAAAGCCGCTGGCTTTGAATGGCGCGAACCGGGTTGTTCTATGTGTTTAGCGATGAACGATGACCGCCTAGGAGCAGGCAAGCGTTGTGCATCTACTTCTAACCGTAACTTTGAGGGCCGCCAAGGTCGTGGCGGGCGTACCCATTTAGTTAGCCCTGCAATGGCGGCAGCCGCTGCAATACATGGTCACTTTGTTGATATTAGAGGAGAAGCCTAATGAGCGTATTTTTTAGTGGCTTAATGGCCCCACTTGATAAAAACAATGTAGATACTGACCAAATTATCCCTAAGCAGTTTTTAACATCAACTAGCCGCGAAGGCTTTGATGCGGCATTGTTTTATGATTGGCGTTACCTAGATAACGACGAGCCAAACCCTGACTTTATTTTAAACCGCCCATGCTACCAAGGCGCGCAAATATTATTAACGCGCGACAACTTTGGTTGTGGCTCATCTCGTGAGCACGCGCCATGGGCGCTGAAGCAATATGGCTTTGAAGTTATTTTAGCTGAAAGCTTT
Organism: Pseudoalteromonas sp. SWYJZ19; assembly: GCF_015864375.1. Taxonomy (NCBI): domain Bacteria; kingdom Pseudomonadati; phylum Pseudomonadota; class Gammaproteobacteria; order Alteromonadales; family Pseudoalteromonadaceae; genus Pseudoalteromonas; species Pseudoalteromonas sp. SWYJZ19. The sequence goes on from NZ_JADYXI010000012.1 coordinate 8,989, forward strand.
GCAGATATTTTCTTTAATAACTGTGGTAACAACCAAATGTTAGCCATAGCGTTACCTGCCGATACGCTTGAGCAGTTGTTTGTACTGAGTGAGCAGCACGACGATATTAACATTGAAATCGATCTTGAAAATCAAACACTAACAAGCAGTAAATTTGCGCCAATTAACTTTGATATTAGTAAAGAAGTAAAAGAGCGCTTATTAAGTGGCTTAGATTTTATTGGTGTAACCGAAACGCTAAACCCACAAATTGATGCGTTTGAAAAGCAACTCGCTACTGAGCGTTCTTGGCAGTAATTGCTTAACCGTGTGTATTAAAAATCACGTATTAAAAAGCACGGCAATTGCCGTGCTTTTTTGTGGGTAAATATGAGATGTGGTAGCTAAAGGTTAATGCCTAAAGTCAGCCATTAACGCCGGTATACCAGGTAACATGCCTACAATTGCCATTACAGTGGTAAGTAACACAAACATAATAAGTGGAATCACCCAGCGGCTCATTTTAGTTAGCTCAGCGCTGCGCTCTTTACAGCCAATCAGCCCTAAGTTATCAAGTAACATAGTAAGCGACCAACCAAAAGCCGGATTAACTAAGGTCGAAGCAAATACCACAATAGCGGCTGATTGCGTTGTTTTACCTTCGCGTGTCATTTCCATGCCAGCTTCAAGTAGCGGGATAAACACACCCACAATAAGTGCTACACAGAGCACAGGCTGCCAAATTGCTAAATCCATAGGGTAGCCCCATAAACCAGCAATAATACAAAATAATGCAGTTAAAATAGCGCCAGCAGGAATAGGGCGTTTAGCAATAGCGGCAGGCACAATATAAGTACCCCAAGACGAGGCAAAGTTAGCACCACCGGCAAGTGAGCCAAACGTTTGTCTAACCGATGCGCTTAGCATGGTATCGTCGATATTCATTTGCACTTTTTCGGTGCGTTGTGGATAGCTTATTTTTTGAAATACTTGATGACCTAAAAAATCAGGTGACCACATGGCGACAGCAAGTACAGCGAAAGGGAGTACAACAACAAAGCTTTCAAGCGTTGGTAGGCCAAGCATCCAACCTGTGTTTTCGCCCCACCAGTATGCTGGGTTCATATTTGGTAAACCCGGTGCAGTATGAAACTCAAAGGGTGCACCTAAAGCAAAGGCAACCACGCCACCAATAAGGCAACTCAATGGCACAGCTAACCAGCGTTTTTTAAAGTGCTCTAAAAGTGCATACAATAAAATGGTGGCTAAAATAACAATAAATGCAATGTGCGCCATATCAATGGCTTCAGCCCAAGCAAACAGCTTTTTAACTTGCGAAATAGTGCCAATAAAGCCCAAATAAATAAGTAGTCCGCCACACACCCCTTTACTGGTTAGGCGCGCGAGCATACTTCCTCCCTTGGTTATGGCTAAAATAAAACCAAAGGCACCAATGAGTAAGCCAAACGCCATAGGATGGCCGCCAGCTGCAACTACAATAGGAATTAACGGAATAAGCGGGCCGTGAGTGCCGGCTAAGTTGGCTGTTGGTAAAATAAAGCCTGAAAATAAAATGATAAAAATAGAAACAATGAGTAATTCGTAACGCACATTTTCTAAAACAAACGCATCGCCTAAACCAAGAGGTGCCGCAAATGTTGCTGCAATAGCGCCCACCATAACCACTTTACCAATAGTACCGGCCATTGCTGGAATGGTGTCTTCAAATTCAAATCGGTAATCTCTAAACGGTAAATTAGGTCGCCAACGTTTAGGCTGCATAATTTGTAATTCATGTTCGAGATACTCGTCGCGAGTATTAAACTCTGAACTCGGTTTATGAAGCTGCTCGTAGCTTTGAGCATCCTTGTGCGTGTTTGATGGTGCATCACCGGGCGGTGTAGTTTGCATGCGTTCTCCTGCAACATTGTTGCTTAGTCAAATAAATACGGCTTTTGTTAAAGCAAATGAATATTGAGCATGCAGGGTAAATCAGCTTTTAGGCTGGGATGTATAGGCAAAAGGTCGTGCATGGTTGTTTTTAATACAGTTAATCTGACAGTCAGCTTTACGTTAAAAATTATAAAATTACACAAAATGATTTAAAGTTATTACAAATCAATGGTTTGGTTTTTATTTCAAGGAGTTTGATCACTGTTTATAGCGGGGAATAGTGTTAATGGCAGGTTATTATCCTTTAGTCTTAGTGGCTGTAAAAGCCGCTTTGTTTGAAAAGCTTATTGGTAGCAGCCGTTAATTTCGTTTTATTTGTGGTGAAATAATACTTCTGTTACTTTCGGATTGTTAATAACAACAATAAAGAATAGAGATGCAACTCAACTCCCCTAAATCAATTGGTATTTTACTTGGTACGCTTTACGGCATATTTATGCGGCTGTTTGTAGAGCTAGTCAATGCTTACAATTTAGGTAGCTTAGTCTCTATATCATTTATGTTTTTAGTGCCTGTTGCTATTGGCTATATTCGTATTCACTTTGAGTACAACGAATCAAAAACATTAACTAAAAGGCAAATGATCACGATTGCTTGGCAGCCTATTTTTGTTTTTTTATTTGTAAGTATAATTACTTTGCTTGAAGGGAGCATTTGTGTGGCAATGGCTTTGCCTGCTTTTATGTTTTTTGCCAGCATTGGTGGGTTACTTGCGGGCTTTGTTAGAAAACGTAAAATAAAAAAAGCGAATAGTTCTTTATTATCAATCGCGTTGTTACCTATATTGCTCTCACCTATTGAAGTTAACTTTTTATATTTATCAAAAACATACGAAGTAACAAATTCAATAGCTATTAACGCGCCCATCAATGTTGTGTGGCAGCAGTTAGCTAATGTGAGTGACATAAAACCACAGGAAGTGCCTTTTTCACTCACTCAATTAATTGGCGTACCAAAGCCATTAAAGGCAAGTATGAATGCTAGCGGTATAGGCGCTGTTCGCACAAGTACTTGGCAAAAAGGCGTTGTGTTTAAAGAAGTAATAACCGACTGGCAACCAAATAAACAGATGCTTTATAGATTTGACATAGACCCTGATGCTATCCCCGATGACGCACTCGATAAACACGTAAAACTAGGCGGTGAATACTTTTCACCTCTTTACGGTGGATATGAGTTAAGTGAAGATAAAAGCGGCAATACGATTTTAACGTTAAAAACGACCGTGCAAGATAATACAAATTTTGGTGTTTATTCGCGAATATGGGGGGAGGTGATATTTCAAGATTTTCATCATTCACTTTTAACGTTGATGAAAAACAGAGCTGAAAAGTCACTTATCGCAGCTGTTTCTTATAATTAGCTTAAACCATCATATTTCTAAAAAATATTACACACTAAAAGGTAAAGCCTTTGCATTTGCAAAGGCTTTTGTTTTAACTGCTAACTTTTACCAAATCATTTCTACAAATTCAGGGTGGTCGATATACGGGTTACGATTGCCTTGAAATTCAAACGCTGCTTGGTTACGGTCAAGTTCCATTTGGCTTACAGGATCGCTGTTATGCCAGTTAAGCAGCATGGCTACAACCCAGTTCTCGAATACTTGGTTGCTTGAACCATTAAGTACAGCATTACTTGAGGTCGTTTTGGTTTGCCAAGTGCCTATTACATTTTCGTAGCGCGTTGCCATGTAAAAATAAGCGCGAGCAAAGTCACCTTTAAATTCGTCAATTGGCTCAAATACAGTACCTGAGTAATTTAATGAATTTGCGGCAGAACCTAATTTACTTCCGTTAGTTGATGTAAATGAAGCGCTTGCTACTTCACCAAATGGGAAGTTACTACGTTTTGAGTTTACATAACCGTCGGTTGCGTAAATATGATGCACATCTGAGTTCATTGGCTCAATAGTGCCGCCAAACCAGCTTTTAGGAAATGAATGCTCACGGTTGTAACAGCCGCCTTCTCCACTATAGTTACCACATTGATCGCTCACCGCAGCATAATTGTAGCTATCTGAGCCGTTTGGTTTTTCGCTATACATATCTAAAATGCTGTTATCGTTTTCAAAGTATGTATCACGTGCAGATGAGTCGTAAAAATTCCAAATAGCCGAGTAACCCTGTGCATTATGATCTTTAATAATATTATAAAGCTCAGTTTTTAGTGCATAACCCGATAGCCCTTGAGCAGTAACATAGTAGCCAGTGGGTGTTGGGTTAGTCCCGCCGCCATCACCAGAGCCACTGCCTAAAGTAAATGCCGTGCTGTCTGTATTATTAAAACTTGCACCGCTAGCAAGTGTGGTAGAGCCTTGCTTAAGCGCATAACTGCCATTACCTGTTGAACAACACATGCCATCGCCGTAGCTGTCGTTAATAACAAGTGTGTAAGTTCCATCAGTTAGGCATATTTGCTCATCATACTGAGTGTTTGATGCGTAACCACTGCCGTTAGCAACAGCGCTACCTTGATTGTTATTAACGGCCCAGCTAGTTTCGCTACCGTAATTATCGGTGTTAAGCGTTAAGGTAAGGCTATTGTCGGTACAGCTTGTTGATGCGCTGCCATCAGCGTTTGGTAAAAAGTTATCTACGTATACGGTTTCGCTGCCATCAAATCCACTTACATCGTAAAACCTAAGGCCAACACTAATTGTTTTATTACTGCTTGCTGTATAGCTATGGCTAACTGTTTGCCATTGGTTAGTTTGTGCTTGATTTGAATAGCCTTGATAACCATCTACATACAAGCGAGCTTTAATTTTACCTTCGGTGTGGTAAACATCAGCCGAAAAGTTATAGGTTTTACCCGCTTCTACAGCAACTTGTTGTAGTAAATCAGTGTTACTTTGCGATCCTGTTGTTACATTGACAGCAGCAGAGCTACTACCGCTTTTAACTGTACTGGTTGAGCGCGTTAAGCTGATTCCGCTATCAATAGTGCTCCAAGAACTAGGTGTATTGCCAGTCCATTGTTCAAAGTCGCCATTAGCTACATTGGCCATTACAGGTAATGAGCCAAGTAATAATGCGGTACTAAGTAGTTTATTTTTATATTTCCCGTGTAACATAGTTGTTCCTATTTTTATTTTGAATGGGGAATATACCCTACATTAGTTAGGTTACAAAATTGTTAATTTAAAGTGCTGTAAAAGGCAATAATCGTCCTTTAATCTGTTTTTGAAGGTATTTTTATAAATTAATAACTAAATGGAATATCAAAGCAGATTCTATTCTTTTTTTATCTATGCAGAGCCCGTTATCCTACATACTTAGAAAACCTCAACAGATACGCTCTGGATGAGGTAAAACTCATTTTTAACAATACACAAAGTGTGTTGTGTTTAATTTTCAGGGTTATGGGGAATCGATTCATGTTGTTAGGTCAACTAAATGCTGCGGCAAGCCCGCTATCGCAAGATCAAGTACAAAAGCTGCAAGGTTTAGTGGCTGAACTTAATCCAATTCAACAAGCATGGGTAAGTGGTTACTTAGCTGCTAATGCTAACTCAGCTGCATTAGGTGCTCCTACTGCTGGCGTACCGGCTGCGGGTGATGCAGCAGCGCTAACTATTTTATATGGTTCGCAAACGGGTAACGCAAAAGGCGTAGCAAGCAAAATGAAAGAGCAGGCTGAGTCGCGCGGCTTAGCAGTTAAGCTTGTTAGCATGTCAGATTACAAACCAACAGCCCTGAAAAAAGAAAAGTTTTTAACCATCGTTGTATCTACTTACGGCGAAGGTGAGCCACCTGAGGACGCAGAAACACTTCACGAATTTTTAGCTACTAAAAAAGCGCCAAAACTAGACGATGTAAAAATAGCGGTTATTGGCTTAGGTGATTCTAGCTATGAGTTTTTCTGCCAAACAGCAAAAGATTTTGAAGAGCGTTTAAATAAACTCGGTGCGCAAACCATATATCAACGTGCTGATTTAGATGTAGATTACGAAGATGAAGCTGCAACATGGATTGCGGGCGCAGTTGATGCATTCGAACCTGATTTAAAAGCGCAGCAAGAAGCCGCTGGTGGTCAAGTTGTATCAATGCCATTTGGCGCTCCAACGACCGCTTCAAGCCAATATACAAAACAAAATCCATTTGAAGCAGAGCTATTAACAGTTCAAAAAATTACCGGTCGCGACTCAACTAAAGATGTACGCCACGTTGAAATTTCGCTTGAAGGTTCAGACATTACTTACACACCAGGTGATTCGTTAGGTGTGTACTTTTTAAATGATGATGTATTAGTTGATGAAGTACTTACACTTACTCAAATAGATGCAACAAGCATTGTAAAAGTAGGTGATGAAGAGCTAAGCGTACGTGATGCACTTATTGAAAAACTAGAGCTGACTCAGTCATACCCAGGTTTTGTAGAAAAATACGCAATAGCAACTGGTACGCCTGAATTATTAAAGCTTGTAGAAGATAAAGCTGCAATGCGTGCGTATATTGAACCTCGTCAAATATTTGATGTGATTCGCCAAAACCCTGCAAACATTGATGCGCAAACATTAGTAGATTGCCTACGTAAACTACAAGCTCGTTTGTACTCAATTGCATCTAGCCAAGCTGAGGTTGAAGACGAAGTGCATTTAACACTAGGTCTAGTGCAGTTTGATACATTTGATAGCGAGCATTTAGGTGGTTGTACGGGTTACTTAACTCGTCGTGCAGAAGAAGGTTGTAAAGTTAAAGTATTTAGCGAACACAACGACAATTTCCGCCTACCCACTAACGATGATACACCTGTGATTATGGTTGGTCCTGGTACGGGTATTGCGCCGTTCCGTGCATTTTTACAAGAACGTGATTCGCGTGAAGCGCAAGGCAAAAACTGGTTGTTTTTTGGTAACCCACATTTCACTCAAGACTTTTTATACCAAGTAGAAATACAGGGTTATTTAAAATCGGGTTTACTTAACAAAGTAGATGTTGCATTTAGCCGTGACCAAGCAGAAAAAGTATATGTGCAAGATAAGTTACGCAGTAACAGTAAAGACGTGTTTGAATGGTTAGAAGCTGGCGCTCACTTTTATATTTGTGGCGATGCAAATCGCATGGCAAAAGATGTACACAACGCCTTGCTTGATATTGTTAAAGAAAACACAGGCAAGAGCAATGAAGACGCAGAGCAATATTTAAAAGATTTGCGTAGCGCAAACCGCTATCAGAAAGACGTGTATTAATCACGTTTCTTATTTTATTTAGCAGCTAGCAGCCGTCACTGTAACAAATTTAGGATTTAAAATGAGCGAACAAGATAAAAACGTAAAACTTTCTGATAACGAACGTTTGAAAAGAGAAAGTAACTTTTTACGTGGCACCATAGAAAAAGATTTAACAGACGAAATTACCGGTGGCTTTACAGCCGATAACTTTCAGCTAATTCGTTTTCATGGCATGTATCAACAAGATGACCGCGATATACGTGGAGAGCGCGCTAAGCAAAAGCTAGAGCCGCTACATAATGTGATGTTACGTGCACGTATGCCTGGCGGTATTATTAAGCCAGAGCAGTGGTTAGCAATCGACAAGTTTGCAGATGACAAAACAAGCTACGGCAGCATTCGTTTAACAACGCGTCAAACGTTTCAGTTTCATGGAGTGTTAAAGCCTAATATTAAAGGCATGCACCAAATGCTTGATAGCGTAGGTATAGACTCTATTGCTACAGCGGGTGACGTTAACCGTAATGTACTTTGTACCACTAATCCCGTTGAGTCTGAGTTACACCAAGAAGCTTACGACTGGGCTGCAAAAATTTCTGAACATTTATTACCAAAAACGAAAGCGTATGCCGAAATTTGGTTAAATGGCGAAAAAGCAGAAACCACAGAAGAGCCAATTTTAGGATCTAACTACTTACCGCGTAAGTTTAAAACCACGGTGACTATTCCACCTAACAACGAAGTTGATGTGCACGCTAACGATTTAAACTTTGTGGCAATTGCTGATAACGGCAAACTTGTTGGTTTTAACGTATTAGTGGGCGGTGGCCTTGCCATGACGCACGGCGATACAGCAACTTATCCGCGTAAGGCTGATGACTTTGGCTTTATTACGTTAGAAGATACCTTAAAAATTGCAGAGCATGTTGTATCTGTGCAGCGCGATTGGGGTAATCGTTCAAACCGTAAAAATGCAAAAACTAAATACACATTAGACCGTGTAGGCGTTGATGTATTTAAAGCAGAAGTTGAAAAGCGCTCAGGCGTTACGTTTGCACCAAGCCGTCCGTTTGAGTTTACTCATCGTGGCGACCGCATTGGTTGGGTTGAAGGCATTGATGGTAAGCACCACTTAACGCTATTTATTCAAAGTGGTCGTATTTTAGACTACCCAGGCAAGCCGCTTAAAACAGGTTGTCGTAAAATCGCAGAAGTTCACCAAGGTGACATGCGTATGACGGCAAACCAAAACTTAATTATTGCTGGCGTACCTGCAGATCAAAAAGCCGTGATTGAAGAGATTGCACGTAGCCATGGCCTGATTGACGATACCGATTCGCAGCAGCGTAAAAATTCTATGGCGTGTGTTTCACTGCCAACGTGCCCACTTGCAATGGCCGAGGCAGAGCGCTACTTACCAAGCCTAATAGAAAAAACTGAAGCACTGCTTGCTAAGCACGGTATACCCGATGACAGCATTATTATGCGTGTTGTAGGTTGCCCGAACGGCTGTGGCCGCGCAATGCTTGCAGAAGCTGGTTTAGTAGGCAAAGGCCCAGGTAAATATAACGTTTACTTAGGTGGTAATTTAGAAGGTACACGTATTCCTAAATTGTACCTTGAGAACGTAGGCGAAGACGTTTACCTAGAAGCATTCGATAAGCTAATTGGCCAATGGGCAAGCGAGCGTAACGACGGTGAGTGTTTTGGTGACTTTGTTATACGCAAAGGCATTGTTGCTGAAGTAAAAGTATCAGTAACCGACTTTTACGCATAATTTAATACCAGCGCTAAGCGCTGGTGAGGTTTGGAATTTACCATGAGTGAATTTAAAAACATTTTACAGCTAGATAAACAAAGCCAAACGGCTATGTTAGCTGATGCTAATGGTTTACTAGCGAGTATGAGCGCTGAGCAGCGCGTTGCATGGGCGCTTGATAACTTGCCTAATACGGCATTTTTATCATCTAGCTTTGGTATTCAAGCAGCAGTGATGCTGCATTTAATGACCTCACAACGCCCAGATATCCCAGTAGTATTAACTGATACAGGCTATTTATTTCCTGAAACGTATCAGTTTATTGAGCAAATGAGTGAGCGTTTATCACTTAACTTAAAGGTGTATAAAGCGCAGTTGAGCCCAGCATGGCAAGAAGCCAAATTTGGTAAGCTATGGGAGCAAGGGGAGGACGGCATTAAGCAATATAATCAGCTTAATAAAGTAGAGCCGATGACCCGCGCGCTAAAAGAGATTGAAGCCGGTACTTGGTTTAGTGGCCTGCGCCGCGATCAATCATCATCGCGTGCTGATAAACAGTTTGTAGAAATTAGCCGTGGCACGGTTAAAGTGTACCCAATTATTGAATGGTCTAACCGCGACGTGTATCAGTATCTTACTAAGCACGATTTACCTTATCACCCATTATGGGAGCAAGGTTATGTGTCGATGGGCGACGTGCATACAACGCGTAAGTTAGAACCAGGAATGACAGAAGAAGAAACTCGCTTTTTTGGTTTAAACCGAGAATGCGGACTACACATGGATGGTGACGGTATTTAACGTTACTACGGTGTAGTTAAATCAATAATAACAACGCAGCTTAGGCTGCGTTTTTATTTTCTTTAATTAGGGTACAAAAATTGCCTAATTAAGTATTTTTTATTAAACTCAAGGAAATAAAGGATTAATTAAAGCAGGAACGCTATGAAATACTTTACCTATTTAGCTATATCAATCATGGCTATTGCAGTCATCTCTTTGTTTTATTTAAAAAAGCCCGATGGTCAAACATGGCTTTCTGCATCATCTATTAGCAATGAATCTCAGCAAATTAAAGAAAAAATGGTCGCACTTTCTACAAATACACTCGACCAAGCAGTACAGGGTGTTAAGCAAGCGGGCGATAAAATTGCGAGCAGTATTTCTGATGAACCAATGCCTGCAAGTACTACCTCAAGCAGCAAAATTTTTAAGTGGCAAGATGAAACAGGCCAATGGCACTTTTCTGATACACCTAACCCGCATGCAAAAAGTATTGAAGTAAAACTCGATCCTAAAGATATTACTGTTATTGCCGCAGAAGACACGTCTATTTTAAATACCTCTCCAAGTACAAATACAATGTCGGCTGCACCAGAGGGGATCAGTATTTTGAACCCAGACTCTGTTAAAAAGCTATTTAATGACGCCGAAAATGTAAAAGACAAACTAGAAAAACGTAATAAAGAAATTAATAATTTAAGTGCACTTTAGCTACTCTGGGTTAGTGCTTTTATGGTTTTTTAAATAACGTTTTTCGGCTTCCATTAGCAGTATGGTTAAATATATTTTAGTGGGAAGTGATAATAGCACCCCTATAGCGATACATGCCGCTGCTAAAATTATTCCTTTAATACCATAATCTACCGTGAAATAGCTCGACACAATTAAAGAGTGGCCAGTCACAATAAGGCATAATCCAAACACTATTGATGTTTTAAGCAGTCGAATAATCATTATTTGCGACATAGTCACCTCACTAAGAGTCACCCTAGTGTAGGCAGGCTTTAAATATTCGACATTGATTTGAAACAACAAACAGCTCACATAAAAAAGCCCAGCTTATTAGCTGGGCTTTTAAATACACTAATTACAGCGCGTATTAATCGAGCATATTACGCAGTACGTATTGTAAAATACCGCCGTGTTTGAAGTAATCCCACTCTTTAGGGGTATCAATACGTACATCAGCACTCAAGGTTACTTTTTTACCTTCGGCATTGGTTGCAATGACGGTTACTTCATCGGTTTTATCGTACAGGCCATCAATATCAAATTGTTCTTGCCCTGTTAACCCGTGTGACTCGTAGCTTTCACCTTCTTTAAATTGTAGTGGTAATACACCCATGCCAATTAGGTTAGAACGGTGAATACGCTCATAGCTTTGTGCTACAACGGCTTTTACACCAAGTAACAGTGAGCCTTTAGCAGCCCAGTCACGAGATGAACCTGTACCGTATTCCTTACCCGCTAAAATAATGAGTGGCGTATTATTTTTTTGATACTCCATTGCTGCATCATAAATACTCTCTAGCGTATCGCCAGGCTGAGTACGTGTTACGCCGCCTTCAGTACCTGATGCTAGTAAGTTTTTAAGACGAACATTAGCAAACGTACCACGCATCATTACTTCGTGATTACCACGGCGTGAACCGTACGAGTTAAACTGCGCTTTATCTACGCCATTTTCTTGCAAGTATAAACCTGCTGGTGCATCTGCTTTAATAGCACCTGCTGGAGAAATATGGTCAGTGGTTACTGAATCCCCAAGTTTAGCTAAACAACGTGCACCCTCAATAGTAGGAATACCTGGTGGTTCTACTTTCATACCATCAAAAAATGGTGCTTTTTTAATGTAGGTAGATGCGTCATCCCAATCGTAAAGTTTGCCATCTGGTATTTTAATTTGCTGCCAACGGCTATCGCCTTCGTAAACGTTAGCGTAGCTTTTTTCGAACATTTCTTTAGTTACTGTTTCTTTAACTAGGTCACTTACCTCTTTAACGCTTGGCCAAATGTTTTTAAGGTAAATATCGTTACCGTTAGCATCTTGAGCAAGGGGTTCGTTGTATACGTCAATATCGGTTCTACCTGCAATAGCATAAGCTACAACAAGCGGAGGAGAGGCTAAAAAGTTCATTTTAACATCTTGGTGAATACGCCCTTCAAAGTTACGGTTACCCGATAAAATAGAGCTAACCACTAATTTATGTTTTTGAATGGCATCAGATATTTCAGTTGCAAGCGGCCCTGAGTTACCAATACAAGTTGTACAACCGTAGCCAACAAGGTTAAAGCCTAAGCTTTCTAAGTCATCCATTAGGCCTGCTTTTTCCAGGTAGTCGGTAACTACCTTAGAGCCTGGCGCAAGTGATGTTTTAACCCAAGGTTTTACATTAATGCCTAACTGTTTTGCTTTTTTAGCGACTAAGCCTGCGGCTAAAATAACACTAGGGTTAGAAGTATTAGTACAGCTGGTAATTGCAGCAATAACACAAGCGCCATCGTTAAGCTCAAACTCTTGGCCTTTAAATTTAACTTTAGCGGCGCCCATAAACTGCGCTTCGTCTACTGGCTCATCTGGATTTGTTGCTGGGCCTTCACTTTCAATACGAGCTTGTTCTTCATCGCTTTTATCGCGACGAGCCATACGCTCGTCTTGGAAGCCTTTTAAATGATCGCCAATAACTTTGCCAGCTTCGTTTAGGGCAATTCTATCTTGTGGACGTTTAGGGCCGGCAAGGCTTGGTACAACATCGTCTAATTTAAGCTCGAGTGTATCGGTATAGTTAGCTTCGTCGCCATCGTTACGCCATAGGCCTTGATGCTTAGCATAATCTTCAATCAGTTTTAAGTGGTTTTCGTCGCGGTTTGTTAAGCGAAGGTAGTTAATGGTTTCATCATCAATCGGAAAAATACCACATGTAGCGCCGTATTCTGGCGCCATATTCGCTATGGTAGCTCTGTCTGCAAGTGGTAAGTCAGCAAGGCCGTCACCATAAAACTCTACAAATTTACCCACTACGCCGTGGTTACGCAGTATTTCGGTTACTGTTAACACTAAATCGGTTGCGGTCGTACCTTCAGGTAAACGGCCGCTTAGCTTCATACCTACTACTTGTGGAATGAGTAAGCTAATTGGCTGACCAAGCATGGCTGCTTCAGCTTCAATGCCGCCTACACCCCAACCAAGCACACCTAAGCCATTAATCATGGTGGTGTGAGAGTCAGTCCCTACAAGCGTATCTGGGTAAGCGTATTTTTTGCCGTCACGGTCTTCATTAAAAACAACGCGCGCTAAGTATTCTAGGTTTACTTGGTGAACAATACCGGTTGCTGGTGGCACTACTTTTAAATTATCAAAAGCGGTTTGTCCCCAACGCAAAAATTCGTAACGTTCTTTATTTCGGTCGTATTCAAGTTTTGCATTTAAATCAAATGCACCCTCATTACCGTATCCATCTACCTGCACTGAATGGTCAATAACAAGTTCAGCAGGTGATAACGGATTTATTTTTGCAGGATCGCCACCTAGCTTTTCCATTGCGTCACGCATCGCGGCTAAATCAACAATAGCGGGTACGCCGGTAAAGTCTTGCATAACTACGCGAGCGGGGGTAAAGGCAACTTCAGATGCAGGTTTCGCTTGAGGGTCCCAATTAAGTAGGGCTTGAATGTCTTGTTCTTTAATATTTGCGCCGTCTTCGTTACGAAGAAGGTTTTCAAGTAATACTTTTAAGGAGAAGGGCAATCGTTTCGCTTTGTCGCCAAGTCCTTTTAGAGAATGAATATGATATTGCTCACCATTTATTGTGAGCTGATGTTGGGTATCGAAACTATTATTCATTATTTGCCCCTTTATGAATGATAAAAATATTTTGAAGAGTGACCTCTGTAGTGCTTGAGTTGCAAAGTGCATACCAATGTAAAAAGCCGTATTTAGAGAACGAATTTTATACAGTTAATATAGTAGAGATGATGCTGAAAAGTTTAATTTCAAGAGATGATTTGAAAGAGGTAGGGTCAAAAGTTATTTCGACCCTTATTAATTACTGTAACCAACCTTGTTGCTTACCTTTAATACTCAAACAAAGTAAAGCTATGGCAATAATGATTACAAATATAGGCATAAATACAGCACTTGTACCAAGTAGCTCAATACTGTTTATGACCATAAAATTATAATATTGCTGAATTAAAATAGCGCCGAGCGATAGCGCAAAAGTAGGTGTTGCCAGCGCGTTTTTAGCAAGTAAAAAAATACAACCCAAAGTGCTTCCAAATACAGCTATAGCAAATGCAATGGTTGACCAAATAGGAACGTTAGAGTAGGCAGCTTGTTGATCTAGCGGAAGTTTACCTATCATTTCTGGTGTCATCATCATGTGCATAGCAAATGCAATAACGCCAAGTAAGTTCCATACGAGTGCCGCCCATACAACGGGCTTAAACCAATTTTTAGGTGTTTTAACAGACATTTTATAACCTTGTTTTTATTATTATTAACTAGGTTATTAAAGAGTAAAAAGGCCAACTATACAAGTTGACCTTTTTATATAAAAAGAGGGTTTTTAAATGCTTAACCAAACGAAATAGGACGACGACCTGTTTTATCATCTACTTTTGGCTTTTTAGTTCGCTTGCGCTTAGCTTTAGCTGGCTGATTTGTTGGTTGTGGTGCGGCTTGCTTTGACTCTGTTTGAGTGTGTACCGCAGGTTTTTCTGCAGGTACAGCATCTTCACTTAACGCAAGTTGAAAAAACTCACCATCGAATTCTAGTACATCGCCACTGTATAATTTTTTCCGCTTTATTGTACAAATTTCATGGTTAACACCCACATAGCCTTCAGTAATTAGGTTTTTAGCTTGGCCGCCACCTTCAACTAAGTTTAGTACTTTTAATAATTTACAAAGCTCAATCGGCTCTTCTTCTAACTCTATTTCTATATATTCTTCGTTCATATTTGCTCTCGGTGGGGGTAACGCACAGGCTTTAGTATAAAGGCTTACAGCGACTTTTGCACCAAAGCAAGTAACTTTAGATAGCGGTAATACACAATTAGTTATGAAAGTTTTTAGGTATTTTATCTGTCTTTAAAAAAACTGAAGCAATTAAAAGTTAAGCTTCGTTGCAATCTTTTTTACGTATGGCTCGCTAATTGCTAAAACTCTGGCGGATTAATCAATGTGTAATGAATACATATAAAACGGAGTAGAAAATGGGCGTAAGATTAGCAATGAAAAAAGAGCTAATGGGCTTAGATAATTCAGATATGCTGACCGCAGACGATGTTAGGTCACATCTTACTAATCAAGTAAAAGAGCAAAAGGAAAATGCTGAACGTGGTTTTTCTGTGATTTCAAAATTTAACGATCACCATAGCCGCTTAGTGAGTGGCGATATGAAAAAAAAATCGGTACTTGAATTTCAACGCCATCGCTTATTTAAAGAAGTTTTATACACTCGTAAAAGTGTTGATGCGTGGTTAAATAGCCAAACAAATTAAATTGCTATAAATAGTTACCTTTAATAGACTACAAGCGTAATCAAAAGGGGTAACTATGAAAAATGGAATTTTAATATATGTGTTGGCATTACTATTAGCTGCGTGCCAACAACCTACCGTGTATGTATTTAGTGAAAACTTGCAAGATGAACAGCGCGATCAGCTCGATGCTGCGCTAAAAGCACAATCGCTCCCTTATGAATATGTACCGCTGGCAATCCCATCAGAGTTTGGTGAGGCTACATTACTCTTATCAAGTGACAAAATTTACCCAAAAGAGACTGAGCAGTTAGCTACTATTATGCAGGGGCTAGGTTACGAGCCACAAGTTAGCTATACAACGCGTTCAAATCATTTTTATGGTGATGGCAATATAGGCTTTTATCTAAAAAATGCAGTGGCGGGTACAACCTTTGTTATGCCTAAAAAGTTACGAACAACTCAATGCAGCGAAGACAAGTACAATGATTTACTCGTCACATTTACAGATAAATATGCTGACTTTACCTTACCAAGTGGTGCGGTTGTGAGGCTTAATTGGGAGTATTTGTATGGGTATGTTGTTATTTATTATAAAATCTATTCCCAGACATATAGCCACTCACAGCCGCTTGTAAATACTCCCTTTGGCGCCAAGCCATCCGATACTTACAGGTTTACAGCTCATGTTAATAACCCCAGCTGGCTTGATTGCTCACTACAAATTGTTTATATGGACTGAGTGATAGAGTTAACCGTGGGTTTCTATATGCTCGCTAAGTTTTGCAATACGCAGACTCATACCTTCTATAATTCGGTCTTTAATTTTTTCGCGGATAACATTAGGTAAACGGGTGAGTGCTTCAGGGGTAATGGCAAGGACGATACTGTCGGTTTTAGCGCGTGCGCTAGTGCTACGCTCTCGGTTATTTATAAAAGCGCCTTCACCTATAAATTCACCAGGTACTATCGTTCCAAGTTCTAGCAAATGATTATGTTTAAATACTAACAACGCACCGCTAAGTACAATATATAAGCGCTTGTCGTTATCGTATTGCTTAAATAAAAACTGATGCTGGCTTACTAAATATAACAGGCCGAACGACTCCAATAAGACTTGACGCTCGCTGAGCGTAAATTCTTTAAAAAAGTGCAGCCTGTTTATAATTTCCATTTGTTTGAATAATGGAATATGTTCGATTAGCTTCATCAATAACCAAATGTGTTAAAAACGTTTAATTAGCTAATATTGCGCTCTTTTAATTTTCGGGTCAACGTGTTGCGTCCCCAACCAATTTTTATAGCGGCATCTTGCTTATGGCCAGAGCAATTAGCCAGTGCCGTTTTTATTAAGCGGGTTTCTAGCTGAGCTTGAATGTCAGGCCAAATATTTTCTTTGCCTTGTTTAAGTTCTTGATTAAGCCATTGCTGAAACGCATCTAACCAATCACCTTCTTCTTGAGTTGGTGTTGCATCAAGAATTTCAGGCGGTAAGTCTTGCTCGCTCACAAGCTCACCCGGTGCCATTACAGTAAGCCAGCGACAGGTGTTTTCTAATTGGCGTACATTGCCTGGCCAATTAAATAAACGTAACTGCTCAGTCGCTTTAGGGCTCAGCACTTTGCTTTCTACTTGTAGCTCTTTAGCGCTTTTATGTAAAAAGTGTTGCGATAAGCTTTCTATATCTTCAGTACGCTCTCGAAGAGCAGGTAAACGTAGGCGCACAACATTAAGACGATGAAATAAATCATCCCTAAACTTGCCCTGTTTAACTAAATCTTCAAGGTTTTGGTGCGTAGCCGCAATAATACGCACATCTACTTTTATACTTTGATGGCCACCAACGCGATAAAACTCACCATCGGCAAGAACGCGTAATAAACGTGTTTGTACATCAAGTGGCATATCACCAATTTCATCTAAAAATAGTGTGCCGCCATTGGCTTGCTCAAAGCGGCCTTTACGCACGCTGTCGGCGCCCGTAAATGCGCCTTTTTCGTGGCCAAATAACTCTGACTCAACAAGCTCTTTTGGAATGGCTGCCATGTTAAGTGCAATAAATTGATTTTCTTTACGTGGGCTATGATTGTGCAGCGCACTGGCGACAAGTTCTTTACCTGTTCCAGATTCGCCATTTATTAATACGCTCATGCTAGAGGCCGATAGCTTACCTATCGCTCTAAATACTTCTTGCATGGCGGGTGCTTCACCAATTATATGCGCACTTTTTGGTGGAGCTTGCTTACGCTTAGTTTTTTTAGTGGAATTTGCTCTGCATGCGCTTTCGACTAGTGCTACCGCTTCGTTTAAATCAAACGGCTTAGCGAGGTATTCAAAAGCACCTTTTTGAAATGCATTAACGGCAGAGTCTAAATCTGAATGCGCGGTCATTATAATAACGGGCAATCCAGGGTTTTGCTCTGCAATAAGTTCAAGCAACGCCATACCATCCATACCTGGCATTCGTACGTCCGAAACTAAAACAGTAGGTTGGCTAAACTTCAATGCGCTTAATACATCTTGCGCGTTAGAAAAGCTTTCTGCGTTAAACCCTGCACGGGTTAGTGCTTTTTCGAGTACAAATCGAATAGAAGCATCATCATCTACAAGCCAAACTGTTTTCATGCAAACTCCAAACATTAATCTGCAAAGGGCAGATAGATATTAAATTCAGTATGTCCAGGCCAGCTATCACATTCTATATAGCCATCATGTTGATCAATCAGTGTTTGCGCTATTGAAAGGCCCAACCCAGAGCCACCTTCTTTATTGGTGATCATAGGGTAGAACAGTGTTTCGCGTACACTGGGATCAATACCTGGTCCGTTATCAGATATTTGGATCAACAAGGCTTTTTTAGGTGCTTTACCCGGGCGACGATGCTGATGATTTATGCGGGTTTTTATTGTTATTTCACCGCCATCTACAAGCGCCTGTTGGGCATTTCGAACAATGTTTAATACCACTTGCTGAATTTTGCCTTGATCAATGTATACATCAGGAATACTCGGGTCGTAATCTTTAACTAAGCTAATGTTAGAACAATTATCTAACGTACTTAGCCTTGCAACTGATTCAAGTGATTGATGTATATTGCCATACGATTTTTGAGGAAGTTGATTGGGCCCCAAAAGCCTATCTACTAGCTCGCGTAATCGGTCGGCTTGCTCAATGATGAGCTCAGCACATTGATCTCTTTCTTGTTGATCAACCTCATACTGCAATAACTGCGCCGCTCCGCGAATTCCACCTAAAGGATTTTTAATTTCGTGAGCTAACCCTCTAATTAGGTTTCGAGCAGCTTGGTATTGATGCATTTGATTAGACGCTTGGTCGTGCTTAATTTCGTCGTCAGTTTGGCGCCACTCAAATAAAATATAAAGCGAGCCATTAAACTTAATTTGTCGTGTACTTACGGCTACTTTTGCATGGCGAGAATCGCTAAAAACCACGTCAGCTCTATGCTGCTGGCAATCTACGCCTTCAACTAATGAGTATTGTTCTATACGCTGTAAATCGATTGAATGGTAGTTAAAAAGGCTATCAAACGGTTGATCTAATAGGCGCTTATTACCAAGGCCTAGCAGCTCGCTAGTACTAGTATTGGCATATACAACGGTGAAGTTTTTATCAAGTAACATGATAGCGGTTGTTTGATTTTGCCAAATGGCATCGAGTAGCTCAGGGCTAAAGTTTTTATTATTAATCATAGCTGCACCATTTTAGTGCGTGGATGTTTGCAAGCAAGTTATATGGTTAAATACACTGCTGCACGTTTAGTAATGCCCCAATTTAGTTACCTAGGTTTAGCCCTTTTCGGTGCATAAAAAATATGCAGGGTTCGCTTGTAGCAATAACTTGGTTTTTACTATTAAAAAGCTTTAATTGTAGTGTGTGCTGACCACGTTCTACATCTCTAATTGCAAAGGTTGAGCTGTCACTGGCTGGGCCGTGTGCTTTACCATCAATAAAAAGTTGTATAGTAAAACCAGTTTCAAAGCGTGGTTTTATTCGGCTAGTTACATAAACAGTGCCGGTATTTTCACGAATAGTCTGGTTATGATCAGGTGAGGAAATAGCAATACTAAAGGCCGCTTGTTGAGGCTGAGGTTGCTCGTCAAAAATGTCAGTATTTGTTGCAGGCATATTAAGATCTTGGCTGGTGAGCTTTACCTCTTGGGCCCCTTTATGAGGGGTGTCTGAGAACACTAATACGCCATTTTTATCTTTCCAAGCGTATATTTTTGTTTCACCGGCATAACCATAATTACTTAATCCTAAAGCAATTAATAGTAATAAAATCTTGTTATTCACTCTGCAGCCCTGCATTTTTATCGGTAACTTAACTTTAGTGGAGATTGACTAATTTTACCATTAAAAAAGCCCGCAAAGCGGGCTTGAGAACACACATATTTTTTACAGCTTAATTAACAGCTGTAGTACATTTCAAACTCAACTGGGTGAGTTGTCATGTTAAGCTTTTCAACTTCTTGAGACTTAAGTGAGATGTAAGCATCGATTAAGTCATCAGTGAAAACGCCACCTTGAGTTAAGAATTCACGGTCTGCGCTAAGTGCAGATAGTGCTTCGTCAAGTGATGCTGCAACAGTTGGAATTTCTGCTGCTTCTTCAGCTGGTAAGTCGTATAAATCTTTATCCATAGCATCGCCAGGATGGATCTTGTTTTTGATACCATCAAGGCCAGCCATAAGCATTGCTGAGAAAGCAAGGTATGGGTTAGCAGTTGGATCCGGGAAGCGTACTTCAATACGACGACCTTTTTCAGATGGAACCACTGGGATACGGATTGATGCAGAACGGTTACGTGCAGAGTATGCAAGCATAACTGGTGCTTCAAAACCTGGTACTAAACGTTTGTACGAGTTAGTAGAGGCATTTGCGAAAGCGTTAATTGCTTTAGCATGCTTGATGATGCCGCCAATGTAGTAAAGTGCATCTTCAGAAAGACCGCCGTACTTATCGCCAGCAAAAAGGTTAACACCGTCTTTAGCTAAAGACTGGTGACAATGCATACCAGAACCGTTATCACCAACAACTGGCTTAGGCATAAACGTTGCTGTTTTACCGTATAAGTGAGCCATGTTATGGATAACATATTTCATTTCTTGGATTTCATCCGCTTTTAATACCATTGTATTAAAGCGAGTAGCGATTTCGTTTTGACCTGCTGTTGCTACTTCGTGGTGATGTGCTTCTACTACTTGGCCCATTTCTTCTAGCACTAGACACGTAGCTGAACGCCAATCTTGGAAGTCATCAACTGGAGCAACTGGGAAGTAACCGCCTTTAACACCTGGACGGTGACCTGTGTTGCCATCTGCATATTCTTTATCTGAGTTCCAAGCAGCTTGCTTAGAATCAATTTTGTACATAGAACCAGACATATCTGATTTGTATTTAACGTCGTCAAATACGAAAAATTCTGGCTCTGGGCCAAATAAAACGGTGTCTGCAATACCTGTAGAGCGCATGTAGTCTTCAGCACGCTTAGCAACAGAACGCGGGTCGCGCTCATAGCCTTGTAGTGTAGAAGGCTCAACTACGTCACAACGTAAAATTAATGTCGCTTCTTCTGTGAAAGGGTCTAGTTTGATTGACTCAGGCACTGGCATTAATACCATGTCTGATTCGTTTATGCCTTTCCAGCCTGCAATTGAAGAACCGTCGAACATTTTACCGTCTTCAAAA
Organism: Pseudoalteromonas sp. SWYJZ19; assembly: GCF_015864375.1. Lineage (NCBI taxonomy): Bacteria > Pseudomonadati > Pseudomonadota > Gammaproteobacteria > Alteromonadales > Pseudoalteromonadaceae > Pseudoalteromonas > Pseudoalteromonas sp. SWYJZ19. Next base: position 29,832 of record NZ_JADYXI010000012.1, read on the forward strand.
AAGTCTTCATCAACTTGGTGATGAGGAATCGATACATGTTGCTCTTTACCCTTAGTGTCAGTAAAGCGTAAATCAACGAACTTAACGTCATTTTCTTTAATAAAATCTAAAACCGATTGTGACATGTGTCCTCCAACTATTGGGTTTTGTTATTGCTGCATAATTGCTTTGGTATTTACTAAGCTGATTTTGTGCCATTATTGTAACTGGCTGTTTATAAATTAAAAAAATATCATTGCATCAAAATGGAATATACAAACGCACCATGTTGGTGCGTAAATATTCCATTTCGGTGCAAAATTTACAGAGCGTAATTTGTTGTTAATTTAATCAGCTGAAATTAGCATAACCTAAATGCAAAAGAGTAACAAAAAGATCGGAAAAATAGTCAAAAAGAGGGTTTTTTGAAAAATAATTGAAATTTAATTCATATAATTGTCATATAAAAAACAGATACTTAGTAAAAGTATTGAGAAAGTTTTAAAATATGTATTGGATAAACTTTCATCCATGTCATTAATGAGGGATAATATGCGCCCTTTTAAATCCTATGCTGGGACATCTCGCGAAAGCGTGGATGAGTGCGTAGATCTTGCAGGATCATTGAGAATTTAATTTCTCTGAGTAAATATATGAGCATCGAAAAGTTAAGAAATATAGCGATTATCGCGCACGTTGACCACGGTAAAACAACTCTGGTTGACAAACTACTTGAGCAATCAGGTACATTAGAAACACGCGGCGGTAACGAAGAGCGCGTGATGGACTCAAACGACATTGAGAAAGAACGTGGTATTACCATTTTGGCTAAAAACACAGCCATTTCTTGGAACGACTACCATATCAATATCGTAGATACTCCGGGACACGCCGATTTCGGTGGTGAAGTTGAACGCGTACTTTCGATGGCTGACTCAGTATTATTACTTGTTGATGCTCAAGAAGGTCCAATGCCACAAACGCGTTTCGTTACGCAAAAGGCATTCGCGCAAGGCTTAAAGCCAATCGTAGTTATCAATAAAATTGATAAGCCAGGTTCACGTCCTGATTGGGTTATGGATCAAATCTTTGATTTATTCGACAACCTTGGCGCAACTGACGAACAGTTAGACTTTAAAGTAATCTACGCTTCAGCTATCAACGGCTGGGCAACACTAGATTTAGACGAGCCATCAGACAACATGGAACCTATGTTCAAGATGATCGTTGACGAAGTATCACCACCGGATGCAGATCCTGAAGGTGACTTCCAAATGCAAATTTCTCAACTAGATTACAACTCTTATGTTGGTGTAGTTGGTATTGGTCGTATTAAACGTGGTTCTGTTGCTCCTAACCAACAAGTTACTATTATCAGTGCTGATGGCACTACACGTAATGGTAAAATTGGCGCAGTACAAAGCTACCTAGGTCTTGAACGTATCGAAACTGATAGAGCTTACGCTGGTAACATCGTAACTGTAACAGGTATTGGTGAGCTTAAGATTTCTGATACAGTTTGTTTCCCAGGAAACGTTGAAGCATTACCACCATTAAGTGTTGATGAGCCAACTGTAACAATGACATTCTCTGTAAATAACTCACCTTTCTGTGGTAAAGAAGGTAAGTTTGTAACGTCACGTAATATCCGTGAACGTTTAGACAAAGAATTAGTACACAACGTAGCACTTCGCGTTGAAGATACTGGTAGCCCAGATAGCTTCCGTGTTTCTGGTCGTGGTGAATTACACCTAGGTATCTTAATCGAGAACATGCGTCGTGAAGGTTACGAGCTTTCAGTTTCTCGTCCAGAAGTTATCTTACGTACTGTAGATGGCGTTCTAGAAGAACCGTTTGAAACAGTTACTATTGACTGTCAAGACGAGCATCAGGGTTCTGTTATGGAACAAGTTGGCCTACGTAAAGGTGAACTTACTAACATGACTCCAGATGGCAAAGGCCGTATGCGTTTAGATTTCATGATCCCTAGCCGTGGTTTAATTGGTTTCCAAACTGATTTCATGACGCTTACTTCGGGTTCTGGTCTTATGTACCATACGTTCGATCATTACGGTCCTCACAAAGGTGGCGACATCGGTGTTCGTAAGAACGGCGTAATGATTGCAAACGCAACAGGTAAAGCACTTACTAACGCATTATTCAACTTACAAGAACGCGGCCGTTTATTCATCGGTCACGGTGTTGAAGTATACGAAGGTATGGTTATCGGTATTCATAACCGTGATAACGACCTTACAGTTAACGCCCTTAAAGGCAAGCAGTTAACTAACGTACGTGCATCTGGTACTGATGAAGCGCAAACGCTTTCTCCACACCTTAACTACTCACTTGAGCAAGCGCTTGAGTTCATCGATGATGACGAGCTAGTTGAAGTAACTCCACTAAACATTCGTATTCGTAAGCGTTACCTTACAGAAAACGAACGTAAACGTGCAGGTCGTGGACCTAAGTCATAATCTATTAATTTAGAATAATGATTTTAAAAGCCGCTGTATTGAAAAATACAGCGGCTTTTTTGTGGGTGAAATTTGATGAGTAAAGGCTTAAGGAGTTCGGTTTAAATTTTTCTTATCAACGAGATAGCGTGCATTACAACGAGCACAAGCTATGGGTTGACGAATTAGCATCTAAGGTGACTTTTTATTTATATGTTAATTGGCTTGATTTTCAACTTTACGAAGCGTAAGAGTATTATTACTAAGTATCTATAGATTGAATATATGTAGTTTAGATGGTTAATATCAGCTCGATCTACTCAGTCCAAAAAAAATTATGCAGCCCAAGTCATGCGTTAAAAAATACTAAACTGTTATTTAAAAAGGAATTGTTATGTTTCTATATCGTGGTGTTACAAGTGAATTAGATAGTTTATGTAAGGGACAGTTGATCCCCAAAGGAAAACAAAATACGGCCATACCTGAACTAGGTGAAGTTGGTGTGGAGTGCGGAGCAGGGTATGAATCAGGATACTCTGGAGGCAACGGCTTAAGGGCTCATCAAATAGATTCCAATATGAAAAAGCTGTCGTTTGTTTCTACGAGCAAAAGCATTGAAGTAGCAAAAATATTTGCTACTAAAAATGGTACTTGTAATGGATATATTTATAAATTAGATTCAAGCTTATTTGAACAATTCGATGTGGTTACAGAAGAATTGGAATCCCCCATTTATCCTGATGAGCATGAAGTTAGTATTCGGACAAACGAAAACGGGCTAATCCCTGAAGGTGTTATAGTTGATAAGTTCACTGTTAACTGCACATAATCTAGTGCTAAGGAAGAACTGAATATCTTTGCTTTTCTAGATATTTCCAGTTGCTCAAGGAGAAAAAATGAATATTTATAAAAAGTTTATCAAAAGTATACTTATTGTAATTACTATTACTTTGTCTGCCTGTGGAAGCGCTGACAATGGTGCTTTTTCGAAACAACAAATTTGTATTGCTACAATTGCATCGATTATGGGACGTAGTCCTTCAATTGTTAAAATAGATTCAATTAAAGGTAATGTTACACATCTCTCGTATGTTCGTAAAGATGATGGCACGAATTGGAAGTATAGGTGCAAGTTTGAGGGGAGTCGAGTTATTTGGGCTTCTGATGCTGGGAGATGGCGCACAGACCAATATGATTCTAAAATAACCTTTTTAGTCGATGAAAATGAATTAAGTATTTTTGAAAAATACTCTGATGGCTCTGGTAATACTAAGAAATATAATATTAATCAACTGACTAATTAGTCTAACAAGGCGATGAGTAATAGAAAGGCCCAAGTTTACTGTTCTCTAAAAGCGCAGCGCCTCTTAACCTCTTTGTGAATAATTTACTTAAAGATCTTTTGCATAAGGATAAGCAATAAAAAAGGGGCAGCTTAAACAGCCGATAATGCAAAGCATACATGTTTTTTGGTAGGGTATTTTTCGTTGGGTTTCGCTGCGCTCAACCCAACCTACTTATTTCTGGGGGGGTTACTTTTTTGGCAGCAGGGTGATTTTTCCAAATACGTCTGCGTCTATAAACCCACGGTTTCTGTCGCCATTTACTGGCTGTACTTCGTGTGAACCCATAAAGTGTTCGCGCACTTTGCTGCCGTCGTTATCGCAATACGCTAACATAAAGCCAATGACTTGTTTTTCGCTCAGTGTAATTGGTGTATTTACAGCGCCTTCTTTGTAGTCGTTAGGGTAGAGCTTTATCGCTACTTCCCACGTGATGTTAAAAGGTGCAGCGGTGTTGCGCTTCCAGTTACTGACTAGGTGGTCGGTGTACAAATGGGCTTTTTTATCAGGGCCGTAATCGGCAGCTTGGTTATCAAGGCCAATGTGGTACGCCAAAGCGGTGTGATTAAATTGGTGGTTTCCGCCCGATGCATCGCTGTCTATAAACACTTCTAGCGCATCGTCATCCCAATATTTATAGGTTGGATCGGCGTGTGTATCAATTAAAACGTCATCCACAATATCGGCTTGTAGATATAAATAGTTTTGATCCCACAGTAAACGATAACGCCCTTTAAAGTCGGCATCGCTTGATGGCAGTGTGCCATCCATTAAATAAGGCATATCGTGCCAAGCGGCTTTATCCCATGCGCTTTCTGATACGCCATCGACAGTAATTGGGGTTGATGTATGTTCAACATCAATCGCCATTGCAGGAGCGCTTAATAAAAAGCTTAAGGCGAGTGCTAATTTTTTCATTAATCTCTCAATTTTATTGTGTATTTATATTGGTGTAACACACATCCTAAAACAGTTGAGTAATTAGTTACAGTGAAATCCTTTCGCCTTCGTTTAAAATATACAGCGGTGTTTGAGCATCCATTTTTTTAACCATGTGTAATAAGCGCAGTAAGGCCGAGTGGCTAGTATGGTCGCCCATTTTCCAACTTGAGTTACCGTATCCCCACGGTATCATTACTTTGCAGTTAAGATCATTCGCGGCGTTTAGTGCGTCCTCTGGTGTGGTGTGAACGTAACGATAAAATTTACCACTTTCTTTACTGTAGTAAGAAGCGATTGGGATTAAGCACACATCTATATCGCCATATTTTTGCTGTATGTCTTTAAAGTGTTTTGAGTAGCCTGTATCGCCTGCAAAAAATAAGGTACTGCCGTTTTGTTCAAGCAGCCAGCCATTCCATAAGTCTTTATTATTATCTTCGTAAATAAAGGGCACTAATACGCGAGCGCTAAAATGATGGCTGGCACGGCGTTAATAACTAAGTCGTCAATGTTGGTTGTTGAGTACCACGGCATTTCGGTAATGTTAAAACTGCCAGTAGGGAAGTTGTCGGCCATCCCGAGTGGTGTTAAATAACGAGGTTTATTGCCAATGCTTTGTATGTCGGCTTTATTAAAATGATCGTAATGAATATGCGAATACATTACCGCATCAATATTTTCCAGTTCTTGCTCACTAGGCCAAGCGCCTGCTTTACGATAAATACCACCGCCGAGTTTAAAGCCAAGTGCGACTGGAGAATCAAACTGATTTTTTACCGGATCAAACAGCACATTTTGACCATTTGGGGTGTTAATTACAAAACTAGCGTGGCCAAGCCAGCGTACGGTATAGCCGGTACTAAGTTGTGGTTTAGTTTGCTGGCCTTGGTACTGGCAGTTTTCGCTGCCGGTTTTGCATAGTAAGTCTGGGTGGGCTGGGTAGCAGTTTTTAGTACAGGTAGTGGGATATGTTTTTTCATCTGCGTATAAATTTTTATAACGACCGTTCTTATCATTAATAACAACAACTGAGTCAGAGCTGGTAATACGATTAATATTATTAGGTGCACCGCAGGCAGTTAGTATACATAAGAGTATTGTTGCGGTTAAAAAGCGTTTCATTGTAAATCCCTTTTAGCATGCCTTTAACATAAAAAAGCCTGCAATTAAGCAGGCTTGTTAAAGTAACAAATAATTAGCCAGCGCTATTCATTTGTTCAATAAATTTGTTTGAATCGGCAATCGATTTGTTCATGTCGTTCATCAACAATTGAATATCGCGCTTAAGGTTAGTGAATTCACCTTTAATAGCCGATACCGCTTGTGCATTTAAGTTATGCTTTAGGTATAAAACGTTATCATGAAGCGAGGTTAATACTGGCTCCATTTTGTCCTCAGCACTGCGCATTGAGCGTAATAGCTGATCAAATTGACGCTTAGTAGCGGCTAGCTTTTTGCTACTTTCACGCTTAAGTGATGCACTTTTATATTGCTCTAGCTCATCGGCCCATTCATCAAAAAGCGCCTCTGCTACGTCTTCTACTTTATTGATGTTAGTTGACACTTCGTTAGCGGCTTTTAAGCTCGACTCGTAGTCATCGTTTAATTGATTGTAGGTGTCTTGTAGTTCGCCACCATTAAAATCAATAAGTGTAGTTAAACGTTCAAGAGCCGATTTAAATTCTTCTTGCGACTCCTGCTGTGAATCTTTTGTTTCTTCTACGCGGTCAATAAGAATATCGCGTTTGTGAACACCCACTTTTTCCATCGCAGAATAATAAGCTGATTGGCAGCCAGTTAAAGTAAGTGTTACTACAAGCATTGAAACACTGAGTAATGTTTGTTTTTTCATTTGAATTCCTGTTTACGAGCGTTAGTGCTGTAAATTATGGCGCTGATTGTTATTATAATCAAAACTATATAAGCACAAGTCAATTGTATGAATGATAAGCTCTCACATTACAAACAGCAAGTTAAGTCCTTTATACGCCAGCAACCTGGTTGGTGGATGCAGTATTTTAATCGTTGTATAGACGATCAAATAACGGTTAATGCAGGTTACCTTGCTTACGTGACACTTCTTTCTTTAGTGCCATTAATTGCGGTGGGTGTTGCTATATTTTCAGCCTTTCCGGGCTTTGAATCTACTCGCATGGAAATTGAGAGCTTTTTGTTTACCAACTTTGTCCCTACCTCTACCGATGTTATTAGAGAGCATATTAGCTCCTTTGCGGGCAATGCCAACCAAATGACGGCGGTAGGTATTGGCTTTCTAGCTGCAATAGCCTTGCTGTTAATACGTAATGTAGATGCCACATTGAACCGAATTTGGCGCATAAAGAAAAAGCGCCCAATGATGATCTCATTTGCTGTGTACTGGATGGTTTTGAGCTTAGGGCCTATGTTGCTCGGTGCCAGTATTGGTGTTACCTCTTATATTGTATCTTTGGTGTCGTTTGCTGATCAGGGAATTCCGGGGTTTAGCGGGTTTTTGTTAAAGCTATTGCCGTATGGAATTTCGATGGTGGGCTTTATTATGCTCTACACCTTAGTGCCTAATACACGGGTGTCGTTTAGAGCGGCAATACCTGGCGCTTTTTTTGCGGCACTTTTATTTGAGCTGACCAAAAAAGGGTTTGCACTTTATATTAGTCATTTTCCGTCGTACGAAGTTATTTATGGCGCAGTAGCAACCATTCCTATTTTATTTGTATGGGTGTATTTGTCGTGGGTCGTTGTTTTGCTTGGCGCTGAATTTACTGCGTGCATTAGCCCAAATGATATTCCAGAAACACCAGAGCTTGAACTAGAAGATGATGAACCAGCAGTAAAGGACACAGTTTAAATGCAAGGTTTAATACAACGTGTAAAGCATGCCAAAGTAGAAATTAACAACCAAGTGGTAGGCGAAATTAGCCAAGGTATATTGTTGTTGCTGGGCGTTGAAAAACACGACGACAAACAAACGGCCGATAAGCTTTTACACAAGGTAAGTAATTATCGTATTTTTACTGACGAAAACGACAAAATGAACCTAAGCCTTAAAGATATTAAAGGTGAGTTACTTGTTGTTTCGCAATTTACGCTAGCGGCTGATACTAAAAAGGGTATGCGCCCTAGTTTTTCATCTGCGGCAACGCCAAGCCAAGCTAACGAGCTTTACGAATACTTTGTAGCTCAAGCTAAAGAGTTGGGGCTTACAATAGCCACAGGTGAGTTTGGTGCTGATATGCAAGTAAGCTTGTGTAACGATGGGCCCGTTACGTTTAACTTATCTGTTTAAGTTTTTGGTTACCACGACAATATGATTTACATAGCCCGTAATTTTTTGCGGGCTAACATTACAACCAAATACATCGAGTAATAGCTGCTGAAGTTGCTTTAATTGCGACTCATGCTGCGATAAAAAGTTAATAAATAGCACGCCGTTGTTATTTAAAGCCGAGTAGATTTTTTTATAAAATGCCTCTTCAAATAAAAATCGAGGCGCGTCTATTTGGCTAAATAAATCTAGAATAATCCAATCAATATTTTGCACACTTTCTAAAATCTGTTGCGCATCGGCGCACAGCAGTTGCTCATTCTTATTTGACGAAAAAAACTGGGTATAGCAATCAATAATATCGGCGTTTTTTTCAACCGATGTTATTTGTGCTTTAGGGTATTTGTGTTGTAAATAATTACGAATTGCACCGCCGCCAAGGCCGAGTTCTAACACTTTTTGTGGCGGCTTAAGAGCTTGCCAGTGCTTATCTAGGTACAATAAGTGTGGAAAAAGTAATAAATCCGGGTTATTTAAATCAATAACAGATTGAAGAGTGTCGTTAATAAGTAACCAGCGTAACTGCTCGTGCTCACGTACTTGAATGTGATCGCCACTGCATTTATGCCAATAGATTAACTGACCAATGCTGTGGCTATTTTCAATAAATTGATCGCTCAGCAAACCCGTCAGTGAATTTATATAATTGATTTTTTCAGTCATATTCTCAGCATAAACTAGCAACGTTAAAGCGCAATGGCCTTTGTCATTATTTTTTTACGTTATTTTACAGCCATCACCAAAGTCGTATTTGCAGTTTTTTTAAGATGGAGTATGGTATTTGCCATAATAATGCCAATCAATTTAATTATTTTATTTTTTTAGCTTGGTAGATAACCAATACTATTAGTATAGCGCCGTAGCCTTTTTTTGACTTTTATTTACGGCTTATATAACAACAGGAGTATGTATGTTACAGGTAAGCACCCCACAAAGTAGCGAAGATTGGCAAGCGTATTACCAATTGCGTTGGCAGGTATTACGCGCGCCTTGGGGCGAGCCTCGTGGCTCTGAACAAGACGATATGGAACAAGACTCTGAGCACCGCTTTATAAAAAATAAAGAAGGCGAAGTACTAGGCGTAGCACGTTTGCACTTTAACAGTCATGAGCAAGCACAAGTGCGTTACATGGCCGTTGCTGAAGGGAATCGTAATCAACATATTGGTAGTCGTTTATTACATGAGCTTGAAAAAATAGCATGGACACAAAATGCTGATGAACTGGTTTTATTTGCTCGCGAACGTGCGCTTGAGTTTTATAAACGCCACGGTTACGAACTAAAAGAAAAAGCACATTTAGCGTATGGCGATGTACAGCATTTTAAAATGATAAAGCAAAAACCGTCTGAGCCAGGCTGGTTCCGTCATCCAAATTGGACGCAAGTACTACAAAATACGTGGCGTGAGTCTATTCCAATTAGTGACGCGATGGGTATTAAGGTAGAAAGCTATACCGATTGGCAATTTACAACCAGCGCCGACCTAGACGCTAACTTAAACCTACATAACACCATGTTTGCAGGCTCTATTTATAGCTTGGCCACGCTAACAGGTTGGGGCGCTACGTACTTAGCACTTAAAGAAGCTGGGCTTGAAGGTAATATTGTATTAGCCGATGCTAACATTAAGTACTTAAAACCGCTTACTACTGACCCACGTGGCTGTGTTGATATACAAACCTGTAAGGGCAAGTTAAGCGATTTAGAAACCGATGGTAAAGCAAGTTACGTAGTGCCAGTAACTATTTACGATGGTGATAACGTGGTTGCCGAATTTGAAGGACAGTTTGTAGTAAAAAAATAACTGTTTAGCTGTTCAAAACACAAAAAAGCCAAGCGATGCTTGGCTTTTTTGTGCGTAAAACTTAGGGAAGTATCACAGCAGATCGGTTAATAATATACCTACACCAATACGTTCTACATCCGCATTGTAATCAATTAAGCTTTCGCCATAACCGTTAAAGTATTGTGCATAACCACGAACGCGGCCCCATAAAGGAAACGACCAGTCGAGTTGAATTGCACCACGATTATCTGAATTTAAGTTGTTACGTGTCATAAAGCTAAATTCATGGTCATGAAAACGATACGCGCCGCTAAATTCAAAGTAACCCATGTATTTGTATATGTCTGGGTTGTCGTCGCCATTGGCTTCTAAAATATCTTCTTTTTCGTCCTCAGCTATTCGGTACCAAGGTTTAAAGCTAAAAACAAAGCCTCTGTTTTCCCAGATAAAGTCTGCATAAATACGGTTCCACGAACGTGAGTTTGGTTGGCTTCGACCATTTGATTGATGCGAAATACCTAATGCGATTGCCATTTCGTCGCCCCATAATACGTTTTCTGGGTCGAGGTAATTTATCCAAAATATCTCTGGTTCGTAGTTGGTCTCACGAAATGGAGAAGAAATTTCTGAGTTATAAATCTGCCAATATGATTGCAGTGTAAAGCCAAAAAATATGGCTTGGTCTTTATCCGAAAAATCATCGTAAAGAGGCACTTTTATCGATAGCTGGTATTTTGCTTCTAAGTTGTCGAGCGGTTCACCGTCGTTGTCGTCGGTTAGTGCATCAAAGCCATCAAAAGGGCGATCGTTTGGGTGTGATACGTACGAAAGAGGCAAAATGTAGTTACGTTTATGTGGCGTAATTACATTTCTATTTTTTTTACCTACTTCTTCACGAGCTTGGCGTTTATCAAGCGCGGTAAGTTGTTTGTTTTCTTCAAGAGCTGAACACTTTTTACGAAGATCGTCTAATGTTTGTTTACCATCCCCGCCAATTACTTCATTTAAAATACACTGCTTTACAAGTTCGATGTCGTTGTCTTGCTCATTTGTAGCAACTTCTTCTTGTGCGAAGGTAGCTGTACTTATTAAGGCAGAAAGTGTGATCCAGTGGCGCCAGCTCATTGTAATTCCTTGTGGGTTCGGGTTGTGTTGTATGCGTTAATTTAATTATAACGTCTTTTTACATATGTAACGGTGAACTTTTACTGAATTTGTATTTATAACGAGGACACTACGTATACAAAGTAAATATAGATCAGAAAAAAAGCGGCCTAGGCCGCTTTTTTAATGCACATTAACTATTTTAGTTAATTTATACCAATTTTATTAAAAACATGATCATTCTAGCGTATTAAATAACTCACTAACTACGTTAAAAATTATTTATATAGAACAACTATGTACCATAATTTTAGCCTTGTTATTAAGCTATTTTCTTATCGCTATAATAGATCACTAATTTAATGCAATTGGTATTACTCTCACGCAATGAGAAGGGTAAGCTAAAGCTCAAATATGTTAGTAAAAAACTTATAAAGTTCGGTGCCTTGGTTAACACTCGCCGAGGCAAAGTGCAAAATGGCAATTGCATCGCAATCGAGAGTAAGTGTTTGCAGTGGTTGCTCGCTTAAGTAGCGCTCCATGCGTAAAATATTAGCAATAGGCTCACCGGATTTAATGTGCCCACCAAGTGGGGCTATGTATTCAACCATGCCGCCAATGGGGGCGTAATAAGCAAAGTAGTTATCTAAATTACATGCATAGCGAGTGATATTAGCTGGCGTATGCGGTGCATTTTGTAAAACACCTTTGTGATTTAAGTAACTTAAAATACTGTTAGCATCGTTTAGTGCTTCTTTTAAGTCTATTTTTTCTTGGCTGCCTAGCTCTACAGTAAATGCTTCTACAGGTATTGATAATTCACGACCTTGCTCGCTAAGTGCATCACTCAAATGCCACCATGGGCAAAAGTTAGCTTCATCCATTGCACCGTCAAAATCACTAGGAATAAGCAATACATGCTCAATATTAAAGTAACGTGCGCTGTCGGTTGCATAGGTTGGGCAGTACAAATGCTTGCTTGAAATAGGGCCTGTGTGTAAATCGAGTACTATATCAGCCTGATGAGCGAGCTTTTGTAAGTTAAGCGCAATGCGTTTACCCGTATTAAGTAAATAAGCCGGGCCGTTAAGTTTGCTGTCTACTTCGTCAATAAGCGCCTGTTTGAAGTTACTTTTTAATGTAGCGTCGTCATACTGGGTATGATTTTGTGCAAACTGTGCCACTAAATTTTTATTGTAGTGATACATGCGATTCCAATTAGTGCCCGTAATCGGATCGAACCTGCCAAGGGTAAACTCGCCAGATTTTTGATTACAACCAATCGGATTTGCATAAGGTACAAGGGTAATATCGCCACTAAGGTTAAGATGTTTTAATTGCTCAAGTAGCTGAAAAATAACAGCGTTGCCTTGTACTTCAGCGCCATGCATATTGGCCTGAACATAAACACTAGGCCCTGTGCCATCGCCTTTTAAACGATAAACAGGAATTGTAAGCGGTAAGCCGTTTGCAACTTCCCCTACTACAATGTTCTCTTGGCTGATGTGTGTTGTATTACTCATGCTTATTACCTTAAGTAGTGGCTGGCATTTTCGGCTTGGCGAACACAGGTAAGTTCACCGTTTTGCAATGTGTACTCGCCGGCGAGCTCATGGCATAAAAAATACGGCATACTTTCGGTAAAGCCGTAAGCACCGCATTGGCTAAATACTAGCCAGTCGTGCTCATTTAAATCGCTTGGTAAGTTATGTTCACCCAAGCAATCAAGCGCTGTACAAAGTGGGCCGTATAAAGTGACCGCTTGAGTTTTAGCACTGGATTCACGCAGTAACGCAGCAGGAAAATCTTGGCTGGTAACAGCAGGGCGTAATAAATGATTTATGCCACCGCTCAAAATAACCTGTTCTTGGTTATAGTTTTGTTTGCGCTCTACCACTGGGTTTGCGTAATGACCACATTCGCCTACGGCATAACGGCCAAGCTCCATCCATAACTCTTCTACACCCGCATCATGCTTTATTTTAGCGAGAGCAGCTATTAAGTCATCCCAATCAAGCGTTGCTTCATTTTGTGTATAAGGAATGCCTAAACCACCGCCTAAATCTAAAATTTTAAGGCTAATATTTAAATCGTTGGCAAGTTGGCTAAGGGGGGCAATCATTTGTGACCACAAGTCGCTTAGCTTTTGTGTGCTAAGCATGTTGCCCCACTGAAAAATATGCAAACCATCAAAACTAAGAGCTGAATAATCAGATATATTTAAAGCTTGCCACTCATTACAACCCAAACCAAACGGCGTAAGGCTGTCGCCGCCCAGTGGATTTTTTTCACCTTCAGGCCAGCGTAATTGCACTCGCAGTAACACTTGTAACTGCGTATTTTGCAGTTGCGCTTGTTGGTTTAACCAACGTACTTGATTGAGGCTTTCGGCTACGAATATACGTACTCCGCGCTCAATAAAGTGTTTAATTTGTTTAGGGCTTTTTGCAGGCCCTGTGTTGAGCACGCGCTGTGAGCTAATACCTTGTGCTAGCACTTGCTCAAGCTCACCTTTACTTGCTACGTCAAAATTAAAGCCAGCACTGTCTAAGCTTTGAATAATTTTAGACAGTGGATTTGCTTTTACCGCGTACCACAGTTTTACATCGGTTTGCGCAACTAAACGTGCAAGATGCGTGTTTAGTTGATCTAGGTCGTAAACAAAAAAAGGTGTATCAAGTTGTTGTGTAATTGTATTTACAGCGGTTTTGATAGGCGTGCTCAAAAAGCTCATTATCGTAAAACCTCTTCTAGCAATAACGATGCATCGCTTTTCTCGTCGCGGTATTTAACAATTAACGCACACGACATGCTTAAGCCTTGCTCGCGCGCCCACTCGTTTGACGCAGGGCGAGAGCCTGGTATTACGATCGCGAATTCTGGGATTGGCTCGCCTTTATCGAGTTGGCGCTCGTTTACGCAGTCGTATACCGGAATAGTTGCTGATAAACGCACGCCTGGGGCAAGTACTGCGCCTTTTTTAATGACTACGCCTTCAACAATAATACAGCCAGCGCCAATAAAGGCGTCGTCTTCTACAACTACTGGGCTTGCACCAATTGGCTCAAGTACACCACCAAGCTGCACTGCAGCACTTAAATGTACGTTTTTACCTACTTGTGCACACGAGCCAACTAATGCGTGGCTATCTACCATTGTGCCTTCGTCGATGTATGCACCAATGTTTACATACGCTGGTGGCATAATAATCGTGCCTTTAGCAACATAAGCACCACGGCGAACACTAGAGCCACCCGGCACCATACGTACGCCATCGTCAGTACTAAATTCTTGCGGAGCTAAGTTATGTTTATCAACAAAACCACCTGCAAACTCAGTATTAGTGCCATTTTTGAAGGCATCCAAAATGCCTTGTTTTACTTCTACGTTAGCTTGCCATTGGCCGCTTTCGTTTTGTGATGCTGCGCGTACTGCGCCCGATTCTAAATTATTTAATAGTTCTAACCAGCTCATTATAAAAACCTGTATTTAATGCCAAGATAAAATGGTGTTGTTTGCAGTTGTGATGCAATCGGTTTGAGTTAACTCAAGGTGTGTTAAAGGTGGACGAAGTTGCGGGCTGCTTAAGCGACCTTGCAAATGCATCAATACCTTTACGGGAATAGGGTTTGCAACAGCAAATAGGCTATTAATAGCGCTTGACCACTGGGCAAATAAATTAGGGTGTTGACCACTTAAGCTGCGTTTAACAAACTCGTGAGTTTGTGCGGGCCATGCATTTGCAGCTACCGACACCAAACCTTTTGCGCCAGCTTGAGCAAAATAAGGCATTAGCGCATCGTCGCCACTAAAAATAGCTAAATTAGGCGCAGCTTGGCGATAAGCTTCAAACTGAGCAATGCTGCCGCTCGCTTCTTTTAACGCCCATAAATTTTTATTATTTTGTAAGTTTTGAATTGTTGCCGTTGGAATGCTAATAGCACTTCGACCGGGTACGTTATAAAGCATACACGGGTGAACACTTGCATTAAGTAGGCTTTCAAACCAATGGGTTTGACCTATAGCACCGGGTTTTGCATAAAGCGGCGAGCCAAGTAAAAAGCTATGAATAGGTAGTGTATTACAGTAGTTAACCCACTCAATTTGTTGCTTTAAGTTACTACCGCCCACAGCAACCATGAGTGGTACTGCTGGTTTTAGCTGGCATACGTGTTCAACAATGGCTTGTTGCTCTTTTAGCGTTAGTGCTAAACCTTCGCCCGTACTGCCAAGTAGTAAAATACCGTTATGTGCTGCTTCTTGATCGCTAACCAGTTTAGTTAACGTGTTGTAGTCAACATCGCCATGTTGATCAAATGGCGTTACGAGCGCGGTCCACAATGAGTAGTCGTTTAAATTGAAGTTGTTGATCATCTCTCACGAACTTATAATTTGTACCAACTTTATTAAAAACGTGATCATTTTAGCGATAACTAATTTAATGCAATTGATATTATTCGAAGAGTTAAAAAGCTTTATGGAAGGAGCCGCATTAACGTCGTTCGAACTAATAATTCGAAGAGCGAATGGGCTTAAAATAATAGGGCGCACGGCCTTAATATTTAAGACCAGAAGCTCTCCACCAAACTAATAAGCTGCTTTTTATAAGCAGCTATTGGTGACAGTCGCTAGGGTTCAACCTAGTCGCCCGAAATAAACACCTCGCAAAAGTGGTTACTTCTCGGCGTTAATCCCCCTCACGTATGCTCACTGGAGTTTGCGCTCCTAACATACGCTACCTGAATAACGCACCTCTTCTAGCCCTTTACACCTGTTTGTAGAGTAAAAACTTACAAACCTGTGCAATTTAAATAGGGTAATTACGGCGATTAAAGCATTTTAGCCGTCTAGGTGTCAAGCGACTAAATGCATATTCATTCATCCATAATGGGAGTGGTTACGTATTGGGTGCTTTTCTCGTACACTAGCAATATAAGTAGTGAGGTATTTAATTAGTATGGAAAAATTTAGCGATATTTATAAGCGAGCGGTAGAGCGAAAAGGCTCCGAAAAAATGCTTAAGTTATTACTTGCAAAACCGCTATCTAAAAAACAACTAAGCACGTTAAGTGACGACGATTGGCTTGAGGAATTTACTCGAAAAGTATTTCAAAGCGGCTTTTATTGGTCAGTCATTAATAATAAGTGGCCAGGCTTTAGAGAGGTTTTTTGGGATTTTAGCGTTGATAAGTTATTAATGATGCCACCTGATATGCTGGAACAAAAAGCAACGGATGAGCGAATCGTTCGTAACTATAAAAAAGTAAAAACAATTACCGAAAATGCTTACATGATCCACGAAACAGCAGAGGAACATGGCAGTTTTAGTCAGTTTGTCGCTAATTGGCCAACAGACGATATTATTGGTTTGTGGGCATATTTAAAAAAGCATGGTTCGCGTTTAGGTGGCAATACAGGCCCTTATACACTGCGAGCACTTGGTAAAGATACTTTTTTACTATCACGCGATGTAGAGAGTTACTTGCGCGCCCATAAAATTATAGATGGCGGCCTACAAACTAAAAAATCACTGAATGCAGCCCAAGCTTTTTTTAATGAAATGCAAAAGCAAAGTGGCTTAAGTATGCAAGAGTTGAGCTTAATTGTGGCCTATGGTGTAGGTGACAACCGCGTTGGTATAAGTCAGCAATAATAGGAATTACCATGAAATTAGTGCCAAGATACACAGACATTGCGGAAAACTTCGCAATTGAAGATTTTCCTGCAAGCGTTGCCTCTCCTCAGTTATTACTGTGGAATGAAAGCTTAGCAAAACAGTTTAATATTAACGTTGCTGCTGATTTGCGTGCTAGCACTTTTAGCGGTAACGAAAAACAGGCGATTCCTACAGTAGCACTTGGTTACTCTGGGCACCAATTTGGGCATTTTTCGCCGCGTTTAGGCGATGGGCGAGCACATTTATTGGGCGCTATTAATGATGATAAAAATCAGCTGTGGGATATTCAATTAAAGGGCTCTGGTGCTACTCCTTATTCTAGAGGGGGAGATGGGCGCTGTGCACTTGGTCCTGCTATTCGTGAATACGTAATGAGCGAAGCAATGCATGCACTGGGTGTTAAAACCACCCGATGTTTAGCCGTCGTTGGCAGTGGTGAAACGGTTTATCGTAATCCGCCACAAGCAGGTGCAATAGTGACTCGTTTAGCAACGAGCCATATTCGTGTTGGCTCGTTTCAATATTTAGCGACGCAAGGCGATGTTGAAGGGCTTAAAAATTTAGCTGATTTAGCTATAGAGCGTCATTATCCAGAAATAACAGATATAGGGCCACAACGCTATTTAGCCTTTTTAGGCGCTGTAATTAAAAGCCAAGTTGAATTAGTGGTTAGTTGGATGCGTGTTGGTTTTATTCATGGAGTAATGAATACCGATAATACGCTAGTAAGTGGAGAAACCATTGATTACGGCCCCTGCGCCATGATGAATAATTTTGATTTTGACACCGTGTTTAGCTCTATCGATAAACAAGGTCGTTATGCCTTTGGTAATCAACCTAATATAGCTAACTGGAACTGCGCACGCTTAGCTGAGAGCTTAATACCGCTTATTAGTGATGATGACGAGCAAGCTGTTTCGTTAATGACGCCATTTATTAATAGTTTTGCTGAGCAGTTTAATACTGAGTTTACGGCTATGTGGGAGAAAAAACTGGGCTTGAGTGCAAAAAATGCAAGCGGAAGTGAGTTAATTGCAGAGTTATTAACGCTATTAAAAGATAACCAGCTCGACTACACCAATACCTTTGATGCACTTACTGAATCCTTAAAGGGAGAAACAGTAGTACCAGAGTCGCTAATCAAATGGAGAGCTAAGTGGGTAAACTTAACTGACAATAATAGTTATGAAGTAATGAGAGCGGCAAATCCTCGTGTAATTCCTCGTAACCATATGATCGAAAAAATAATTGCAGAGTATAATGCTGCAGGGTCTAGTGAGTTACTAGAGCGCTTTATGAAAATAGTGGGAAATCCGTATTCTGATGATGAAAAGCTATCAGAGTTTCAGGCTGCACCGATAAATGATAATGATTACCAGACTTTTTGTGGTACTTAACTCTTAACTTTAAATATAACCACATGATTAAAAAGAGTCATTTTTTAATCAAACATGCGCATATATCTAGGGGAATGTTAATTCTGGTGGTATTATGCGCCGAATTAAAGCCAAGCAATGTTTCTTTGCATTTACATTTATAAGTGCATTTAATTTAATTGCTCTTACATTCCTTGCTAAGTACTAATTTACAAAAAACTACTATATTTATTTTTCAATAAAGTTTTAATTTCGCCTATAGTAAGTGGATGTGTGTTGTGACTGGGCATAGAAAAAAGTTATAAACTTTATTTTTCGTTAAGTATTGATTAACAAAGGCTCAGTTAGTCTATATAAAACTGATTGAGCTAGTATCGATTAGCTACAATTTAAAATTGTTCAAATGGGAAGAAAACAATGAAATTAAAATCACTTACAATTGCAATCGCGTTGGCTGCAACTAGCGCATCTACATTCGCTGCTGATAAAGAAGAAGGTTTCTACATTGGCGCATTTGGCGACTACTATGACGCATCTTGGAAAAACATGCGTGCTCAAGCTGGTCTTGACGTAAATGAATCAACTGGCTGGGGTGTTGAAGCCGGTTACCGTTTCAGTGATTACTGGAGCGCACGTCTTGAATATGCAGATATGGATTTTAATGCTTTTGATAAAGTTGCTGGCAACCGCAACAGTATTGATGGCGAGCGTTACGGTATTGATGCTCTTTACCATTTAAATGGTGGTCCTTTCTACGGTCTTTTCGGTATTAAAGAAATGGACGTAGTAGATGACAACACATTCTTAAATGCAGGTGTTGGTTACCAACATTTCATTACAGATGGCTTATTTGTAAATGCTGAAACAGCTGTATACCAAGGTCTTGACCGTGGTTACACAGATGTAGGCGCTAAAATTGGTATTAACTACTTATTTGGCCAAAATTCAGCTCCTGTAGAGCCAGTTAAACCAGCTCCAGAGCCTAAGGTAATTGAAGTAGCTGTAGCTCCTACAGATAGCGACAACGACAACATTCCTGATGCAGATGATAAGTGTGCTAACACGCCTATGACTGATGCAGTTGATGGCACTGGTTGTACTTTATATGAAGATAAAGAAGTAACTGTAAGCTTATTAGTGACTTTCCCTAACAATGCTTCAGCAGTATCTACTCAGTACTTAAACGATATTGAAAAAGTATCTGCATTCTTAAAAGAGTACCCAGATACAACAGTACTTTTAGAAGGTCACACTTCTTCTGTAGGTAAAGCAACTTACAACAAATGGTTATCTAAAAAACGTGCTGATGCAGTAGCTAAGCAATTAGTTTCTGATGGCATTGCTAAAGACCGTATTACTACAGTTGGTTTAGGTGAAGAGCGTCTTAAAAATGATGCAAACACTAAAGCTGCAAACGCAGAGAACCGTCGTGTAGAAGCGCATATCAAAACTATCAAAAACGTTAAAGTTTTACGTTAATTAAATAGTTTGTAATAAAAACCCAGCCAAGTGCTGGGTTTTTTTATGCCTGTAATAAATTAATATTGGTTAATGGTAATGATTCTTACTTAACAAGTATTCATGAAAATAGTTTTTACTACAACCACTATTCATAGTATTTATAATCGGTATAATCAGTTGCGTAACTGGATGGATTTTCATCTATCCATAAAAGCTTTATAATTACGCGTTAGAATACTATAAGTATTGGGTAACTTATTTGCGCTTGAAGCGCTACCGGATACTTTCACGTCACCAAGAGGGCAATATTGTGCTACAAGAATATCGTAAACACGTAGAAGAACGTGCCGCGTTAGGTATCGTACCAGCGCCATTAGATGCTCAGCAAACTGCTGATCTTATTGAATTAATCAAAACTCCACCTGCAGGTGAAGAAGAATTCATTTTAGATTTGTTCATTCAGCGTATACCAGCAGGTGTTGATGATGCTGCTTACATTAAAGCGGGCTTCTTAGCAGCTGTAGCTAAAGGTGAAACTAATTCTCCACTTGTTTCTAAAGAAAAAGCGGCAGAATTATTAGGTACAATGTTGGGCGGTTACAATATCGCACCAATGATTGACCTACTTGATGACGAAACACTTGCACCAATCGTAGTTAAAGGCCTTTCAAATACATTACTTATGTTTGATGCGTTCTACGATGTAGAAGAAAAAGCAAAAGCAGGTAATACATTCGCTAAGCAAATTATTGAGTCTTGGGCAAATGCAGAATGGTTTACTAATAAACCAGCTGTTGCTGAAAAGATTTCAGTTACTGTATTTAAAGTAACTGGCGAAACAAATACTGATGACTTGTCTCCTGCACCAGATGCATGGTCTCGTCCAGATATCCCACTTCATGCTTTAGCAATGCTAAAAATTGAACGCGATGGTATTACACCTGATAAAGCGGGCGAAGTAGGTCCAATTACTCAGATTGAAGAATTAAAAACTAAAGGTTTACCACTTGCTTACGTAGGTGATGTTGTTGGTACGGGTTCTTCTCGTAAGTCTGCAACTAACTCTGTACTTTGGTTTATGGGCGATGATATCCCGTTTGTACCAAACAAGCGTGTTGGCGGTGTATGTTTAGGTAATAAAATTGCTCCAATCTTCTTCAACACAATGGAAGATTCAGGCGCATTACCAATCGAATTAAATGTTGATGAACTCAACATGGGCGAGCAAATCGACATTTATCCGTACGAAGGTGTTGTTAAGCAACATGGTACTGATAAAGTGATTTCTACTTTTGAGCTTAAATCTGATGTGATTTTAGATGAAGTTCGTGCTGGTGGTCGTATTCCACTAATTATCGGTCGTGGTTTAACTGATAAAGCGCGTACATCTCTTGGCTTAGGTGCAACTGATACATTTAAAGTACCAACAGCAACAGAAGTTTCTGATAAAGGCTTCACACTAGCGCAAAAAATGGTTGGTAAAGCATGTAACGTTGCAGGTATTCGCCCAGGTCAGTACTGTGAGCCTAAAATGACAACTGTTGGTTCGCAAGATACAACAGGTCCTATGACACGTGATGAACTTAAAGATCTAGCATGTTTAGGTTTCTCTGCAGATTTAACAATGCAGTCATTCTGTCATACATCAGCTTATCCTAAGCCTATCGATGTAAGCACTCACCATACGCTTCCTGATTTCATCATGAACCGTGGCGGTGTTTCACTTCGTCCAGGTGATGGTATTATTCACTCGTGGTTAAACCGTATGTTATTACCAGATACCGTAGGTACTGGTGGTGATTCACATACACGTTTCCCATTAGGTATTTCATTCCCAGCAGGTTCGGGTGCAGTAGCATTCGCAGCAGCAACCGGTGTTATGCCACTTGATATGCCTGAATCTATTTTGGTTCGTTTTAAAGGCGAAATGCAACCAGGTATCACTCTACGTGACCTTGTTCATGCAATCCCTTACTACGGTATCAAACAAGGTTTATTAACAGTTGAGAAAAAAGGTAAAATTAACGAATTCTCTGGTCGCGTACTAGAAATTGAAGGCGTTGAGCACCTAACTGTTGAGCAAGCGTTTGAATTATCAGATGCATCTGCAGAGCGTTCGGCAGCAGGTTGTACTGTTAAGTTATCTAAAGAGTCTATCTCTGAATACCTTGAGTCAAACATTGTTATGCTTAAGTGGATGATTTCTGAAGGTTACGGCGATGTACGTACGATTGAACGTCGTATTACTGCAATGCAAGATTGGTTAGCTAACCCAGAACTAATGGAAGCTGACGCTGATGCAGAGTACAAGCATATCGTTGAAATTGATTTAGCTGAGATTAAAGAACCTGTTCTTTGTGCTCCAAATGACCCAGATGATGCGCGTCTTCTTTCTGATGTTGCTGGCGAGAAAATTGATGAAGTATTCATCGGTTCTTGTATGACTAACATTGGTCACTTCCGTGCTGCTGGTAAGTTGCTTGATGGCTTTAAAGGTCAACTTCCGACTCAGCTTTGGGTTGCTCCACCTACTAAGATGGACAAAGACCAACTTACAGAAGAAGGTTACTATGGTATTTTTGGTCGTGTTGGCGCACGTATCGAAACTCCAGGTTGTTCACTATGTATGGGTAACCAAGCACGTGTTGCAGATAAAGCAACAGTTGTGTCTACCTCTACACGTAACTTCCCTAACCGTTTAGGTAATGGCGCAAACGTATTCTTAGCATCATCTGAGCTTGCTGCAATTGCTGCAATCATTGGTAAATTACCAACAGTTGCTGAGTACCAAGAGTATGCTGCGAAGATCAATGCAACGGCGTCAGATACATACCGTTACTTGAACTTCCACCGTATGCCTGCTTACACTAAAAAAGCAGACAACGTGATTATTCAACAAGCTGTATAATTTTTAGAGTTTGTTTAAAAACCCGCTTAGGCGGGTTTTTTATTGGCTAAAATAAATATTAGATAGTTCATGCTTCTTTTTTTATATTATTGTATTAAATCTAGTCTTAAGTTGCTTTTAAAGTAAGTAATCGCGCAAAAATTCCTATCAAAATGCATTAAAATCCTCATCAATATTCTCATTATTTTAGGCGAGATTTTATGACAGCATTAAACAACCAGAATTTACTGCAACTACGTTTTGTTAACCAAGCAAATATTGATTTGGTTAAGCCTTCTTTTGATAACCTGCCTGCAAATCCTTATGCAGATGGCGCCTTTCGTAAACGTCGTTACTCAGTAGTTAAAATGCAAGATGGTGAAATAAAGCTACAGCAAGCCAAAGCATTTGTTCAAGACGATTCAATTAATACTTTTCAAGGTAATGTAGAGCGTACTTACGAAAACCTAGAGCAAAGTTTACTTGAGTCAGAGGGCATGAAAAGCATTGTAAATGAGTTTCGCCAACTTACCGGTATTGATGAGCAGCGTGATATTGAAATTCATCAGTTCCGTATGCTTGCTATTAACAGTGATACGCCAGCAGCGCCAGAAGGCGTACATCAAGATGGTTTTGATCATGTATGTATATGCGGCGTTTCTCACGAGAACTTAGAAGGCGGCGAGCTACTTGTATACGAAAACAAGCAAGCTGAGCCTTGTTTTAAAATGGAAATAAAAGACGGCATGTTTGCATTAATAAATGACCGTCAAGTGTGGCATAACGCAACACCTATGAACAAAATTGATGCTAGCAAACCAGGTTACCTGGATTGTTTTGTATTAACGTCTTAAGGAATAAGCATGAACATAACGCAATTACGTGAGCAGTTTCCTGCATTAATGCAAAACGTTGATGGTAAATCGCCCGTATTTTTAGACGGACCAGGTGGCTCGCAAGTGCCAATATCGGTGCTTAATGCGATGACAGCTTATTTAGGTCATTATAATTCGAACTTAGGTGGCGCGTTTTTTTCAAGTGATAAAACGGTTGAGTTGATGGCGAATGCGCGTCAAGCCGCCGCTGATTTACTTAATGCACCTAGCTCACAACAAATTGTGTTTGGTCCAAACATGACCAGCCTTACGTTTAGTTTTAGCCGTGCTATTTCACGTGACTGGCAGGCTGGCGATGAAATAATTGTAACCAATGCTGATCACTTCTCAAACGTGTCGTCGTGGCAACAAGCAGCTGAAGATAAAGGCGTTAAAGTTAACACCGCACTTATTAACGAAGCTGATTGTAGCTTAGACATGGCGCAATTTGAGAGCTTATTAAACAGCAAGACTAAGCTTGTAGCGGTAACTTACGCTTCAAATACCACAGGTTCAATTAACAATATCAAACGTATAGTAGAGCTTGCTCACGCTGTAGGCGCACTTGTTTATGTTGATGCGGTACATTACGCACCACACGAACTAGTAGACGTACAAGCACTTGATTGCGACTTTTTAGCGTGTTCTGCGTATAAGTTTTTTGGTCCGCACTTAGGTATGGTTTACGGTAAAAAAGAGCATTTAGACGGGTTTACACCTTATAAAGTAGAACCCGCTAAAGACGTAGCGCCAGGACGCTGGGAAACCGGCACACAAAGCTTTGAAGCTATGGCTGGTTTTATTGCGGCAGTTGATTACATTGCAGCAATTAGCGAACTTGACGACAGCCATTCTCGCCGCGAAAAGCTAAGTATTGCCTTTGCTAAAACTAAACAGCACGAAATGGCCCTTAGTGAGCACTTTTTAACGCGTTTGGTAAATTATCCGCGTATTAAATTATTTGGTATTGATGACTTTGATCGCTTAAACGAGCGCACACCTACTTTTGCTTTAACGTTTGAAGGGCTTGAGCCACGTGAAGTGTCTGAATTTTTAGGTAAGCAGCATATTTGCGTGTGGGATGGTAATTTTTACGCACAAGGTTTGTGTAAGCAATTAGGTGTGCTTGATAAAGGCGGTGTAGTGCGCATTGGTTGTATGCATTACAACACGATTGCTGAACTTGATAAGCTATTTGACTTATTTGATGAACTACTCGGTTAATCATGTAAGTTTTGGTGCGCTAACTCTTTGGCGCACCGTATATTTGTTCTGCGCGGTTAAACAGTACCCACGAGGTTAAAATATATTTATCGTTTGATACTGGCTTATTACCTCTATGAGTATGTGTAAAGTAGCCTGGGGCTATTACCATAGTGCCTTTTTTTGGGGCTATTTTGCGATTTTGATAATAGAACTCTGTTTCACCACCTTCTTCTACATCGTTTAAGTAAAACATAAATAACAACACGCGATGCAAAGCTTCATTGTGCTGTAGCTGCGGATAAACCTCACTGTGCCAGTAAGGGTAGCCACCTTTGTTTACTTCATATTTTTGCGCTTGAATATTACCGAGTCTAAAAATTTGCTGAACTAGCAAAGGTAATTGCGGTTTGCCTACTTCTTCAAAATTCTCTTGGGTTAAATCGACTACGTCACCTGTTTTTGGGTGATAGACCTTTAAACCAAATGCCCCAATCAGCATAAAAATATGCTCCTCAACATACTTAAAAACATGCTGTGCAGTCGTTTGTTGTATGTGTTTTAATTGTTGTGCATATTCGGGGTGATTGTTTAGGTGTAGGTCGTGGCTGTCTTTTTTCTTTAAGTCGACACCGCCCGATGTTACCCCTTGTTTTACATGCGGGCTTTGCGCAAATATGGTAATAAATTGATCGCAAAATTCATCGCTTAATGCGTTATCAACAACGCGTATAAAGTCCGTCATGGTTTACCTTTATATAATTATTATTGGATTTTTATGTTTATTGAAAAAGTGATGCCGCGCTTTAGCGAAACAGATGCACTCGGACACATTAACAATACCGTACTCCCAGTATGGTTTGAAGTCGCACGTGGACCTATTTTTAAGTTTTTTACGCCAGATTTAAATCCACACGATTGGAAATTGATTATCGCCAAAGTTGAAGTGTCGTTTGTAGGCGAATTATTTTATGGCCACGAAGTGACCGTAAAAACCTCTGTAGAGCATATAGGCACTAGCTCTTTTACGCTTAGGCAAGAAGCATGGCAACACGATAAATGCTGTGCAATAGGCAAAGCTGTGATGGTGAGGTACGATTTTATTGCTAAATCAAAGCAAGCGCTTAGCATTGACGAAAAAGCAGCGCTTAACGAGCATATTTACCAAAGCAGTTAACCTTACGAGGCTTATATTTTACATAAGCCCATACTGAGCTGGATTATTGTAAATATATGATGGCAGCTGTGATTTTTGTCGAGAAATTTTAACGTATTTAGATTGAGTTACAGGCTTCAGTTATATACTATTTATATTATATATTGTTGCGCCGTTATAACAGGAAATGTTAATTCGGTAATTTGATTGGAGAATACGTGTGACATCTATTGCCAATAACCAACCTTTACAAGTTATTCAGCTCAGTGATGGTCAAAATTTAACAGCTGAAATTTTGCCATTTGGCGCAATAATAAAAAGCATTAAATTTAAAAAACAAGAAATGACGCTTAGCGTCGATGACCCTCAATACTATCTTGAAAACCCATTTTACTTAGGTGCAACAGTAGGTCGATACGCTAATCGCATTGCAGGGGGGCGTTTTAACTTATCTGGTATGCTGTATCAATTAGAAGCAAATAATGGCCCTAATAGCCTGCACGGCGGTGTTAAAGGCTTTAATAAAGTACTTTGGCAAGTAACTAAACAAAGTGAAAGTGAAGTGGAGCTTTATTATTGCTCACCCGATGGCGAACAAGGGTTCCCCGGTGAGTTGCAGGTTTGGCAAACGATTAGTGCTAAAAACGGCGAGCTTACTCTGAGCTTTAAAGCGATAACTAACAAAGAAACACTCGTTAATTTTACTAACCATTGTTATTTTAACCTTGATGGCAGCGAATCAATTAATGAACATTGTGTACAAATTAACACTAATCACTATCTTCCTATCGATAAAACCAGTATTCCACTCAATGAAGCCGCATTAGCTACAGGTACCTGCTTTGACTTTACTAAATCAGCTCAAATTGGTGAGGCATTAAGCGCCGCACATTCTCAGCTAGAAGCTGGCAATGGTTTTGATCACTGCTATATTTTTAATGATGACAGCAGTTTAAAAACGATGGCTACGTTAACTTCGCCACACACGAAGGTTAATTTAACACTTAAAAGTACGCAGCCAGGTATGCAGCTTTATACCGCTAACTTTGTAGGCGCGCCATTTAAAGCACGTCAAGCTTTGTGTTTTGAAGCGCAAAATTGGCCTGATGCGCCAAATAGAGAAAATTACCCTAAAGCTAATTTATTACCGGGAGAGGATTACGAACAGGTTATTATTTACTCTTTTTCTGAGTGAATACAGCATTGCAATGTTAATTTAAAGAAAATTAAAAGCAAAAATACAGTGATTAAATGATGCTCATAATTAAGGAAAAGGTTGCACTTTTTATCGGTTTAAAGTATTTATAATATAAATAGTATTTGAAACTATATACACTACCACAACGACACAACGACTACACACAATCAGGAGTTTTTAAAAAATGATAATTAACAATAAGTTATCGTTCAACAAGAAAACCGCGATCAGTATTGCTATTACTGGCATATTGGCAAGCGGAAACGTTGCAGCTCAAGGCGCTGAAGGCAATACGCCTACAGTAGTAAATGAAGATGTTGAAGTTATCGCAGTAACGGGTATCCGCAGCAGTTTACGTTCATCAATGTTAGATAAAAAAGCATCTAATGTTGTTACAGACGGGATTAAAGCAGAAGATCTTGGTAAATTTCCTGATTTAAACGTAGCAGAATCTCTGCAACGTATTACAGGTGTAGCAATTGACCGTAGTGGTGGTGAAGGCCAAGCGGTAACTATTCGTGGCTTTGGTCCACAATTTAATACTGTACTTGTTAATGGTCGTCAAATTGCGACAGACAGTGCAGGTCGTGAATTTAATTTTGATGTATTAGCAGCAGACCAAATCACCGGTGCTGATATTTATAAAAGTAATACAGCAACACTTCAAGAAGGCGGCATTGGTGGTACGGTTAACGTAACTACAGCACGTCCTTTTGACTTTGGTGGTTTACATATTTTAGGTTCAGTTAAAGGTATGTACGAAAGCCTTTCTGAAGAAGTATCTCCATCAACATCATTCTTAATAAGTAATACGTTTAACGATGATAAGTTAGGTGTGCTTTTTGCCATCACTAATCAACAACGTAAACTTCAAAATAACCAAATTTTAACGGCAGGTTGGCGCGGCGGCCAAACAATCTCTAATCCAACAGATGGTGTATTGTTTGAAAATGCCTACATTCCGCGTAACTGGGATCAAGTTGTTGATGAGCAAGACCGTGAACGTACAAACGCAAGTTTAGTATTGCAATACGCACCATCTGACGATGTTACGATTACTGTTGATGGTATGATTTCAAAATTTGAAGTTGATTCAACAGTACGCGATTTAGCCTCTTGGTTTGAACCAGACCGCGTAGGTAGCGCAACGATTGATCCAGAAACAGGCACTCTTTTAACTTTCTCTCAAGACGTTGGTTTGGGTGCGCCAAGTGGCGACCCTGCAAGTGACTTTGTATCACATACACGTAACTCACGTGATGTAACTAATAAAGCATTTGGTATTAACGTTGATTGGCAAGTAAATGATTCATTAAAAGCAAAATTTGATGTATCTCGTTCAACAGCCGAAAACGACCGTGCAGGTACTGACCGCTTTAACGTTGTCGGTATTATTAATAGTTATACTTTTGACGGTACAGGCAGTATTCCTACTGTACAGCATGATGGCTTTGAAAATGGTTCATTGCCAGATCCAAGCCTTGCCCGCCTTCACTATAACGAAGTGGGTCTACAGTTTACTGATGAAGATGAAATTACTGAAGTAAAAGCTGATTTTGAATACGTGCCAGATAAAGGCCCAGTAGATCGCATTAACTTTGGTGCTTATCGTCAAGAGCGTGAAAAATCAAGCTTCCAAGTTTATGGTACCCAATGTCAGTTCTGTGGTTACGGTACTGAAGCACCACTTGATGCAATTGATTTTGAAGCTTACCAAGCAAGCAACTACTTCCCAGGCTTAATCGATACATTCTAC
The DNA here is from genome assembly GCF_015864375.1 of Pseudoalteromonas sp. SWYJZ19. Classification (NCBI taxonomy): domain Bacteria; kingdom Pseudomonadati; phylum Pseudomonadota; class Gammaproteobacteria; order Alteromonadales; family Pseudoalteromonadaceae; genus Pseudoalteromonas; species Pseudoalteromonas sp. SWYJZ19. The sequence goes on from NZ_JADYXI010000012.1 coordinate 58,353, forward strand.
ACCTACGACGGTGATAAAATGCTTGATTACCTAGCCGATCAAGGTTTCCCAGTAGAGCCAACACTACAAAATAACCGTTACACAATTAACGAAGATATCACTAGCTTATACATGGACTTTACGCTTGGTTTTGACCTAGCTGATATGCCAGTAACTGTTAATTTAGGTGCACGTTACTCAGAAACTGATATTGAAGTAGCGGCAGTACAAAGCTTTATTAGCGATGTAGTGCCAACAACTGATGCAACATTATTTGCTAACGTATTTGGCCCAGCAACGAACATTGAACAGGGCACTAGCTACTCAAACTTACTACCATCTTTGAATGTTAAGTTAGAGCTGCAAGACAATATGATTTTACGTTTTGCAACGTACGACAGTATTACTCGTCCAACGATGTCTCAATTATCTCCTGCTACTACATTTAACGAGCCACGCCGTCAAAACTTAACAGCAAATGGTGGTAACCCTGCACTTAAGCCATTCCAGTCAGAAAACTGGGATATTTCTTACGAGTGGTACTACAACGACGCTAACTTATTTAGCTTTGCAGTATTTAGTAAAGAAGTCGATGACTTTATTGTTACGCTAACAGGTGAAGAAACATTTGAAATGGCTGACCGCTCAGGTCCTGGTTTTGCGTGTACCACTTGTACAGGTCAAGCAGATGATGAGCTTAATGGTAGCTCAGAAATATACACAGTAACTCGCCCTCAAAATGGTGAGTCAGCTAAAGTAACTGGCTACGAAGTAGGTGTGACGCACATATTTGAAAATGGCTTTGGTATTATAGCCAATGCGACTGTCGTAGATAGTGACATTAGCGTAGGTGCAGACACCACACAAACATTTGCACTTGAAGGTTTAGGCGATTCACAAAACTTAATATTATTTTATGAGCAAGATAACTGGCAAGCACGTGTTGCATTTAACAACCGTGAAGGTTTTTTACGCTTAGTTGATAATGGTTTTAACGGTGAACCAGTGAACGTAGAAACTTACGGTCAGTGGGATATTAGTGCAAGCTACGATATTAACGAAAACTTCACTATTTTTGCTGAAGGCATCAACATCACTGAAGAAGAGTTAGTACAAACGGGTCGTTTTGCTAACCAAATCTATTCGGTTGAAGATAATGGCTCACGTTACGCGTTTGGTATTCGCGGATCGTTTTAATTAATGCTTGAGGCGAATTTCTCGCCTCTTGTTTCATTGCAGCACTTTGGTGCTAATACCAATTAGGTTGATTTAGCAGTAATGTATGTTAGTTAACCTAATTGGCTAAAATGAAACTACATTAAATCAAAATGCCCTAACGGGCATTTGTTGTATAAAACGTTATCAAAAATACTCAAAGAGTAGTCCATTATGAATAAAGCAATAAAAACAGTAGCGGTAGTTGGCGGTGGTACAGCAGGATGGCTGAGCGCTGCAATTATAGCTTCGTATCACCAAGGTCAAAATGGTGACGGCTTAAAAGTGATATTGGTTGAATCGTCAGACATTCCAACAATTGGCGTAGGTGAAGGTACCTGGCCCACGATGAAAAACACGCTTCAGCAAATTGGTTTACGTGAAGTTGACGTGTTTAAAGCCTGTAATGCCACTTTTAAACAAGGTGGAAAGTTTGTAAATTGGACTCATGGCAATAATGACTTTTACTACCATCCATTTACTGTACCGCTAGGCTACGGCCGTATAGATTTAGCCCCTTATTTAGATAATGTTGAAGACTTTGCACAGCAAACAAATTTTCAACATGATATTTGCGAAGCAAGCTTAGCCCCAAGAGGTATATCGCAAGGTGAATATCAAGGTAATTGTAATTACGCTTATCACTTAGATGCCGGCGCTTTTGCCGAAATGCTTAAACAGCATTGTAAAAGTAAGCTTGGTGTAGATCATATTATTGGTACTGTTGATCAGGTAAAGCTTGATGACGATGGTGCAATAAATGAGCTTACTCTAAAAGATCAAACCCGCACCATAAATGCCGACTTATACATAGACTGTACTGGCTTTTCATCATTGTTATTAGGCCAAGCGCTTAACGTACCGTTTAAAAAAATGGACCACGTGCTATTTAACGACAGCGCATTGGCTATGCAAGTTCCTTACGATGAAAACGATGAGTCTTTGGCGAGCCACACCATAGCAACAGCGCAAAACGCTGGATGGATTTGGGATATTGGTTTAACGCACCGCCGAGGTGTAGGGCATGTTTATTCAAGCAAATTTTTATCAGACGATGAAGCAGAGCAAAACCTAAGAGACTATTTAGGAGATGCAGCAAACGGTTTAACTGCCCGTAAAATCAACTTTGAATCAGGATACCGTGAGAAGTTTTGGCATAAAAACTGTGTTGCCATTGGTATGTCGGCAGGGTTTGTAGAGCCGCTTGAAGCTACCGCCATTATGCTTGTTGAAATTTCAGCACGCTTTGTTGCTGAACATATGCCAGCAGATACCCAAGTAATGCCTATTGTAGCTAAGCGCTTTAATGAGCAGATGGATTATCGTTGGCAGCGTATTATCGACTTTTTAAAACTACATTACATGCTAACCAAGCGCCCAGAACCTTACTGGCAAGCGCATGTACAGCCTGATACTATTCCAGAAACCCTGCAAGAAGACTTACTTCTTTGGGGAAGCCGTGGCCCGCTTATTCAAGATTTTCATGGCGCATTAGAGTTATTTCCAGCCGCCAGCTATCAGTATGTTTTGTACGGTATGGGCTTTAAGCCTGACTTTACTAAACAAGCGTATTTGTATTCACAAGACGCGCAAGCTAAACAAATAATAGAACGTAACAGCCAGCTTACACAGCAGATGTTGCAAACTTTACCACCGCACCGTGCTTTTATAGAGCAGTGGTTAGCAGCTAACCCAGTTTAAGGATGTGTAACTATGGCTATTAGTGAACTAGTAAACACCAAACACCAAACATTAAAAATTAACCACAATGCCGCTGTTGAATACGCAAAAACACAGCATTTAGTTAATTTAAGAGCAAATGAAATAGCAAAAGCAGCCTGCGATTTACCTGTTTTTTTAGCACGTAACGCACAAAATGGCAGCTATACCGTATCAGCGTTAACAAGCTTTAGTGCTGGGCAAAGTCTATTGGTAAATAACAACCAATGGCAGGCACTTTACACACCGGTATGCATGCAAACCCAGCCACTTTACTTAATGACTCGAGAAGCAAATAGTAGCGACTATTTTATCACGATTGATGAGCAAAGCTTAGCTGTAAACACCGAGCAGGGTGAGTCACTATTTGATGCTAAAGGTAACCCAAGTTTATTTTTAAGTGCGCAGCAAAAGTTGTTAGAAAGCGATTTAAAAAATGATTACCAAACGTATCAATTTACCCAAGAAGTTGCGCGTTTAGGACTCATTAAAAACATAGATATTGTATTGCAGTTTGAACAAGGCGAAACCCAAACCATTCAAGGTTTGAGCACCGTTGATGAAGACAAACTGCAAACATTAGATAGCAATACCATTGCAGAACTACAAAAGCAGGGTTACTTAAGTGTGCTTAACAGCATGCTCATTTCACTGTTTCAGTTAAATGCATTGGTAAAGCTGCACAACCAACGTCCCGAACTTATGCCTTTAAAGCAGATTAAGTTAGAACTAAGTCGAGATGCGCACGCGCTGTAGCGTGCATTTTTTATTACCCAGACATTGCGCATAACGCGCAGGAGACACACACATGTCAGATAACATTTTACAGCTGGTGGTTTTTGTTTTTGTCACCGCTTTAATTGGTGGCCTTACTTATTGGAAATGCCGAGGCCAAAATCGTAATAACGGACAAAGCCAAACCAAAGAGTATTTTTTAGCGGGCGGTGGCCTTACTTGGATGTTTGTTGCAGGTTCAATCACATTAACTAATTTAAGTACTGACCAACTTGTAGGTATGAATGGTAACCAAATGGCTTTGCTTGTTTGGTGGGAGCTTGCCGCTATTATAGGGTTGATTATTTTAGCCAAAGTATTCATCCCTGTTTATTACAAATACAACTGTACAACCACCACAGAGCTTTTAGAAAAGCGCTATAACAACAAGCATATTCGCGCTGTTATTGGTGGGTTGTTCTTTTTAGGTAATGCACTTATTTATATGCCAGCGGTAATCTACTCTGGTGCGCTGTTTATGCAAACCATGTTTAAAGTTGATATTCCGCTTATGTATATTGCCACCGCCTTTGCCATTCTTGGTGCTGTTTATGCCTTCTTTGGTGGTCTGCGTGCAGTTGCAGTATCGGATACTTACAACGGTATACTTGTACTCGGTATGGCTGTTTTAGTGGTGTTTTTAGCACTTAATGCAATTGATTATGACTTTACGGGTATTCCAGAAGAACGTTTAACATTAATTGGCGATGCTGATTCACCTATTCCTTGGCCAACACTTTTAACCGGTATGATCTTCATTCAAATGTATTACTGGGGTACTAACCAAACAATTACGCAGCGAGCAATGGCAGCGCCTAATGTTAAAGAAGCGCAAAAAGGTATATTTGCAGCGGCGGGTATTCGCTTTTTAATCGTCCCTGCAATCGTGGTATTACCGGGTATTATTTCGTTTAAGCTTTATGGTGATATTGGCGACGCCGCTTATGGTCGAATTGTGGGTGATGTAATGCCAGCATGGTTAACCGGTGTATTTGCAGCGGCAATGGCTGCAGCAGTACTGTCTACTTACAACAGCTTATTAAACTCAGCAACCGCATTGTATGTATGTGACATTCACGAAGCATATTTTAATAAAGAGCCAAGTGTTGTAAAGCTAAGTGGTTACGTAACATTGCTACTAACAAGCTTAACACTGGTACTTGTACCAATTTATCAGCAAGCAGATAGTATTATTAACTTACTACAGCAATTAAATGGCTTACTAAGTATGCCTATATTCTCTATTTTTGTAGTGGGATTATTGTTTAAAAATGTTGATGCACGTGCGGGTATTGCAGCAGTAATTTTAGGTGTTGTAATGTACGGCATGCTTACATTTGCAAGCTCACCACTACATACTGATATTCATTACATTCACTTAATGCCAATTACACTGATTGTATGTGTGGCTTTTGCATTAATAGTAAATAAAGTGGTGTTTGGTTTGAATGCACAATGGGCAGGTAAAACATCTGAACTTGATGACGCAGCACAAGCACAAGCACAAGTACAAAAATAACGTATAAATAATTTAAGCTGACAAAATCGGTCATGGGACAACTCTGGCCGATTTTTTTATATGTATAAGAAATTAGTAACAGCACTTTAAAGTTAAGGTTGGTTTATAGCTTTTTGCTACAGTGGTACTTCCAGTGAGTTTATCTAACTATTTGCGATGTAAAGACTATCAAAACCCAATTTATATGATATATACTATTATTATTGAATGTCACCGTCTGATAGATTGTGCCTCAAAGAACGAGAGACACATTAATACTTAGTATCACTAAGTTACTTTCGTTATATTTATAACTCACACAATGAACAAGAGGATAGGAAAATCATGGCCGACACTAAATCATTTTATCGATTAGACAGTGTAAACAGCACCGTTATTTTCGACTGCCAGAGCAAAACACCGGCGTTACTGTACTTTGGTAAACGCCTATCTGAGCAAACAACAGAAACAATGCTAACTCAGCTTGCTACCCGCCAAGAAGTAAAATGTGCCGTGGTTGAAGAAGCGCCTATTTCTCTATCTCCGTTATTAGGCGAGGGCTTTACTGGTGCGCCAGGGCTTGAGCTAGTAAATGATTCAATCGCATGGTCAGTAGGGCCACAACTTCAAGAAGTACGTGAGCCTTCAGCTGCAACACTTGAATTTGTAAGTGTAGATAAACTTCGTGGTATTGAAGTAGTGCACAGCATCACGCTTGATAAAAACACTGACGTATTGAGCGCGCATACCGTATTAACTAATTTAGGCGATTCGCCATTAAGTGTTAACTTTTGCGCGGCGCCAACATTCCAGCTGCCAGATAGCGTAAGTAAAATAGTAAGTTTTGAAGGTCGTTGGTCAAACGAATTCCAACGTCAATCAGTTGATTTAGTCTTAGGCAGCTTTGTACGTGAAAACCGTAAAGGTAAAACATCACACGATGTATTCCCTGGTTTATTAGTGCATAACGAAAATGCAGGCGAGCAGCACGGCGAATGTTACGGCTTTCATTTAGGTTGGAGCGGCAACAATAAACTACGCGCAGAGCTTTTAGCTGAAGGTCGTCGTTATGTACAAATGGGTGAGCTATTACTTCCTGGTGAGCTTACGCTTGCTAAAGGTCAAACGTATCAAAGCCCGAGCATTTATGGCTCGTTTTCGAGTGAAGGTTTTAGTGCGCTTTCTCGTAATTTTCATCGTTTTGTTAAAGCTAATTTACTTAGCCAAGCGCAACGTGAAAAAACGCGCCCTGTGCATTACAACACATGGGAAGGCATTTACTTTGATCACGACGTAGATACGCTTAAGCAACTAGCCGACAAAGTGGCCCCGCTAGGTATTGAACGTTTTGTACTTGATGATGGTTGGTTTAAAGGCCGCCGTGGCGACAATGCAGGCTTAGGTGATTGGACAGTAGATTACAAAATTTACCCCGATGGTTTATCACCAGTTATAGATCATGTGAATAGCTTAGGTATGGAGTTTGGTATTTGGTTTGAACCAGAAATGGTTAACCCAGATAGTGATTTATACCGCGCGCATCCTGATTGGGTTTTAGGCTCCCAAAACAACGAACAGTTAAGCTTTAGAAATCAGCTAGTACTTGATTTAACGCGCTCTGAGGTTGTTGAGTACTTATACAAAGCCATCGACGATATTTTAGTTGAATACCCAACCATTAAGTACATTAAATGGGACATGAACCGCGATATTAACCATGCGGGTAATTTTGATGGCAAGCCTGCTGTGCATCAGCAAACATTGGCACTTTATCGTTTAATTGACCGTATTAAAGCGGCGCACCCTGGTCTTGAAATAGAAAGCTGTTCGTCAGGTGGTGCACGTGTAGATTACGGCGTACTTGCACACACAGACCGTGTATGGACGTCAGATTCAAACGATGCGCTTGATCGCCTTGAAATACAGCGTGGATGTTCGTTCTTCTTTCCATCGTCGGTTATGGGTGCACATGTAGGCCCACGCGATTGTCATATCACAGGGCGTAATGTAAGTATTGAAATGCGTGCTGCGGTATCAATGTTTGGCCACATGGGAATCGAAATGGACCCACGTGAGCTGACCGATCACGAATACAATGCACTTAAAGCGGCAATAGCACTTCACAAAGAGCATCGGGAGTTTATTCATGCTGCCGATTTGTACCGCCTAGATAGCGACGATTTATCAATTAACTTTGGTTTAATCGATGCGCAAAAAACAAAAGCGTTATTTGCCTATAACAGTGTTCGCGAAACACCGCGTACAGCGCCTAATAAGCTTCGTTTTGTTGGCCTAGATGCCGATGCGCAGTACACACTTAATTTAGTGTGGCCGGTAAAATTTGAAGAGTATCGTCCATCTTCTATTGCTGCGGTAAATGGTCAAACATTTACCGGTGAAGCGTTAATGCAGTTTGGCTTACAAATGCCAATATCATTCCCGCAAACATCGCTTATATTTGAGCTTAATAAAGCTTAAATTTAACTAAGAGCAGTAAAGGGTGCTAATCGCTTTTTGCTGCTTAGCTTAGATATCAGTAGTCAGCTCTATATTGTTTAGGGCTGGCTTTTTTATATCCTTAGTAAGCTAATTTAGTAAATTAACTTAGTAAACTCAAAAGTATCGAAAATAGAGTGGTTACGCTTGCGCGTAATTTTGCTTGTTACCCAACCAACGTTGAATTAGTGGGTCAACAACCTCTGGGTGTTGCTTAAGCATTTGCTGTGCAATCGGTCTAACTTGGTTGAGGATGTGCTTATCGCGGGTAAGATCGGCAATTTTAAACTCGGCTAACCCTGTTTGTTTTGTACCGAGTACTTCACCAGGGCCACGAATTTCTAAATCGCGCTCAGCTATCACAAAACCATCGTTACTATCGCGTAGTACACCTAATCGCTTTTGAGCAGTATGAGACAGTGGTGCGTGGTATAAAAGCACGCAATGCGATGCAGTAGCGCCACGGCCAACTCGCCCACGTAACTGATGCAGCTGTGCTAAGCCTAAGCGCTCAGGGTTTTCTATAATGATTAAGCTCGCATTAGGGACATCTACACCAACTTCAATAACCGTAGTGGCAACTAAAACATGTATATTGCCTGCTTTAAACTCGCTCATAATGGCTTGTTTTTCAGCTGATTTCATTCGCCCATGTACTAAACCTACGTTTAGCTCTGGTAATGCTTCTTTTAACTGCAGTGCGCTGTCCTCCGCTGCTTGGCATTGCAGTACTTCAGATTCATCAATAAGAGTACACACCCAGTAAACTTGGCGGCCTTGCTCGTTACACGCTAATTTAACGCGGGCAATAATATCGTCTCTGCGAGTATCTGGAAGTGCTACTGTTGTGATGGGCGTACGCCCAGGTGGTAGCTCATCAATGACCGAGGTTTCTAAGTCGGCATAGGCTGTCATCGCGAGCGTACGTGGAATAGGTGTTGCGGTCATAACGAGTTGATGAGGGTAACAATCACCAAATTTACCTTTTTCACGCAGTGATAAACGCTGGTGGACACCAAAGCGATGTTGTTCATCAATAACAATAAGCACTAAGTTATTAAACTTTACTTCATCTTGAAATAAAGCGTGAGTACCTACAATCATTTGCGCCTCACCAGAGGCTATTTTTTCAAGTGTTGCTACGCGCTCTTTACCCTTTGTTTTACCGCCAAGCCAAGCAACTGTTATACCTAGTTGATTAAACCACGTTGTAAAATTAACACCATGTTGCTCTGATAAAATCTCTGTTGGCGCCATTAAAGCTACTTGAAAGCCCTGCGCAATAGCGGTTAGTGCACTCAGTGCTGCTACTAGGGTTTTACCTGAACCTACATCGCCTTGTACTAAACGCATCATGGGATATGCGTGTTGCATATCACCTTTAATTTCAGCAACTACGCGGCTTTGTGCATTTGTGGGTGCAAAAGGAAGTTGTTCTAAAAATTGGCTTTCTAATGTATTTACCGGATTTAATGCTACGGCTTTAACTTGTTGCCCTTGCTCTCGTACTTTTAATAAACTGAGATTTTGAGCAAGTAGCTCCTCAAATACCAGGCGCTGTTGAGCAGGGTGAGTACCTTGCTCTAATGCAGTTACATCAACATCATTTGGTGGGCGGTGCAGTAATAATAAGGCGTCACTTAGCGGCATATTTGATGGCTGCCACTGTGAAGGCAATAGTTCTTCCACTGAGTATTTATGTAGTAAATCAATAGCCTGTTCGCTTAAAGCTCTAATCGATAGCTGCTTTAAACCTTCGGTTGTTGAATAAACGGGTGTTAATGTGGTCGCTACCGGCTGCTCGTTGGAAGTATCGCTGATGCTGTATTCAGGATGACTCATTTCAAAGCCAACACGGCCACGGCGCACTTCACCAAAACAACGTATTATTTTACCAGCACTAAATGCGTTTTTTTGTGCGGCGGTAAAATTAAAAAATCGTAATGTTAGCCTGCCAGTACCATCATTGATTTGGCAAACAAGCATGCGCCTTTTACCAAACGTAATTTGGCTTGTTTCAATTGTTGCTTCAACACTCACATGGCTATGCAATGCCAGTTCATTAATCGCGTATAAGCGAGTGCGATCTTCATAGCGAAGTGGCAAATGAAAAAGCATATCTTGCACAGTTAAAATACCTAGCTTTAACAAACGCTCAGCCATTTTTGGGCCGACCCCTTTGAGCTCTGTAATTGGGTATTGATTTAAGCTAGGTTTAGACAAAGTGTATCAATCTTATTATTTGTGAGTAGGCTAAGTGTACTTACAGAGCTTTAGTCCATCAAGTATGTTTTAAAGCTTGCCAAAATTGCTCGTCAGCGACTATTTCGCCGTTTTCATCAAGTGCAGGATAAGGTAATTTTTTTTGTTTACATTGCCTTGCGATAATAGGGTGGCAGCCTTCAAAGTAAAGTGGATGTTTAACTTCGGCGCTCAGCATATCTCTATTATATAAACCAGCCAGCTCGCGTTGGCGCTGTGCTTCAAACAATATTAGCGCAGCAGCAACCGAAACATTTAGTGATTGCACCATGCCTTGCATTGGAATAATAATATTTTGATCGGCATATTCTAGGGCTTTTTCTGATATCCCTGTTTTTTCTTGTCCAACAATAATAGCCGTTGGCTTGGTGTAATCTACTTCTCTAAAATCAACGGCATCTTCTGATAGATGAGTCGCTAATATTTGTATTTCTGGATTGCGTTCACGCATTGCAGTAACGGCATCATCAATATTTCTATGTAAGTGCGTCTCTAGCCAGTTTTTACTGCCACCTGAGGTATTATTTGTTAGCCATTTTTGCTTTTCAGGCCATACAGCATGTACGTGATGGCAACCAACCGCATCAGCACTTCGTACTATTGCAGATAAGTTATGGTGTTTGTGCACGTCTTCTAAACACACTGTTAGGTCTGTTTGACGGCGCGAAAGTACGTCTTCGATTCTTTGATAGCGAGTTTGCTGCATGGTTATCCTCTTTTTTCGGCAATTATACGAGATTTTTGCAGTTAAGGCATTACCGTACGGCTAATTGGATTTTGTAGAGAAATAAGTGTTTCTGTTGATTGTATGGCTTCTATTGCCTGTATTTTATTAATCAGCACATCTTGTAAGTGATCAATGGACTTTGTCATTACCTTTATAAATATACTGTAGTTACCTGTTGTGTAATAAGCCTCTACCACTTCCTCCAATGCTTCTAGCTTTATAAGTGTTTGTGGGTAATCACGTGCGTTATTTAAATTAATACCTATAAAGCAACACACATCGTAGCCTAGCTGTTTAGTATTAATCGTTAATTGGGTGCCTGTAATGATCCCAGCTTGCTTCATTTTTTCAATTCTTACGTGAATTGTCCCAGCGCTTACATTAAATCTTTTTGCTAATTCGGCGTACGCAGTACGGGCATTTGCCATTAACGCATGAAGTATCTGTTTATCGAGATTATCGATTAAATAATTTTCCATTCTATTTTTCTCATGAAATTATCGAATATATGGTTTTTATACCACTTAATTAATGATTTTTATATATTAAAGCTATTTCTGTTATGGGATATTGAATTAATCCTTTAAATCGTTACATTAACTTCATTAATGGCGCTAGTTAGAGCGCTTTTTATCAATTAAGCAAGTAACAATAACTGGGAATGAGGCCAATTATTATGAGTTCACACTATGTGCAGCAACAGCAGCAAATAAGTAAAGTTAAGCAATTTTTTTCACAACAACTAGAAACCCAACTTGGGCTGGTTGAGGTTCAAGCCCCAATTTTGGCTAAGGTTGGCGACGGCACGCAAGATAACTTAAGCGGCCATGAAAACGCAGTTGCTGTAAATGTGAAAGCGATTACAGATAGCCGCTACGAAGTGGTGCATTCACTGGCTAAGTGGAAACGTAAAACACTGGCTACTTATGGCTTTGGTGTTGGTGAGGGTATTTACACTCAAATGAAAGCTTTGCGCCCAGACGAAGATTCATTAAGCCCTATTCATTCTGTATATGTTGATCAGTGGGATTGGGAAAAAGTAATTAGCGAAACGACAGAGCGTTCGCTGGCAACACTAAAGCAAACTGTTCAATCTATTTATAAAGGGATAAAAGAGACGGAAGCTTTTGTAAGTGAGTCTTATGGTTTGACGCCTTTTTTACCGGACGATATTAAGTTTGTGCACAGTGAAGAGCTACGTAAAATGTATCCTGACTTTAGTGCTAAGCAACGCGAAAAAGCCATTGCACAAGAATATGGTGCTGTATTTTTAATTGGTATTGGTGGCGCGCTTGGAGATGGCAAAATTCATGATGTAAGAGCCCCAGATTACGATGATTGGTCTACGCCAACATGCGATCAATACATGGGTTTAAATGGTGACATTTTAGTATGGAACCCAGTACTTGAAGATGCATTTGAAATATCATCAATGGGCATACGTGTAAGCCCTGAGGTTTTAAAAGCGCAGTTAAGTACAACTGGAGATGAAGACCGCTTAGAGTTTGATTGGCATAAAGCGCTACTACAATGTAAATTTCCGCAAACGATTGGCGGTGGAATAGGGCAGTCTCGCTTGGCTATGCTATTGCTGCAAAAGCAGCATATTGGCCAAGTACAAGTGGGTGTATGGCCAAGTCAAACTTATGATACGGTAAGTGGCTTACTTTAAATTGTAAAAAAGTGAGTTAATTTGAGTGCTCAATAGAGCACTCAATTTTTTAGTGTGTTTTAAACTCTATTTCAATTTTATTATTTAAAAGTTTAACGTTGCACGGAGGGTAATTGCGGATTGTTTTAAGTACTTTATCAAAAATATGAATCTCTACGCCTGAATGCAAAACAGAATTCACCGTTAAATTAGCGTCGCTAAGTAAATCGTGTAAGTCATGATCTAAGTTTGAAAGACGTTTTTCTAATAGTTCTGCTTGCTCACAGTAATGTTTCTGAGTAGCTCCAATTTTAGTAATTAATATTTTCTTCTTTTCGGCATCCTTCACTAAATCAGTTTTTTCTAGCGCTGCTTGCAGCGTATCTAATTGTGCATCTGTTTTAGCTAAGTCTTTAAAGCAATTATCAGTATCCGCTGTTATTTCAGCGCCAGAAGTCGCTAGGTTAATAATCATTTTAGCGCCTGATTCATTCCCTATTTCGCCAGCAATGAGAGTTGTTGCATCAAGTATTTCACCACCAAATATTTTACCCTTAGGTAAGTCGGATTGGCCTACTTGCAGTAAGCGCTTAGCTTTTATTACACAATGGCTTGTTTGGCGATCAATAAAAATATTATTTGCATCGAGGTAGCAATACTGCGAGTGAGATACATGAATATCACCTAGCGCAATTAGCTTGCAAGAAAGTGACTTACTATCCATTTTTTGATGGCCAATAATGCCTTGTTTAACCGTGATGTTTCCTCCTGCAGTAAGCTCGCCAGATTCAACCGTGCCAAATATAGTAATATCGCCTTTGGCAGTTACTTTCATCCCTGGGTCTATATTGCGAGTAACAATAACACTGCCTTGAAAATCAATATGGCCGCTTTTTACATTTACATCTGAAATGGTAAAAATATCGTCGACACGCATACCATTATTAATTTCAACCGGAACACCAGCAATAGTAGAGACTAACTCAAGCGGATTCATTTTTGATATTTCAGTCCCTTCGCCGGCGACTAATTGTTTATTTTCTCCGGGTTTTGCGGGCAGTATGTCACCTATTACGGTAAAGCCTTCTTTACCGGGAGTTGCAGGTTGCTGGCGAATAAGCACAGAGCCAGGTTCTACGCTTGCAAGCTTGCCAAAGTCGCGCATATCCACACTGCCATCTTCTTTGAGCTTGGGCGCTTTTAAACGGTCTTTTAAAGTCTCTACGGTTGTTATTAGTTTAGTGGCTAAACCATCGCTTGGGAGCCTACCTTTAGCTAATATCCCCTTAACGACAGATCCTGCAGAGTGTTCAGATTGTTTTTGTAGCAGCTGTTCTAAAAAAGCTTGTTTATACCCACGCACAATACCTGCTTTAACGAGTTGTTTTTTTGCATCTTCTAAGCTTAATAACTTTCCACCTTGGGCAAGCGTTAGCTCGCCAATGGCCAGCATTTTATCGTCGCTAATTGTTACATTTAAAGTGGCATTGTGTTTTGTTGCTACAACGAGAGTTTGTTGTGTGTTTTCGTTTTTAAAAAAATCATTAATAGCGTCATGATCTATTTTACAGTCGCAAAAAGCTGACTTTTCGAGAGCCTCTAAAATAAATGCAGCGCTGGGAGGAATATGTTCTTTTACATCAAGTAAAACATTTCCATTGTTGGCAAGCTTAAACACGAGTTAATCCTTTTTTACTACTTAAGTTAAGTTTGTTTTTTAAAACACAACTACAGATTGCTAGAAATTTACATTTGAGTCAAGAAGTCAGATAAAACGAAGTGTGGAGCGAAAAATAAAGGCTATAGAGAAGCTCTATAGCCTGTAATACTTAATTGGTAGAAGGTAATTCCATTATTCCGTCTATTTCAACTTGTGCACCTTTTGGTAGTGCACGAACACCTAATGCAGCTCTAGCTGGGTAAGGTTGTTTAAAGTATTGGCTCATCACTTCATTTACAGTGGCGAAGTTAGATAGATCAGTTAGGTAAATATTGATTTTAACTAAATCGTGAATTTTTCCGCCTGCTTCTTCACATACCGCAGCAATATTTTTAAATACTTGATGCGTTTGCTCGCTAAAATCTTCTGAAATCATTTCCATCGTTTCTGGAACTAATGGAATTTGACCAGATAAATAAACAGCGGTACCTACTTTAACTGCTTGGCTATAAGTGCCAATAGCTGCAGGTGCTTTGTCGGTAGAGATAAATGCTTTATTCATGTGTTTCCTATTTTATTTTTTACGATAGACTTTTTGTACATCAGGCATAACGCGAATGCGGCGCATAATGTTAGCAACGTGGATACGGTTTTTAACGGTAACCCCTAAATCTATCACGTATAAATTACTTTCTTTTTCATCGGTGGCAATTTCGACAATATTGGCTTGGGTTGTAGCGACAACATTGGTTAGCTTAGCTAACGCGCCTTGATGGTTAATAATTTCAACTCTCAGAGCTGCAATATATTCTTTTTCTGGGTTATCGTCCCATTTTACAACTAAGTATTTAGAGCGCTCATTTTCCCAACCACGAATATTTTTACATTCTTGGCGGTGAACGGTCAGGCCCTTACCTTGGCTTATATGAGCCGTAATGGCATCGCCTGGTACAGGTCGGCAACACTTAGAGTAATTCACTAACATGCCTTCAGTACCAATAATGGTCGCTTTAGCTTGGCTTGTTATATCAGTTAAATCGTCATTGTCATTTTGCAATAAGCGCTTGGCAATTAACATACTCATTAAGTTACCAGAGCCAATTTCTACAAGTAATTCAAGAAGCGTAGTTAGTTCGTGCTCTTCAAGTACTCTCGCTATATTTTCATCAGCAATGCTATCTAGTTTGTTTTCGCCTAATGCCGAATCAAGTAAACGGCGCCCTAAAAGCATGGCTTCTTCATGATGCTGGCTTCTAAGGTAATTACGAACACCTAAGCGTGCTTTACCAGTAACAATAAAGTTTAGCCATGTTGCATTAGGGTGGGCACCTGAGCTTGTTATTATCTCTATGGTTTGCCCTGTATCTAATGGCCTACTTAAAGGATGTGGCTTGCGATTAACGCGAGCGCCTACACAAGTGTTGCCTACATCAGTATGAACAGCATACGCAAAATCGACTGCGGTAGCGCCCATTGGTAGCTCAACAATACGACCATCAGGTGTAAATACGTAAATTTCTTCTGGAAATAGCTCAGTTTTTACGTTTTCAATAAATTCAAACGATGAACCCGCACTTTGCTGAAGTTCTAATAAGCTTTGCATCCATTGGCGAGCACGTTGCTGCGAAGTATTACCTGCACCATCACCTGATTTTTTATACATCCAGTGCGCCGCTACACCTTTGTCGGCCATCTGATCCATATCGTGAGTACGAATCTGAATCTCAACAGGTATTCCGTGTGGGCCAACTAATGAAGTATGAAGCGATTGGTAACCATTAGTTTTTGGTACAGCAATATAATCTTTAAAGCGTGTTTCTATAGGCTTATAAAGACTATGAGCCACACCTAATACGCGATAACACGTATCCATAGAATCAACTGCAATTCTAAACGCGTAAATATCCATAACTTCGTTAAATAGCAGTTCTTTATTAAGCATTTTTTTATAAATACTATATAAATGTTTCTCACGGCCTGACACAGTCGCTTTAATGCCTGATTCTTCAAGACGTGCTTCTATTTCATGTTGGATATTAGTGATAACTTCTTTGCGATTACCACGTGCTTTAGCTACTTCAGATTTAAGTGCGCGATGACGCATAGGATATAAAGCTTGAAAACCTAAGTCTTCAAGCTCATTTTTAATATCGTGAATACCTAAGCGGTTTGCTATTGGCGCGTAAATCTCAAGCGTTTCACGTGCTATTCTGCGGCGCTTATCTGGGCGCAGTGCCCCTAAAGTACGCATATTGTGCGTTCTATCAGCAAGCTTGATTAAAATAACTCGAATATCCTGAGTCATTGCCATAATCATTTTGCGGTAGTTTTCAGCTTGGAATTCTTTTTTATCTTTAAAGCTGAGCTTATCGAGCTTACTTACACCTTCAACGAGTTCTGCCACAGTTTCGCCAAAAATTTCGGCTAAATCTTGTTGGCTAAAATCAGTATCTTCAATTACATCATGCATTAGCGCGGCCATGAGCGTTTCATGGTCAAGATGCATGCCTGCAAGAATTTGGGTTACTTCTACTGGATGAGTTATGTAAGGTTCGCCACTTGAGCGAGTTTGTCCTTCATGGGCCTCTCGGGCTACCACGTAAGATTTTTGAACCAGCTCTACATCAGCAGCGGGCAAGTATTCTGAAATTTTCTTTTTAAGACCTTCAAAAAGATACATTCACACTCCAATGTTCTAGGGCCTGTTGACCTTTCAGGATTAAAATTTGTTCAATCTAGGGGCGATTTAATCGCGGCGCGAGGTTTTTAGCCTAGCGGGCTAAGTAAAAATCGAGCAACAAAGAGTAAATTGCCCCTAGGCAGAACCCTTTGGGCAGCGCATGTTTTGCATTTATGCTGCGTTATCGCCTATTTATGGGAAATAACCACACTACATAGGCTCTGCCTTGCCTAAATACCAAGCATACTGCTGCAAATTTAACCTCGAAAGATAAAAAGGCTCTAGTGAAGCAAATTAGGTAAGCTACGAATATACGATGAAATGAAAGGATTGCCAACGGCTATAGTAGAAATACTGCGCCGTTGGCTAAATCAGACCGGGAGGTCGATTATTGGTTGCCACCAACAATGGCAGCAACAGCAGCTAATTCTGCTGCTTCTTGGTGTTGTTGTTCTTCACGGTCAATTAAGTCCATTGAAGCGCTATCAACTAAACCTAATTCAATTTCACGTAAAGCAACTACCGTTGGCTTATCGTTTTCAGGGTCTACTAGTGGAGTCTTACCACCAACAGCAATTTGGCGGGCACGACGAGCCGCAACTAAAATTAAGTCAAAACGATTACCAACTGCATCTACTGCATCTTCAACTGTTACGCGGGCCATCACAGCACTCCAAAAATAATTTAAAAGCAAAGACGTAGTTTACTCCAAGGAGCCACTTTCGCCAATAGCCAGTGTTCAATTTTTATCAGTTTTACTTGCCTAAGCCTAATTTAAGTAGGCTTAAATTATTTAAGCAGACTATTTAGTAAAACTTGATGACGATCTTCTTGCGCTTTTAGTGTTAAGCGCTGAGCCATTACAATCATTTCTATGTCGGCAAGTGCGTCCTCAAAGTCATCATTAACAATTACAAAGTCGTATTCGTTATAATGTGATGTTTCAGATTGTGCTTTTGCCATACGAGAGGCAATAACCTCAGCCGAATCTTGGCCACGGTTATTTAAGCGTTGTTCTAATTCTTCTTTTGAAGGCGGTAGAATAAAAATAGTTTGTACGCTTGGCATAATTTTGCGCACTTGCTGAGCGCCTTGCCAATCAATATCTAAAAACACATCAATACCGGCATCAAGTTGCGACTCAATAGCCTGCTTTGATGTGCCGTAGTAATTATCGAATACTTGAGCCCATTCAAAAAAGTCATCTTTGGCAATAAGCGCTTTAAATTCGTCTGTAGATACAAAGTGATAATGCACGTCATTTTCTTCACCTGGGCGAGGGGCGCGAGTTGTATGTGATACAGATACTTTCATGTCAGCGTGTTTTTTTAATAACGCATTGATTAAGCTTGATTTACCAGCACCAGAAGGGGCTGACAAAATAAATAAGTTACCGCGAGTTTGTGCCATGTTTTTCTCTACCTAAAAATAAACAGGCTTGGGTTACAAGTAAGCCAAGCCTTTAATTAACTGTATTGTACTTTAATTAGCTCACCTTGCTCAAGTTAGTCGTGCTCATGTTGGTCATGTCCAAATTGGCTTGGGAGTATTTTGCTAAGTTAGATTTTAAATAAAATTGCAGTTTAAAATTATCAATGGAACTAGCCGTTAGATATAAGTATTTGATAAGGTGAAGTATCACCTAGTAAAGGAGCTTTTATGCTCAATAAAACTTTATTTACCGCACAACAAGTAAGAGACAATGAAGCTTTAGCGGCTAAAAATAGTCATTGTGATTTATTTACCCTAATGCAGCGTGCAGGCGAGGCTGTATATAAGCAATGGCAGTTATTTGATGCACAGCATACATTAGTTATTGTTGGCCATGGTAACAACGCTGGAGACGGTTACATTGTAGCTAGGCTTATTATGCAATCAGGTAAAGAGGTAACAGTATGCGCAGCTGAGCCTAATAAAGTATTAACCGGTGATGCAGCAAAAGCGCAGCAGTTATGGATTGAAGCGGGTGGGGTGGTTTCTCATTTTACAAAAGACACTCTTAATAGGTGCGATATCGTTATTGATGCGCTCCTTGGTACTGGCCTTAAAAGCACCGTGCGCGATAATTTTGCGAATATAATAAAAGCTGTAAATAACAGTGATAAGCCCGTAATAAGCATTGATATACCGTCAGGTATTGAGGCGAATACAGGGCAGCCTTTAGGATGTGCAGTACAAGCGACTTCAACCGTTACTTTTGTGGGCATTAAGCAAGGGCTCGCAACGACGGCAGGTAAACAATATAGCGGTAAGTTAGTATTTGATGATTTAGCAATTGGCGATGCGTTTACTTGTATCGCTCAATCTTCAGGAACCCTTGTTAATATCAATAGCTTTAAAGGAATAGCCACGCGGGCAATCAATAGTCACAAAGGAAGCCACGGTAAACTTTTATGTGTTGGTGGCAATCAAGGTACTGCAGGTGCAATTAGGTTAAGTAGTGAAGCAGCTCTTAGAACGGGTGCTGGCATGGTAAGAGTGTATACACACGAAAGCTCAATAACGCCTATTAGTATTGGCAGACCAGAACTTATGGTAAGCAGTAATAACTTACATCAAGCGCTAGAGTGGGCAAGCTGCGTTGTTATTGGCCCAGGGCTTGGGCAAGACGAGTGGGCACAACAAACATTCGATGAAGTAATGCAATATTGCCAAAACAATAAAATGCCATTGGTTATAGATGCAGATGCCCTTAATTTACTGGCTAAGAAAGCTTCATCATACACGTTAGAGCAATGCGTACTTACTCCACATCCCGGCGAAGCTTCGCGACTGCTAAGTGTTAGCACCAGCGACATAGAATCAGACCGCTTTAATTATGCCCGCCTTTGCGCTAAACGCTATAACGCGACTTGTGTATTAAAAGGCGCAGGAACATTAATAGATAATGCCCAGCACACGTGGGTATGTGAAGATGGCAACCCGGCATTGGCCGTTGGCGGCAGTGGCGATGTACTCACTGGTATTCTTGGTGCCTTACTTGCTCAAGGTTTAACTATTGATGAAGCAGCACGCTATGGTGTAACACTGCATGCTAAAGCCGGTGATATCGCCAGTGAGCGAGACGGGCAAAGGGGAATGCTACCCAGCGATTTATTTTCAATTGTCAGAGAGTTAGTTAATAAAGTGACGTGAGTTTAAACGTCACTTTATCTTGCTAATTATTAAGCTGCAGTAAGTCCCATTTTGTACCATATAGGTCTTCAAAAACCACTACGGTGCCATAGGGTTCTACTCGAGGCTCTTCGGTAAATGTAACGCCTTTTGAAAGCATTAAATTATAATCTCGCCAAAAGTCATTGGTATGCAAAAATAAAAATACGCGACCACCGGTTTGATTACCAATAGCGCTTATCTGTTCGGGCGTTGTGGCTTTAGCAAGCAGTAGATTAGTCCTGCTCGAATTAGTCCCATTTGAACAAGTCCCGTTTGAACTAGCCCCGTTTGAATTTGGAGGTGAAATTAACACCCAGCGCCTACCCTCTCCTAAGTTAGTATCCTCTACTAACTCAAAGTTGAGCTTTTGAGTGTAAAACTTAATTGCCTCATCGTAGTCCTTAACAACTAATGCAATGCTGCCTATATGCTGTTGAACGTTAGTCATGTTTAGCTCACTCCATACTATTAAATAAATGTGCTTTTTATCATATTTAACCTGAACTCTGGTTAAGAGATTTACCAACGTATTGAATTATAGTGATATTTAAATTTATTTTCTCTAGCCAGAAATTTTCAGTGAAAACAAGGCGAACTTACGCGTCAATAGCTGGCCTATTGCAAGTAAATTCAACGCAGTGAGCGCTGAAAATAGCTGCTTGAGATAGATTTATTATCCAGAGTTCAGGTTGTTTAGTAAGCGATTACGCAGGGTATATGCCCGCAGTATGTAACTTAGTTATAGGTATAAATTAAACAGTATCAATCTGCTTTATAATAAAAAGCAAAACCCAGCCGAGGCTGAGTCTACTTTAAACCGATTTTTTAGTACTAAGTGCATAAACGTTTTATCTGTGTAATTCACCAGCACGTTCTGGTTGATAGGTTACTTCTTTTATTTTTACCTTTATTAAGCCGCCACTCGGTTTAGGCCACTCAATTTCGTCGCCTTGGTTTAGCCCAAGTAATGCGCTACCAACGGGTGATAATATCGATATTTTATCGCCGCTAGAGTCACTGTTCTTTGGGTACACCAAGGTTAACGTAAATTCTTCTTTAGAAGACTCAACAATAAAGTTTACAGTTGAGTTCATCGTTACAACTGATGATGGCATATCTTTAGGTTCGACTATTGTCGCTCGTGCCAGTTCAGCTTCCAATTCTTCTTTATTAGCAAAGCTACCTGCAGGCAATGATTCCATTAAGTCATACAATCTATCTGCATCGAGTGATGAGATGATTAGTTCAGGTTTTTTATTCATCTTAATATCCTTAATAATTTTTAATAAATAAAATTAACTCTGAGTATGGCTTGGCATGCATTTAAGAAGCAAAGGGATACGCGAAGTCATTTTATTAATTAGCCACACCTGTGGCTTTTACTTTATTTGTGCCCAATAGCTAAAAACCCAGCCGAAGCTGGGTTTTTATTTGAGCTAGGTGTTTAGGGGATGATTACATCATGCCGCCCAAAAAAATTAAAGGGTTGATTTTAAGCAATAAAAAAACATAAAAGAAAAAGATACCCTTTTTTGTACCCTCCAGGTTTATTTGAGCGTTACAGTCAGTTGTCAATCCATCACCTTCTGTCCTGAGGTTAATTAAGCATCATATTTGCATTAGACCCGTGTTATAAACATGCGATATAAGTATTACCGAATTCTCCAATACTCTTCCCCATCTTCAGTTTCTGCCTTTTCAAGACCAACTCTGTCTTTGGGCATCAAACTAGCTTTAATAAGACTTGATAAATCAGTTAATAAAGCCCTTACTGAGTCAACATAACTATGTCCCAAAAATGTATCGTCAACCGCTGTGGAATCTATTGTATCCATTCCATCTAAGACAGTTACTGGGGGCATTAAACCAGCTCTATGGTTTTTGTGAACTGCCTTAGACAACCAAACAGCCTTATCTCTTTGAGATATATATAGAGTTTTATGACTTTTAATATTTTCAATCTTGTCCATCGATTGCATGAATACTCTTGTATCAACGTCTGGGGCAGCAAATACCAACTTATCTATAGCCGTGCTTTCACCATTCTTTATATCACTAGAAAGCTTTTCGAGGCTTTTAAGAATAGCTCTATTACCCATACTGTGAGCCATAATATGAAGGGTCGTTCCTGTCTCTATAGAAGCTATGTCGAGTTGTTTCACAAATTGAATAATAGCTTCGTAAGAGGCTTCAATGGTTGCTTCATCTGCATTATAAGAGCTAATTTCTGCATCTGAAGGCCAACTAAAGAATATCGCAGGAGATATTTTCAAGTCATAGGAAAGTTGAGCCGTGCGTACTGCTGCATCGTTGAAAGAGACGTTGTACCCATGTAAGAAAAACAATGCCTCTTTTTCTGCATTTGAATTCTCTTCTTCCATTGACTTCTTCAATTCATCCCAGTACTTCTCACTAGCAATTGGTTTAACAGACAGTACTCTCAGTCTGTCATCACCTTTAAAAAGCCGAATCCACCATGCAGAGCCTATCGAACCCGGTTTGTGTCCTTCAGGTATATTCACCAAACACTTTCCATGCGTTGTAACTTTGTCCCAACTACCAAATGACACTTCGCCATTATTTTCGTTAAGTTTACGATTTGTACCAAACCATACAGGAATCTTTCTTGGATCTTCCAAAAATTCATCTTCAATAACGCTATCAAATAGCATAACTTCTTCTGAAAAATTTATTTCTTTTTGAAGAAAGTCGATAGGAGAAGTATTGTCGTCAACAGACTTGTTTAGCTGTAAATCAATGGTAGTAGTATTTTCATGCTTTATTATGTCGTAAACTAAGCTAGAAAACGCCTCCATATTTTGGCTATCTTTAAGTAATATCCTCGCAAGATCACCATGAGATTTCATTGCTTCCACTGTCGCGCTTCGGATTGTTCTTGGTAGGTCGCCATGCAAAGCTTGAATTTTGGTGTTGCTCTCAACTTGGTCGATAACACGTGCGTCACTTTTAGTTATATCAACGATGTGAGAGGTAAAATGTTGTTGTCCTGTTGCATCTGAAATATCACCAAACAGATTATTCATGCGCACCACAATCTGACTAAGGAACTCTTTTTCTCTATCAGTTGCATCATGCTCATTAGCTTTAATGCCAGTAAGTGTTCCGCTTTTAGTTTCATCAGGCTGATCTAATTTACTGATCTTATAACCTTTTAATACTAAACCAGTTAAGTCCACTTGATCTTGAGCTACACCGTTGAGTCTTTTAGATAACAGTTTGCCAAAGTTAGCGAAGTTTTCTAAATTAGGGTCTTCTAATTCTATCAGTTGAGCAACATAGCTATATACTTTAACAAAGCGTGTAAGATCAGATTTAAAACGTATCAAACCTTCTCGCTGCTTTGTGTATTCAGAGCGTTTAGTGTCAAACACCTTCATGGCGTTTTCATCGTTTTCTTTATGAGCTTGATTGTATTTTCTTTCCCACTCATTAATAGCTTTAGTTAACTCCTGAAGCTTAGAGTTAAATACGTCATTAGGTCTTTGAGTTGCTGTATATAATTTACGATGAACTTGTTCTGACGTGGATTTTGTTTTTAATAAACTAACATTAACTTTTTTAAATTTGTCTAAATCTTCATGATTATAAATATCAGCATTATCAAGAATGGCTTTTATGTCATAAACAACGTTAATGTCTTGAACATCTGCTAATGTTGCACCTTCATCATAATCTTTGAATGCTTGAAGAATGGTTTCAGGTTCATTGGCGAAATCAATAACATAAGTTGTATCTTTGCCGGGGTAAGTTCTATTTAAGCGTGAAAGCGTTTGTACGGCTTCGACACCGCTTATCTTTTTATCGAGGTACATCGCCACTAACTTTGGCTGATTAAAGCCTGTCTGAAACTTTGAAGCTACCAGCATGACTTTGTATTGAGACTCTTCAAAAGCATGTCTGAGATCAGTATTACCAATTTCAGGGTTCATATTAAATTCGGTGTACTCGGCCTCTTCATCAAATCCATAAGTGCCATCATCGTCACCTAGCTCAGTTCCTTTAACTTTGCCAGAAAATGCAACTAATGCCTTAATGCCATGAAGGTTGTTCTTCTTGATATAAGCATCAAACGCCATTTTATATTTAACAGCTTGTGGTCTGCCACTTGTTACTACCATCGCTTTTGCTTCACCGTTAAGTAAGTGCATTACATTTTCTTGAAAATGCTTAACAATAAACTCAATTTTTTGTGATGGATTCGTTGGGTGTAATGACTGCCATCGAGCTAATGATCTACGAGCCATTTTTTTATCTACACGCTTGTCATCTAAATCAAGTGTACTGGCAAGTTTAAAAGCTGTTTTATATGGAGTGTAATTTTCCAATACATCTAAAATAAATCCTTCTTCAATTGCTTGGCGTTGAGTGTATTTATCAAAAGATTGAGGCTTGTTTGTATCAGAAACAGGCTCGTTTTCGTCTTCAGGACGACCAAACAATGTAAACGTACTGTGCTTAGGTGTCGCAGTAAATGCAAAATGACTAATGTTGTTAGGTCGAACCCTTGAACGTTGAACTTCCAACAGCAGGTCTTCAATAGACATGTTATCTAAATTATCTTTAGAGTCTAATGACAATGCAGCTCTTAACCCTTGAGCTGTACTACCTGTTTGTGAAGTGTGTGCTTCATCAATAATTACAGCAAAGTTTCTATCTTTAAGTGACTTTTCTGTAATGATAGATTCCATAGCAAACGGGAACGTTTGAATAGTAACTATGATGATGGGAGTACCATTTAACAAAGCTTCAGCTAATTGTTTACTTTTTGGTTTGCTGGTTTTCTTTTTATCAATTGCTTCAATCATGCCAAATTGATGATCGATCTGTTGAATAGCATCTTGAAGTTGAGCATCTAGTACTGTTCTATCAGTAACAACAATCACCGAATTAAAGTGCGCTTTGCCTTCTTCATTTCTAAGTCGAGTTAAATCATGGGCTGTCCAAGCGATAGTACTTGTTTTACCTGAACCAGCACTGTGCTCACATAAATATTGCTGACCAGCTCCTTTAGCTTTGGCATCTGCAATCATTTTATTTACAGCTCTGAGCTGATGATACCGAGGGAAAATTTGAACTTCTTTGAGCTTAGGAACGCCATGCTTATCAACTTTTTCAGAAGATTCAATATAAACAAAGCTATGAAATATTCTTAACCAGCTATCTTTTTTGCAAATTTCTTCCCAAAAGTAAGCGACAGGATATTCACCATCATCTCTTGTCGGATTACCAGCATAACCGTTATTACCTTTGTTAAACGGTAAGAAAAATGAGCTTTCACCTTCTAACTTAGTTGTCATCTTAATTTCACTATCAGACATAGCAAAATGAACAACAGCACCACGTTTGAAGGTTAATAGTGGCTCTGCTCTACCGTTAATGACAGGTAATCTATCTTCTTTGTATTGTTTAACCGCATCATCAATAGATTGAGTAAAGTCAGTCTTTAACTCAACGGTAGCGACAGGAATACCGTTTATGAAAAAGACTAAATCAATTTCCCACTCACGAGTAGGGCAGTACTTTAATTGGCGAACAACTCGTAAAATATTTGCGTTATATTTTTTTACTTCTTTCGGATTTCGATTGTCTTCAGGGGCTTTTTGGCTCAATAAAATTTTACCTGCACCTGCTATTTGAATACCTTCACGCAATACCTTCATCGTACCAAGCGTTTTGCTTTCAAGTGACTTAGCTACTCTATCTACAAGTACTGTTTCGGCTCTGGCTCCGTTGAGCTTTTCAAGCTTTTCCCATGCTTCAGGCTGAGACGTTTTTACCCACTTAGCAACATCTTCAGTATATAACGCACGTTCTTTATCATATTTATTAGACGAGCCTTCAATCCACCCATTTTCTACTAATTTTTTTGTTATATAGGTTTCTAAATGAACCTCATGATGTGCTGCCATTACGCGACCTCCCTGACATCTATTTTCCCTGTGACTGCTGCACTGATTAGAGCTATACGGTGCTCTTTCAATAACTCAATAGAAGATTTAGTTTCTTTAATAAGCTCATTTATTTTTTTATCTTTATTAGAAAGATACTTTGCAATTTCTATTTGTTCATTTTCTGGTGGCAAAGGTACAGGCATTCGCTTTAACAGCTCTTGGCTTAGTGATGCTCTTGTTACCAGATTCATCTCTTTAACAAAGAAAGCTCTTAATTTTTCATTTTGAAAATAATACTCTGAGAATAATGGGTTGATAGTATTATCTTTAGGTCTAAATTTAATTAGAAATCCTGCAAATACGGCATCGGGCATATCTTTATGGCATACAGAAGTAAAACCAATTTCATTGATGGTTTCAGACGTTCTTGTAAATAAAACATCACCTGCTTGGATAGAATATATTTCACGATCTTTAATTGTTGATTCTACTAAGCCTTTAACTTTTTCAGGTAACGCCTTGTTGTTATAAACATCTCCATAGCTGACAAACGGGTAGCCACTGCCGAAAGCATCCCCTCCGATGTTTATACCGTTTTGGCATTCTCCTATGTATCGTAATTTTCTTAGCTCCCAATGCTGAGGTATATCTCCAATCCACTCAACACCACTAGGTTTCATCATCACGCTGTCATTCAACCCTTTGGTTACAGTATGAGAGATCATTGCTTCGCGTTTTTCTTGAAGTAACTTTATAAAACTTTCTTTTTCATAGATAAGGCTATCAATTTTCTTTGTTTCAAAATCTAGAAAAGACACTATTGACTCTCGCTCATCATAAGAAGGTTCGCAAAAAGATAGATTATCAATATCTTTCATTCCTAAGTTTTTTTGAGTATTAGAGTTACTTTTAATTTCACATAAAGATTGTAAAAATTTAGACTGAAGTGAGTAAAATATATACTTTCCGTCAACTTCAGACTTAGGGCTTATAACTGCTAATGGAGACCAAACGTTAAAATCCTTATCACTATCAACAAAGGCAACCTTACCGACAGAAGCCGCTTTACCTAGCAATACATCACCCTTAACGGGTTTGCACTTTTTGGAATAAATTTTATGGTCTTCTGCACTTATATGTCTGCAACCTTCAAAAATAAGTTTGTTTTTTTGAATGCCATCAACTGATAAAAAGGGTATTCCTACATCTAAAAAAATAGGTGTTTCGTGAGGACCATCTTTTACAAAAGAGCTTGTTAAATACTTCAAAGGTAATCGTAACCACCCTTTAGGGATTTCACCTAACCATTGAACACCTGATGGTTTATATTCTGAATAAGGCTTCATCATTCAGCCACCTCCTCAAGAAGTTCCTGAATTCGAGTTTCACTTGCTTTTAAATCGTTATCAATATCTTTTAGCGATCGTGGTGGAACATACTCATAAAAATAACGATTAAAATTAATTTCGTATCCCACAACACCTACTTCGCCATCTCTAGAATCACGTATAGAGTAATCAATAAATGCATCTGATACATGAGGCAAAACTTCTTCATTAAAGTAGTCTTCAATATCTTTGCCAAAAGGAACGGTTTCATTATCATTAAGTGTACTGTCAGGAACTACATTACCGCTTGCATCTAAAATAGCTTCACAGTTTTCATCACGCACCATAAAGTGGTTGGTAAAAGCGGTTGCTAAAGCCTTGGCTGTTCTACCAAAACCCTCTAAGTTGTTATGACTTTTTACTACTTCAAATAAATGTGAATAGTCGTATTCACCAAGATTTTTATTGAAAAAATCTAACCATGCGTTTTGTTGAACATCAGTTAATTTGTCAAAGGCTTTAACTTCTGCAAGTGCTAATATTTTGTCTTCTGCTAAGATTATTTTTGCTCTGAGTGGGCGTTTAATAGCTATTTTTCGATAAGCAAAGTCAGTCGTTTTGAATACTTTTACTGACTTTGAATGTGCGTTTTCAAAAGAGTCGTAATCAACAACAATTTGCTCCATTTGTTTACGCGAAATTTCTCTACGTTTATTACCTTCAGACTTACGCATTTGAGTCCATGTATCCGCTAAGTTCATTAACTGAACTTTATTTTTACGTTCTTTGGCTTTCTTATTCGATAAAATCCATATGTAAGTGCCAATACCCGTGTTAAAAAACATATCATTTGGTAATGCTAAAATTGCTTCAACATAATCGTTTTCTAATAACCAACGCCTAATTTCAGACTCACCAGAGCCAGCATCACCAGTAAATAGCGGTGAACCTGAAAGAATGATACCTATGCGCCCACCACCATTTTCAGGTGACTCCATTTTAGACACTAAATGCATTAAAAAGAGCATCGAACCATCACTTACTCTTGGTAAACCTGCGCCAAAACGACCTGCATATCCTAATGTTTCATGTTCTGTGACTATTTGTTTTTTTACTTTCTCCCATTTAATACCAAATGGAGGGTTAGCAAAGCCATAATGAAATTTATTACCACGAAGGTGATCTTCAGAAAGCGTATTACCTTGCTTAATGTTGTCGGTGTCATACCCTTGAATCAACATCGATGTTAATGCCATTGCATGGGTTTTTGGGTTCAATTCTTGTCCGTATGGCACAATTTTAGCGGTAGAACCCGTATTTTTAATTTCGTCAATGGCATCAAAAAGGAAGCCGCCAGTACCACAAGTTGGATCGTAAATAGTTCTGATAACACCTGATTCAGTAAATATTTCAGTGTCTTGGTTTAATACCAGCAGTGTTGTTAAATGAACCGCATCTCTTGGTGACATAAATTCACCAGCTTTTTGATTAACCGATGCGGCAAAGTCACGGATTAATTGCTCGTAGGTGTTAGACATAACTCGGTCTGATACTGTTTCACGCGTTAAATCTAAAATAGCAAATTTGCTAACGATAAAATAAAGTAACTTGGCGTTATCTAATTCAGCAATAGTATTGATGAAGTTGTACTCTTCAAATATCTTTCTTACGTTTGCTGAAAAGTGACTGACGTATTGTTCTAAGTTAGATTTAGTGTTGGTGCTACCTAATGTTTCAAGCGTGTATGTACTGGTATTAAAAAATGGTAAACCTGAATATTCTGGTAGCAATAAATCTAAATCGATACCTGAATCTTTTTCGTTTTCGTATTCCGCTAAAACCGTTTCTTTTGTTGGCTCTAGAATACATTCCAATCTGCGAAGTAAAAGGAGAGGTAGGATAATCCTGTCAAAATCTGAATGTGTGAAATCACCCCATAAGCTGTCGGCAACGTTCCATATAAAACTCGATAAATTTGATACTTCTGTGCTGGAGTTATTATTCATTTTTTAATTCTCTATATTTTGTTTAGCTATCGCTATTGGTAATTTTTACGGATGCTTCGGTTAACCCGATTCTAATCAACTCAGAAATTGCGCCATCGATGCTTTTGAATATTCTTGGTTCGTAAGGTTGTCTTGAGCTACTTAAAACGATTGGCTCGCCTTTCCACTCTGCCACAGAACCATGAAAAATAATGTGGAATGAACCTTTACTGCCAATAACTTCAGCTTTGTTGATCATGTTGCTTTCAACTCTAATTTTAGCCATAGAGCTAAGAATGCAATTACCGCCATTTATACCTGAAATCATAATAATCACCTCTAAAATTCAGTATCAATACAATAGTTTGTTTTGCATCAATATTCAATATCGTTTCAGTAGGTGATTTTGAATTTTTATAGTAGCCAGCTATACAACTGTTAATATAACTGAAAGTTATTACCTGATAGTAAAGCTAAGTAAATTGGGAGTAACTTCACAAACTAGTTAGACAAAGCCTTATAAACGGTTGTACGAGAGCAGTTGAGCTGTTTAGCTATTTGAGATTTGTTAATGCCTGTATTGGCAAGTGTGCGGATATTTTCATTTAATTCGATATTGACTGGTTTACCTTTATATTTCCCTTTTAGCTTGGCTATCGCTATGCCTTCACGTTGACGCTCAAGCATCATAGAACGCTCGAATTGATAAATACCACCTAACATAGTCAGCATTAGTTGCTGCATCGGATTGTCTTCGCCAGTGAATGTTAGTGATTCTTTGTGAAATATAAGTTTTACGCCTTTATCTGTTAACTCTTTAACAAGCATAAGAAGGTTTTCGGTATTACGAGCCATTCGGCTTATGTCATGCACATGAACCGTATCGTCCTTTCTTACAAACTTTATAAGCTCTCTCAGAGCAGGTCTGTTTGTATCTTTACCGCTACACTTATCTGTGAACGTTTCATCTAGTGGGATTTCATTTAGTTGTCGTTCGGTGTTTTGTTCGATTGTCGAAACACGAATATACCCGATTTGTTTACCACTCATATTTATTCCTTGGAAAGTGTTCACTTTAAGTCTTAAATGTTATGACAATATACGTACACTTAATCTAAAGCAACTTAAAGTGAACACAATTACCATTAATGATGAACGTACACTTTGACTATGCCTAAAATGTACGCTTTGTTAATGTTGATTCGTGTTTTATTGATACTATGACTTGCCTTGATAACTGGTATCAATATACAACTGCTTTTTGATACCAGATAATCAGGTTAATGTAATGGACTTTACTTTTGTGCCATCATTTTCTGAAAG
Source organism: Pseudoalteromonas sp. SWYJZ19 (assembly GCF_015864375.1). Lineage (NCBI taxonomy): Bacteria > Pseudomonadati > Pseudomonadota > Gammaproteobacteria > Alteromonadales > Pseudoalteromonadaceae > Pseudoalteromonas > Pseudoalteromonas sp. SWYJZ19. The sequence goes on from NZ_JADYXI010000012.1 coordinate 88,718, forward strand.
GCTTGAAATTGATTAAATTGCTCTTCCATATCAGGGGAGGTACATTCAGCTGGCTTGGCTAATTTACGCAGTAACTCTGCTTGTTTATAATCTGGCACATCACCATAACTATAAAAACTGGTTAATACGCTTTCATGCCCCAAGTTTTGACTCCATGCTTTAAATTCTTCAGGCGTTAAACAAAGATTCTCACCTAGCCTTACTAAAGTGTTACGGAAGCTATGAGGATTAAAGTAGGGTAAACCAACAGCCTCAAAAGCTTGTTTGAATACCTTGCGGATAGGGGTAGCATTACTCCAGTGCTCTTTAAGTAACCCAATGGCCTCAAACTGCTGATTTTTATTGTGTCCTAATTTGGTTTTTGGAAATAATGGATCATTTTGCTTATATCCAAGTTCATTTATTAAGTATTCAATCCAATGAGTCAGAATCTTTGATGGCAGCTCACCCACAGGAAAAAAGTAAGTAGTAAAGGTTTTACTATATTTAGTATTTACATCCCTAGCATCTTGATAAAAGCTTTGCTCGGTAATATCAATGTGTTTAATTTTGGCTGAGGCTACGGCACTATCTCGTGCGCCAGTTAAGATAATAAAAGCGATTAAAGCTCTTTCACGCATCTCAATCTCCGTACTAGAGGGCATTGCTTCTAATGTCTGAATAACTTGCTCAATTTTAGCCACATTTTTTCTTCGCTTTGTATTAGCAATACGAGTATCTTTTTCAGATAAATTGAAATATTCAATATCGCTGTAGTTGATTTTTGCTCTATAACCTTTTTGCGTAACTAAAAAGTGAAAGAACATTTTTATGTGACGAATTGCAGTAAGTACTGTTGCTTTACTCAATACCTCTCCAGTCACAGTTGATTTTTGAGCAAGAAGATCCTTCTTAAACCCAATGGCATGCTTTGCCCTAAACTTATTAAAATCAAGGTACCCTGTATATTCTTCAAAGCGATTAATTGACTTCATGGCACCGTCAACAGTTGATTTGTCGTAGCTTTTTGCATCCCCCAAATACTTGCTATACTCATGAAGAATTCGGGCGTTATTAGTGTTATTTTTTTTCATCATTAAATACCATATCAAAAGGACAATTTAAGAGAGCTTCTTCTCTCAGGATTAAGTGTTTTTCAGCTATCGGTAATTTACCCTCAAGTTCAAGCCAAATTTGATTCACATTGCGCCAAGAAACATATTTATTTGCTTGGCAGCCACATTCTTTACAGTGCCCAGACATCTGCGCCATACCAGCAGGTTTCGATATAAACTTAAGTGATTCTATAGTTGGGTTTTTAGGCTCTTTGCATTTGAAACAGTAAATTTCATGTATTTCACATTTGTACATGTAAGTTTTTCGCTTCTGCTTTAAATGAACTTTTAAGTCGCTTCCATGGATCAAAAGTGGACGCCTATCATCAATTACAGGCAAGCCAACACGAATCCAGTTACGTACAGTTTTAGGATGAACTCCTAATGCTTCGCTAACATCAATCACTGTATAACTACGATGAATCTTGATGCGATTGGGGTTGTTACGACGGCTCATTGTTAGTCACCTTAGATGCAGCTATGCGCTTATCAAGCCATTGCTCAATGTCTGAATCGAGCCAGCCAACAGCTCGCTCACTTAGTGAAATAGTTTTCGGAAAAATACCTTTAGCCATACCCAAGTAAATGGTACTGCGAGATAGACCTGTTTTATTTTTAACTTCAGGTAAGCGAATTATTTTATGGGACACATTGGAACCTTTTAATCGTTTATTGGATGATTAGAAGGTTATTTGATTTGAGAGGTCTGAAACGCAATTGAAGAAAGTAGAGTTTCAATTGCGTTTTTTAATTCATACAAAGTGGGCTAATCTATATGCTCAGCAAGTTCTTGTAGAGTTGCGCGGACGGTGTTGTCAGCGATAGTTTTACCATATTTTTCAACGATTAATTTAATAACGGGGGCAGAAGCTTTATAAGGAGGGGTTATACCTAACTCTTTCAGTAGTGCCCCTATTAGAATGTTTTTTGTAGTTCGTTCTTTAGATGTAAGTGGTTTTTCTTCTTGCGGCTTATTTTCTATCAATTGGATAAAGCGAGTGATTTCACGATTTTTTATAATCAAAACGCAACCAGCATCAGAAAGTTTGATACAAGGTACATATTGTATGTCATATTTATCAGTTCGAACTAATTGCTCAAGAACTATGGGAAGATTTTCAAAAATCTTAGCAGGTTCTTCCGCAAGGGCACGTTTCCTCTCTTTTGATTCGTTGTATTCAGGACTACATATTTTCTCATAGTCAAAGTATTTATATAGCTTACAAGTGACGCCATCTTGTTGCACTAAGATACCATTTTTACTACGATTTTTTACACTTACCCCTGAATTGCTTTCTTCATAATACTCTTTAATTTCATAAGCCTCTTGGCCTTGCATTGTTAAATCCCAAATACCAGCCATACTTTGAACAGTGCGGTTCAAGGTATTAAATTTTTGCTGAGGTAACTGCTTCTCAGTCTCATCGACTCCCCCCAATTCACCCTCTATACCATATCCATCATTTACAAAATACATAGAAAGTTTTAAGTGACCATCGAGTGCTAGCCGATATAAATCATTTACAGTTATATTTTCATTTATTTCTTTAGAGATACGCGCAGCTGCATTTTCAAGTGAGAGCCACTCTCTAAACTTGTCTGTTTTTTTCATTGTTTTTATGTACCATTGTTATTTTATATTAGACAATTGATCTAAATAGTCTGCCCATTCTTGCATTAGTTTTGTTCTCTCTGCCAAGTATATTGAGCGATTGTAGGCTCTTGATGTAGCCGAGCCAGTAAGGTGGGCAAGTTGCACTTCAATGACATCGTGGTTCCAGCCTTTTTCGTGCAGTATGGTTGATGCTGTACTTCTAAAACCATGTGCTGACATGACATCGGCAGGGTACCCTAAATCTCGTAAACGATTAGTTAATACATTTTTACTCATAGGTTTGCTGCCATCTCTTTGGTTAGGAAATACCAACTTGGAGTAGCCTGTAACAGTTTTCACTTCTTTTAAGTGTTTTACGACTTGCTTTGACATCGGCACAATATGCTCTCGGCCGCGTTTCATTTCTTCGGCTGGTATTCTTATTAGTGAATCATCAAAGTCAACGTATTCCCACTTCAGGTTCCTAATCTCAGTTGGTCTTAAGAATACTCTAGGTATTAATTTAAGTGCTTCAACAGTGCAGTAATTGCCTGATTCTGTTGTATCTATATCTCTAATCAATTGGGCAAGTTCATTAGGCTTAACGATTGCAGCCCTATGTTTTACTTTTGGTAAGGGTTTTAGTATATCGGTGAGAGGTAGGCCTTGTGCAGGATTATTTCGTGTCAATCTGTGCGCTAATGCATAACCAAAAACACGATTGATTACCGCCAGTATATTTGGTGCTTTTCTGGGGCTTCCAGTTGCTTCAACTGCTAACATGAGTTCAGTAATATGCCCAGCGTCAATATTATCAATGTGAAGGTTACCTAAGCTTTTAGAGTCCACCAGCAGCCAGCGATTGATTCTTTTTTCGTGATCCTCCGACCAAGAACCTTTTTGCTGCTCCCACCACTTTATTGCAATGGTTGAAAATAACTTGTCTTTAGTTACCTCTTTTGTGCGTTTTCGTTCCCGCCTTTCATCCATAGGGTTAATACCATTGATTAAAGACGCTCTTGCTTCTTCAGCCAATCTTCTAGCTTCGCTGAGAGATATGGAGGGGTATTTTCCAAGAGCCATTTCTTGGTACTTTCCTGCATGTCTAAATCTGAGCCGCCATAGTTTGGAGTTATTGTTTTTAACCAGTAAAAACAGATTGTTACCATCTGATTTCTTTATCTGCGCTTTGTCTTCAGGACAGGATATATTTTTTACTTCTTGTGCAGTTAATGGCATTTACATCTCTTGTGTGGGGTACTTTATGAGGGGTATGCATATTAAATATGAATAAAATTAAACTGAAGTTTGCAGTGGTACCCTTCATTAATACCTTGTTATTTTTGGAAGTAGTGAAATATTATCGGATGTAAGAGGAAGTAAAGTCAATAAAAAAGCCCGCAAAACATAGCCTTGCGGGCTTCTTAGGATGCTATAGTATATGGGTTAGATGATTACATCATTCCGCCCATACCACCCATTCCGCCCATGCCACCCATATCAGCGCCACCAGCTTCATCTTTTGGGATTTCAGCTACCATTGCTTCAGTAGTGATCATTAGACCCGCAATAGACCCTGCAAACTGTAATGCAGAGCGTGTTACTTTAGTTGGATCTAGGATACCCATTTCAATCATGTCGTTGTATTCGCCAGTTGCTGCGTTGTAACCAAAGTTACCTTCGCCGCCTTTAACTGCGTTAATTACAACTGATGCTTCTTCGCCAGCGTTAGTTACGATTTGACGAAGTGGTGCTTCCATTGCACGAAGTGCAACTTTAATACCGTGGTTTTGATCTTCGTTGTCGCCAACTAAATCTACCAGCTTGCTAGCTGCACGTACAAGTGCAACGCCGCCGCCAGGTACTACGCCTTCTTCAACCGCTGCACGAGTTGCATTTAATGCATCTTCAACGCGGTCTTTTTTCTCTTTCATTTCCATTTCAGTAGCAGCACCTACTTTGATTACTGCAACACCGCCAGCTAATTTAGCCATGCGCTCTTGTAGTTTCTCTTTATCGTAGTCTGATGTTGCTTCTTCGATTTGTGCTTTAATTTGTGAAACACGACCGCTAATACCCGCTTCTTCACCAGCACCATCAATGATTGTTGTATCATCTTTAGTGATAATTACGCGCTTAGCTGTACCTAGGTCTTCAACTGTTGCTTTTTCAAGCTCTAAGCCGATTTCTTCAGAAATAACAGTACCGCCAGTTAATACAGCGATATCTTGTAGCATTGCTTTACGACGGTCGCCAAAACCAGGTGCTTTAACTGCTGATACTTTAACAATACCGCGCATGTTATTAACTACTAATGTAGCTAGTGCTTCACCTTCAAGGTCTTCTGCGATGATTAGTAGTGGTTTGCTTGCTTTAGCAACCGCTTCTAATGTTGGCAATAATTCGCGGATGTTAGATATCTTTTTATCTACAAGTAGAATAAATGGGTTATCTAGTTCAACAGTGCCTTTTTCTGGGCTGTTGATAAAGTAAGGAGATAAGTAACCACGGTCAAACTGCATGCCTTCAACAACATCTAGTTCGTTTTCAAGTGATTGACCTTCTTCTACAGTAATAACACCACTGTTACGTCCTACTTTTTCCATTGCTTGTGCAATGATGTCGCCAATCTCTTTATCAGAGTTAGCTGAAATAGTACCTACTTGTGCAATTGCTTTAGTATCAGAACAAGGAACAGATAACGCTTTAAGCTCTGCAACAGCAGCAATAACTGCTTTGTCGATGCCGCGCTTAAGATCCATTGGGTTCATGCCTGCAGCAACAGCTTTAAGGCCTTCATTAACAATAGACTGTGCAAGTACTGTAGCGGTAGTTGTACCATCGCCGGCTGCATCATTTGCTTTAGATGCAACTTCTTTAACCATTTGTGCGCCCATGTTTTCAAACTTGTCTTCAAGTTCGATTTCTTTTGCTACAGATACACCATCTTTAGTGATAACTGGAGAGCCAAATGATTTGTCTAGTACAACGTTACGGCCTTTAGGACCTAGTGTAACTTTTACTGCGTTTGCCAGGATGTTTACGCCAGTTAGCATTTTAGCGCGTGCGTCACCTGCAAAAAGTACTTCTTTTGCTGCCATGTTTTAAATTCCTCTAAATTCTTAAATGTTTATAAACGAAAAGTAGGTTTAGCCTACAATGCCTAAAATATTATCTTCACGCATGATCAGGTACTCTTGACCTTCGATCTTTTCAACTTTTTCAACATATGAGCCAAATAACACAGTGTCACCGGCTTTAACTTCTAACGCTCTCACGTCACCGTTTTCTAAAACGCGACCATTACCTACGGCTACAACTTCTCCGCGAGTTGATTTTTCAGCTGCAGAGCCAGTTAATACAATACCGCCAGCAGATTTTGTTTCTTCTTCTAGACGTTTAACGATTACGCGATCTTGTAAAGGACGAATGTTCATGTTTTTTAGTTCTCCTAACAGTTTCTGAACAGTACAGAAAAAAGCTTTTCTAATTTGCATTCATTAATGGGGGTGGAGTGTAAAATTCCAAGAGAAAAAACGATAAATTTTTAATCTTTTCTCTCATACTCGCCGTCAATAGTTGTTGGTCGTTCCATTTGCCCTTGCTCTCGTTCAGCATGTTGCTGCCCAGCAAACGGCGATGGCCCTTGTTGCATACCTGCGCTCATTCTAACAGTTGCTTGGCTAGCAAGGCCTGCAGCCAATTTGTTACGAATTGCAGGGGTTAATAATAGTAATCCAAATACGTCTGTCATAATGCCAGGGGTAAGTAATAATACACCTGCAATTACCACGCATATTCCGGTAAATAATTCTTTGGCTGGCATTTGCCCTTGCGCCATTTGCGCCTGTACATTTTGCAGCGCACCCATACCTTGTGTTTTAACCATTTTGGCTCCTAAAATCGCAGTAATAACAACAAGTGCAATTGTTGCAAATCCGCCAATCACGTCGCTTACTTGAATCAGCAAGGCGATTTCGATAATAGGGATGATAATAAACAACACAAATAAAAATCTAAACATAGCGCTCTCTAAATAATGACACTCAAAAGAGTTGATGAAATATAAATGAGGGTGACGAGGTCTCTTTTCAAGGTTAGGGCATAGGTATCGTCATTTTACTGATATTTTAGCGTCTACACATTGTATCGGCTATCAGATACTATGAAGCTAGACACTGTTAAATAAGTATAGGTTCATAATGACTACGCATTTTAAAATGATTTTTACGACCTGCAAAGACGAAGCAGAAGCACGCAGCCTAGCAAGGGCGTTGGTAGAAAAAAAGCTAGCAGCTTGTGTAAATATTTTATCTAACATGGGCTCTGTTTATATGTGGGAAGGCGAAGTGGCAGAAGCAACTGAAGCCAAACTACTTATAAAAACGAAAGCAGACAAAATGAACGATGTGTTTTTAACAATAAAAGAGCTACATAGCTACGAAGTGCCAGAGATTCAGGTTGTAGAAGTCTCAACAGGTAACTTGGCATATTTTAATTGGATGGACGAGGTACTGAATTAATGCGTTTTCTCTTTTTATTGTTGGTTACATTATTAACTGTACCTGTAAAGGCTGCGACTAATAATGTGCTTGGTGATCTACTTGGGCCTCCTCAACACACTTTTTTACCTGTAGACCAAGCGTTTGTATTTGACTTTGACCAGCAAGGAAAAACCTTGTTTGTGGGCTGGGATATAGCGCCAGATTATTATTTATATAAAAAGAAAATAGAAATCATTGCCAAGGGCGCAAACATCCAAGTAGGTGACTCTGGTAGTGGCGAAATTATTGAAGATGAATTTTTTGGTAAAACAGAAGTCTTTTTTAATACCGCGAGTGTTGTTAGCAAGTTAAGTAATATCACTGAGGGAGCGGTTGTTAAAGTTCGCTATCAGGGCTGTGCAAAAGCAGGACTTTGTTATCCGCCTGAAGTTATTAGTATTCCGCTGAGTGTAATTAGTGGCGCGCAGATTAAAAATGTAGATCAAAATAGCGCTACCGATGAAACGGCGTCTGCGACCAATACGTTTGCAGCACTTAATGAGCCAGCTACTGAACCTACTACTGAACCTACTACTGAACCTACTACTGAACCCACAACAAATTCAGATGACACCAAAAAAGAGCTCACCTTTACTGAGCAATTAGCAAGTCAGAGCTTGATAACTAATTTACTCATATTTTTTGTAGTGGGTGTAGGCCTTGCTTTTACGCCGTGCGTATTTCCTATGTTTCCTATTTTATCGAGCTTAATTGCGGGCCAGCAAAACCTTTCAACTAAAAAAGCCTTTGCACTGTCGTTTGTATATATACAAGGTATGGCAGTTACCTATGCAGCGCTTGGTTTAGTTGTTGCGGCACTTGGTGGGCAAGTGCAGGGGTATTTACAGCATCCATTTGTATTAATTAGCTTTAGTTTATTGTTTGTATTATTGGCTATGTCGATGTTTGGCTGGTACGAAATTAAACTGCCAAGCAGTATGATGAGCAAGCTAACTCAAGTAAGTAACAACCAAAAAGGCGGCAACTACGTTGGCGTATTTTTAATGGGTGTACTTTCGGGATTAATAGCATCACCTTGTACTACTGCGCCACTGTCGGCGGCGCTGTTATTTGTAGCGCAAAGTGGTGATTACTTAGTAGGTGGTTTAACACTGTACGTGCTTAGTTTAGGTATGGGATTACCGCTGTTATTACTCGGTACATCTGGCGGTAAATTGCTTCCTAAAGCGGGTGGTTGGATGGAGCAAGTTAAAACCTTGTTTGGTTTTGTGATGCTCGTTGTGCCGCTTATATTACTTGAGCGACTAATCAGCGCCGACATTATATTATTAATGGCAGGTGTGCTTGCACTAGCAACAGCACTGTACTTACATCATTGGCAAAGTAGCCAAACACAAAGCAAGTTAAAAACTGCATTATGGTTTGCTGCAACTCTATTAGTTATTACAGGCTTTACGTTAACTAAAAACTACTTTTGGCCAGTTCAAGTACAAACAGTACAGGTAAGCTCACAAAATAATGAGTTTAAACAGGTTGCTGATTTAGCAGAACTAAAAGAAGCAGTTGCACAAGCAAACGACGAAGGTCGAATGGTTATGGTCGATTTATATGCCGACTGGTGTGTGGCGTGTAAAGAGTTTGAACATTACACCTTTCCTGATGCCAAAGTGCAAAGTGAGTTTAGCCACTATCAACTTATTCAAATTGATTTAACTGAGAGTGATAATAAAACAATTGAGCTAATGGAAGAGTACACGGTGTTTGGTTTACCTAGTATTTTGTTTTTTAATACTCAAGGACAAGAGCTTAGTACGCAGCGCGTAACGGGCTTTTTAAATGCTGAGGACTTTGCTAAACACCTAGCAGTTGTGCGCGCCAGCGCACAATAATAGTGCAATAGTGCCACTTGAATTGACTAAGTGGCACCTTCTTAATTCTTCTTATATTTGTACCCACGACACTGATAAGACCAGTATTTTGCTGCTATTTACGTCGAAATCACTATAATAGTTGGTTAACGTGAGAAATTGTTGCTACATTGCTTTTTCTGCTTACTTAAAAGTGAAAAACTAGTTAGTAACCGCTTAACTCATTACTTATAGGATATATCGCGTATTATGGCTGCAAAATTTAACCTTTTAGTTATAAATGGTCCAAATTTAAACATGCTTGGTAAACGTGAACCGGATAAATACGGTTTTCAGACGCTGAGTGAGATTATGGAGGAGCTAACCAGTGCTGCTAATAGTCTAGATGTTGAGTTAACGCATTTTCAAAGTAATAGTGAGCAAGCCCTCATTGAACGAATACACAGTGCTTGGCAAGCGGTTGATTACATAATAATTAACCCTGCTGCATTTACGCATACAAGCGTTGCATTACGTGATGCATTGCTAAGTGTTGATATTCCGTTTTTTGAAGTGCATTTAAGTAATGTGCACGCACGTGAAGCTTTTCGCCATCATTCGTATTTTTCTGATGTGGCACAAGGCGTGATATGTGGATTAGGCGCAATGGGTTATCACGCAGCATTGAATGCCGCTGTGAGCCGGTTGCAAAGCGCAATTTAATTTAAATTAACACACAAACAACTAACAGGCGGGTCGTGTAATGGATATTCGCAAGATAAAGAAGCTTATCGAATTAGTAGAAGAATCAGGTATTGCTGAGCTAGAAATCACTGAAGGTGAAGAATCAGTACGTATTAACCGCAACAACATGAGTGCAGGCCCAGGTTACCCGCAATTTGCTCCACAGCAATATGCACCAGCGCCAGCAGCACCAGTTGCAGCGGCTCCTGTAGCAGTTGAAGCGGCAGCACCAGCAGAACCTACTGGTCATCAAGTTAAATCACCAATGGTTGGTTCTTTTTACTCTGCGGCTTCTCCAGAAGCGCCAGCATATGTAGAAGTTGGTCAGCAAGTTAAAGTTGGCGATACACTTTGTATTATCGAAGCTATGAAAATGATGAACCAAATTGAATCAGATAAAGCCGGTACAGTAAGAGCTATCTTAGCTGAAAATGGCGAGCCAATAGAATTTGATCAACCTCTATTCATCATTGAATAATAGCGTAACCTAAAAGGCCAACTCTAATGTTAGATAAAGTAGTCATTGCAAACCGAGGTGAAATTGCACTTCGTATATTGCGCGCCTGCAAAGAGCTTGGGATCAAAACGGTTGCTGTGCATTCAACGGCAGATCGCGATCTTAAGCATGTATTGCTTGCAGATGAAACCATCTGTATTGGTAGACCATCAGCAACTGAAAGTTATTTAGATATTCCGCGCATTATTGCTGCGGCTGAAATAACTGACGCTGTAGCGATTCATCCTGGTTACGGTTTCCTTGCAGAAAATGCTGATTTTGCCGACCAAGTTGAGCAAAGTGGTTTTGTATTTATCGGTCCTCGTGGCGACACTATTCGCCTTATGGGTGATAAAGTGTCTGCTATTGCAGCAATGCGTAAAGCAGGCGTTCCATGTGTACCAGGCTCAGACGGCCCGGTATCAGATGATAAAGAACGCAACATGCAAATCGCTAAGCGTATCGGTTACCCGGTAATCATCAAAGCCGCTGGTGGCGGTGGTGGTCGTGGTATGCGTGTTGTTCGCAGCGAATCTGAACTTATTGATTCAATTGCATTAACACAGCAAGAAGCTAAGCAATTCTTTGGTAATAGCATGGTTTATATGGAAAAATTCCTTGAAAACCCACGCCATATCGAAGTTCAAGTATTAGCAGACGGCCAAGGTAATGCAGTACATTTAGGTGAACGTGATTGTTCTATGCAACGTCGTCACCAAAAAGTAGTTGAAGAAGCGCCAGCACCAGGAATTACTGCTGAAACGCGTAAATTCATTGGCGAGCGCTGTACACGTGCATGTATCGAAATTGGATACCGCGGTGCGGGTACGTTTGAGTTTTTATACGAAAACGGCGAGTTTTACTTCATCGAAATGAATACACGTATTCAGGTTGAACACCCTGTAACCGAAATGGTTACTGGTATCGATTTAGTAAAAGAGCAATTAAAAATTGCAGCGGGTCAGCCTTTATCATTCACTCAAGACGACGTTGTTATTCGTGGTCATGCTATTGAGTGTCGTATTAATGCTGAGGATCCTGAAACGTTTATTCCTTCACCGGGTAAAATTACACGTTTCCATCCTGCTGGTGGTTTAGGTATTCGTTGGGACAGCCATATTTACGCTGACTACACGGTTCCACCACATTACGATTCAATGATTGGTAAGTTAATTACTTACGGTGAAAACCGTGACGTAGCTATTGCTCGCGCGCGCAATGCACTTAACGAGCTGGTAATTGACGGAATTAAAACTAATACTCCTTTGCATAAGAGAATTCTTGCAGATGAAAACTTCAAAAATGGTGGTACTAACATCCACTATCTTGAGAAGAAATTAGGATTATAATTCGAGCCTAAAAAGGTGTTTTATCTCAGTTAATAACCAGAGTTATTAATCTGATTTAAATAATTAAAAATCCGATATCAGGTGACTGATATCGGATTTTTTAATGCCTGAAATACCAATCCGCAATAATACTTAATCATTTTTAGGGGCTAAACGTGTCGCTACCTGCGTTAAAAAATTCTCATTTAGAACAACTGAATAGCGAATTTTTTGCCTAGCTATCAACACGTTTTTTCATCCTCAAAATAGATCACTTAATTAAGCGAATTGGTATAATTTAAGCCTTATAGGTAATAAAAAAGTCCATCGAATGTACTGCAAAGAGTAAACTTGATGGACTTAATATTTATAAAATATGCTTAGCTAAAGTTGCATTAAACTAATTTAGATTCAATTAACTGTAGTGCTTCTTCTAAAATTGTTTCTACTGCTTTTTTTGCGCGTTCAGGGTCGCGTGACTTTATGGTTTCTAAAATATCAGCATGTTTAGCCACGTCTGCGCCCGGTACACCTTTAATGTGGTTTGTGTAGCGAATACTTACTCTAAGCGCAGTACTAATAAACTCAGTTAACTGTACAAAAAAGCGATTATTACTGGCCACTAATATGCTGGTATGAAAAGCAATGTCAGCTTCTAGTGGGTCGTCTAAGCCTTCGTCAGCTTCAGCCATACGAGCTAAGGCGTTATCAATTTCAGCTAGCTGTTCAGCAGTGGCATTTACTGCTGCAAGCGCGGCTGCTTGTGGCTCAAGCGCGACACGTACTTGAGTAAACTCTTTTAATAATGATAAAGATGGCTTACTGCTTAAAATCCAACGCAGTACGTCGGTGTCAAACATATTCCAGCTACTTTCTGGTAGTACGCGAATACCTTGCTTAGGACGAGATGAAATAAGTCCTTTAGCAGAGAGCATTTTTACCGCTTCGCGAGTAGCACTGCGACTCACATCGTACTTTATACATAAATCGGCTTCAGAAGGCAGGCCTTCGCTTACAGGGTAAACACCACGCACAATAGCAAAGCCCAAATCGTGGGTTAATTGTTGTGTTAAATTTTGACGAGGTTGGCTTTTCATTGCGCAGGATTCCGAGTTGATATATTGCTTTATTATATATCATATATCATATTAATGTACTTAAGGATATGATATAAAGTTTTAATTGGCTAATTATTTTAGCACAGCGTTTTGGTTCTTTATAACGTCTATTGGCGTTTTTAATAAGCAAAACACTATTGTAAGTTGTTGTTTGGAGAGTTTAATTTGGACACCCTAGCTCAATATCATAGTATTTCTGGCAAAGTTGTTTTTATTACCGGTGGTGCATCAGGCATTGGCAGAGCAATGGTTAAATCCTTTGTAAACCAAAATGCAAAAGTAGCGTTTATTGATATTGATGATAAGGCTGCACAGTCGCTTATTAGCGAATTACCCGATGCCAAATTATGGTACAGACAAGTGGACGTTACTGACTCGCATGCACTTCAGCAATCACTTGTAGATGCATGCGCCGCTTTTGGTGCAATAAATATATTAATTAATAATGTAGCGAACGACCGCCGGCAAGCAAGCGAAGACGTTACAGTGCAAGACTGGGATCAGTGCTTACAAATAAACTTAAACCCTGCTTTTTTTGCTTCTCAAGTTGCTATGTCTTTTATGAAAGATGATAAGGCGGGCAGTATCATTAACTTTAGCTCTATTAACGCGATTATGGGCCAGCCACAAATGGCCGGTTATGTAACAGCAAAAGCAGGGTTGATTGGTATGACTAAGGCATTGGCTCGCGATTATGGAGAGTTTGGTATTCGCGTTAACGCTATTTTACCAGGGTGGGTTGCCACCGACCGTCAACTAGCAAGTTGGTTTACCGAAGAAGAGCAAGTTAAGTGGATGGAAGCCATGGCGCTTAAAAAATTAGTAACACCTGAAGATGTTGCTAATTTGGCACTCTTTTTAGCCGCCGATGAAAGCAGTATGATCACCGGGCAGAGTATTAAAATCGACGGTGGGAGGCTTTAAAGCTTGGCTAATTCATCTCTTTTTATTGCTGTTGACTGGGGCACGAGCCATTTACGTGCTTATTTGTGCGAAGTACAAGCGCAATCAACACTTAAATTATTAGCACAACGTGATGGCCCTGGCGTTGTTAAGGCGAATCAAAATTTTGAGCAAACCCTAATCGACACCATTGCAGTGTGGAAGCAAGAATATGGCAGTTTACCTATATATATTGCAGGGCAAATTACCTCAAGCATCGGCTGGCACAAAACCCCTTATTTAGAATGCCCAATTAATCCCGAAGAGCTCCTTAATGCGGCTATTAGCTTTGATTGCGATGGACATATTATTAAAGCGTTACCTGGCACAAAGTGTACGCTGCAAAACGGCTTGTTTGATGTAATGCGCGGCGAAGAGCTGCAAATTTTAGGGTTTTTAAAACAAAATCCACAGTATCAACAAGGTAAAATATTATTATGTTTGCCTGGTACACATACTAAATGGGTACTTATAAACAACGGCGAAATTATTTGCTTTAAAACAGCCATGACCGGCGAGTTATATGATTTGTTATGTCACCAAAGTGTTTTAATTCCTAACGACTGTGCAGAAGGTGAGTTTGACTTTAAAGCATTTGAGCAAGGCTGTGAGCTAACTTTAGGTAGTGATAGCGGTAACTTGGCACATGGTATTTTTAGTGTGCGTACACGCCAGCTTTCAAAGGAGTTAACGCCAGTACAAGCTAAAGCCTATTTGTCGGGTGTATTAATTGGCAGTGATGTACGAGCAGCTCGCCATGCAAGCGAGTGGCAATTATTAAGTGATACACAAGTTGTGGTGATTGGCACAAAGCAGCTTAATAAGTGTTTTACCACAGCGCTTAAACAAATTGGTGTTAAGTGTGTTGAGTTTGATATTAAAACAGCCACGCTTAGCGGTTTTAATTATTTATTTAATTTAGAGTCAAAAAAATAAACCCCTCTATAACGGTTAAATTATAAAGGGGTTACGGGAAATCATTATAGCTGCAGTTAAAAGCAGCTATATAATTTAGTTAAGCGCTTTTAGCTGCTTGGTTATGCTCAATGTAATCATTGAGCGCAGCAACTTGTGCCTCATTAAAACGTAGTCCTAATTTGCTGCGGCGCCATAAAATATTGTATGCGTTTTCTGCCCACTCTTCATTTAGCAAGTAATCTACTTCTGCTGCAAATAAACCATGGCCAAAATCTTGGCCTAAATCACTCAACCCAGTTGCATTACCTAATATATTTTTAGCACGAGTACCATAAGTGCGTACAAAGCGTTTAAGTGTTATTTCAGGTAGCCATTCGTATTTTGCTTTTAGCTCTGATTTAAGTGCTTCTACAGAGCTAAAATCACCACCAGGGAGCGAGCTATGCTTGGTCCACGCTTTGCTCATTTGTGGGTAAAAGTCTTCAAGCTTATTAACCGCAGCTTCGGCAAGTTTGCGATAAGTTGTAATTTTTCCACCAAACACACTCAGTAGAGGTGTTTGCTTAGCATCACTCGAAAGCTCTAATTTATAATCGCGAGTAACGGCTTGTGCATTAACTGATTCGTCATCAAGTAATGGGCGTACGCCTGAAAAGGTATGTACTATGTCTTCGCGTTTAATCGGTTGTTTAAAGTAGGTATTAGTAATATCAATTAAGTAATCAATTTCTTCATCACTAATTTTAACGTCTTGTGCTTCACCTTTGTGTTCTACATCGGTTGTGCCAATAAGTGAGAAGTCATCTTCAAACGGAATAACAAACACAATACGCTGATCTTTATTTTGTAAAATATAAGCTTGTTTCTCATCGTGAATGCGAGGCACTACAATGTGGCTACCTTTTACAAGGCGAATATTTTGTGGTGATTTTTCTGTTAGGGCTTCATCAAATAATTTAGCTACCCAAGGACCCGCAGCATTAACAATGCCTTTGGCAGAAATGGTGTATTTAGCTTTGCTCTTTTGCTGCTCAAGCGTTACCTGCCATTTACCTTGCTCACGTTTAGCATTTACACACTTAGTTTGTGTGGTAATAACGGCGCCTTTTTCCTGCGCTGCAAGGGCGTTTAAAACGACTAAGCGAGAATCGTCAACCCAGCCATCAGAGTATTCAAACCCTTTGGTAATAGAGGGTTCTAAAACACTATTTTCGCCAAATTTAATGCTTCGAGAACCCGCTAGTGTTTCGCGTTTCGCTAGGTTGTCATACATAAACAAACCAATGCGAATCATCCACGCAGGGCGTAAATGCTTTTGATGCGGCAATCTAAAGGTTAGCGGCCACATAATATGAGGTGCGTTTTTAAGTAGCACTTCTCGCTCTGCTAGGGCTTCTTTTACTAATCTAAATTCGTAATGCTCAAGGTAGCGCAGACCACCGTGGATCAGCTTAGAACTGTTTGAAGATGTTGCACAGGCAAGGTCTGATTGTTCGCACAAGAGTACTTTTAATCCTCTGCCTGCTGCATCAGCTGCTATTCCAGTGCCGTTTACACCGCCACCGATGACTAGTAAGTCATATTCGTTATCTGCTAATTCCACCGAGCTAACCTTTTTATTTGTAATATAAATAAGACATAAGCATCATAAAGCTGCTGTTTTCATTTGACAATAGAAAACCCAGATTTTTATTCGTTAATTTTGACGCCAATCCATTTTCAATTTAAAGCAGTAAAGCATGCTTTTTAAATCTAGCATTTAGCTAAGTTAAAAAAGCAAAGTGGTTAAAGTATTAGCCTTAACCACTTAGTATTTACTATGGGCAGTTTTTATTCGTTAAGCATACTTGAGCTACGCAGTGCTGCCATTTTGCGTATAGATCGTTACGCTCGTCGGCACTCATGGTTGGCTCAAAGCGACGGTCGCATGTCCACATTTTAGATAACTGCTCAGTCGACTCGTACACACCTGTTTGTAAGCCAGCTAAATATGCTACGCCTAAAGAAGTGGTTTCGGTCACAGTTGGGCGCTCAACTGTTGCGCCTAAAATGTTTGATAAAAAGGTCATAACCCAATTATTTTTTACCATACCGCCATCTACACGAAGCACACTTGGGCGAAGACCATCACGCTCCATCGCTTTTTGTAAATCTTTGGTCTGGTAACCAACTGATTGCAGCGCTGCGGCAACTATGGTGCTAATACCCGAATCGCGTGTTAGCCCTAAAATAGCGCCACGTGCATTAGGGTCCCAATAAGGAGCACCTAAACCCGTAAACGAAGGCACTAAAAATACACCATGATCGAGCGGTACATCTTTAACCATCGATTCACTTTCGCCAGCATGGCTAAGTAGTTTTAAGCCTTCAACAATCCACTGCATAGTTGCGCCAGCCATAAATATACTGCCTTCAATGGCGTAAGTTGGCTTGCCGTTTAATCTATAAGCAACAGTGGTCAGTAAGCGGTTTTCTGAGGTCAGTGCTTTTTCGCCAGTGTTAAGCATTAAAAAACAGCCAGTACCGTAAGTACTTTTAGCCATGCCTTGTTCAAAACATGCGTGGCCAACAAGCGCAGCTTGTTGATCGCCTGCAATACCACATACGCGAATTGGCGCGCCAAAAATATCAGCGCTGGTTGAACCAAACTCGTCAGCTGAATCCATTACCTCTGGCAGCATAGATTCTGGGATATCGAATAACTCTAAAAGCTCTTGATCCCACTGCTGGGTATGAATATTAAATAACATGGTGCGCGATGCATTGGTTGCATCGGTGCGGTGCTCTTTGCCGCCTGTTAGCTGCCAAAGTAGGTAAGTGTCAACCGTACCGAAGGCGAGCTCACCTGCAAGGGCTTGTTCGCGTGCGCCTTCAACGTTATCTAAAATCCAACGAATTTTAGTGGCCGAAAAATAAGGGTCGAGCAATAAGCCTGTTTTTTCGCTTATCGTTTGGCAAAGCTCATCAGTTGTTAGGCTTTCGCAATAGTCACTTGTGCGACGGTCTTGCCATACAATAGCGTTATAAATTGTTTTGCCTGTTTTTTTGTTCCACACTAAAGTGGTTTCGCGCTGGTTGGTGATACCAATGGCAATAATTTCTTCAGGCTTTACATCGTTTTTAGTTAACACTTCGCGACTAGTGCTAAGCACTGTTTGCCAAATATCGTTAGGGTCGTGTTCTACCCAACCATTTTGTGGAAAATGCTGCGAAAATTCTTGTTGTGCTGTACCAAAAACGTCTGCATCTTTTGTAAACAAGATGGCCCGAGAGCTTGTGGTTCCTTGATCAATTGAGAGTATGTATTTGGACATGATATTTGTGTTATTTATCTTATCTTATATATGACTAGATTGCCTTTAACCGAAGTTAATGGCAATGGTTTTTTCTTAAAATAGCAGATTAAAAAATAAACACGCTAATATTTTCTGGTAACTCTTTTATATAAAAGGCGTTTTATTTTTGCATTATTTTAAGGGCGTATGCGGCTATTGATTAAAACAGCCGCTTAAAGTTTATTATTACTTGGTGTGAGGTTTAGCTTGTTGCCAATCCATACCGGTAGAAAAGCGATTATCAAACCCGCGCCACTGTGGCAGCGGTTTACCATCAACAACAGCTTGGTCGCCGTTTTGTGGTAAATCTAAGTATTTACACTCGCTGGCTATGCCTTTTACGTGGCAATCCATCATGGCAAGTACAAAGTGTTTGTTGATTTCGTTTAGTGTACGCATAGACCACGAAGGCTCGTAGTAATGGCCTATATCTAGCTCACTGCTGCTTTGTGCAATAGCAGGGGCTGGGTGTGGTGCTATATTATGGCGTGCATTTTTGTAAGTAAGCATGTACTTATCTTTGCTGCCTGTTTGGTTATAAAGGTTTTTAATACCTTCATAGCCAGAAATGTCATCTAAGTTACCGGCTACATAAAGCGAAGGTACTTTAATATTTTCCATTGCTTTGGCATCAAATATAGCGTGCTGTCCGCCCCATGGTGCAAAGGCCACCATCGCTTTTATACGTGGGTCTACTTTTGGGTTTTGATATTGCCCACCAGCGCAGCTGTTTAGTAATTGCTGTACTTTTTCAATTTGAACAGGGTCTTTCATACCCGTAAACATAGCCGTAGTTTGCTCATTAAAAGCGTAACAACCACCTATCGTATTTACAGCGCCATAGCCACCCATTGAGTAACCAATTACGCCTGCGCTTTTGTTGTCTACTTGCTTGCTTGCAAAGTTGTTTTGCTCATTAAAGTAATTAATAACAAACTGCTGATCGCGTGAGCGATTTACAAGCGTGCTAAAAAAGCCAGAGAATGGCGCGTTTTTAAAATCAACATCGGCATTGGTTGAGTCAGTATGATCAATAGCTACCACAATGTAACCGTGCGACGCTAAATGCTCGCCAAGGTAGTACATAATTGTACGGTAACCGGTATAACCGTGCGAAAGCACTATCACAGGGTAGTGTTCTTTATTATTAATGGCGACATCACGCATTGCATCGGCTTGCAAAGTAAACTCTTTACCTGAGCGAGTTTCATCTTTGTAGCTGGTAAGTGGCGCTTTTGCCGTATTTGCAGCCGGATACCACACTTCTACTTTTAAAGGACGATCTTTTTGGCCTTGTGTAGCGGGGTCAAATTGCGCAGGGTTAACTAAATCAAGTGTTTGCACACCTACATTGTAGCTACCTTTAGCTGCAAGCTCTGGCAGTACTTCGCTAGTGATTGGCGGATATAGCTGTTCTGGTTTATTAGATTCAGCAACAGCTACACTGGCAGATAAACTGCACGTAGCAAGTAATATGGCTTTTGAAAGCGCCTTGAGTGTGTGTGTCATTGTGTGTCCTTGTTGTGTATTTTTATTTTTTAATTAGTCAGTTCAGCCGACTCGACGGCATTGCTATATTGCAACTGCCATTGTGCTCGTAAGGTATCCATTATGTTCATAACTCGTAAGCTAGTACCGAGGGGCAACACGCTGCTTTGGGTTTGTTTTTGTAATATACACTGCGTGACATGTGCAATTTCAAACTTAAAATTTTCATCGTCGCTAAAGTCGTATTCAAAGTATTGCGGGTCTTGGTCGTTTATGTGTAGCTCTAGCGTTTTTGCACCTACAAACTGAGGTATTCGAATATAGCCAAGCTCACCATTAATACATGCTTCTGTTGGGCCATTTTGCTGCAGTGCGCTAGCAAGAGATGCAAATTGCCCGTTACCGTAATCAACTATAGCAGTGCTTCGCTCATCAACGCCGGTTGTGCTTTTATGTACAAAGGATTTGATATGTTCAGGGGCTTTATTAAATACCAGATCAGCAATCGAAATAGGATAAATACCTAAATCGAGCAGGGCGCCACCGGCTTTTACAGGGTTCATTAATCGGTGAGTGTCGGCAAAGCTGCCAGGTAAACTAAAGTTGGCATTAACACTGTGCACATTACCAATAACACCTTCACTTAGGAGCTGTTGTAATTTTACTATGGCTGGTAAAAACCGCATCCAAACGCCTTCCATTAAAAAGCAGTTTTGTTGTTTTGCAAGCTCAGTGAGGTTTTGCAATTGCTTAGCATTAACGGTAATTGGTTTTTCGCTTAGCACGTGCTTATTGTGTGTTAAGCATTGGGCTATTGTTTTAAAGTGTTGATCGTGCGTATTGGCAATATAAATAGCGTCAATGTTTGGGCATTGAATAAGTGCTTGATAGCTCTCGTAGCCTTGAATATTGTACGGTGTGGCAAATTCTTTAGCGCGCTGCATACTCGTTGAAGCCGCGCCAATAAGCTGTGCATCACTACAATGCGCAATGCTTTTAGCAAAGGTGTGAGCTATATTGCCACACCCAATAATTCCCCAATTAACCTTTGCCATGCTTATTCCTTAAGTTTATTTAAAAAGACGTAATTTGTAATCCTGAACCCGCTGAACATACGTAAATATCAGCATTTAAATTAAAGCGTTCAAAGTAATGCTTTTCTACCGCTGCTTTAATTAGTGGTACTTCAGCATCACGACACAAACATACAATTGCGCCACCAAAGCCGCCACCCGTCATACGAACTGCGCCAAGCTCGCCCATCGCTTCTTTACAAATTTCTACTAGGCCATCGGTTGCAGGTACGGTTACTTCAAAATCGTGTTTAAGCGATTGATGCGATGCAGCCATTAGCGTACGAAGTGCATCCATATCATTATTTTGTAGTGCAGTTGTTGCTGCGATTACACGGTCGTTTTCGCTAATTACGTGGTGTGCACGTTTGTATTCGTTTTCGCTTAATGTCGCTTTTACTGCTTGCAGGCCAGTCATGGTTGCTTGGCGAAGTGTTTTTACACCCATTTTTACAGCAGCTTGTTCGCAATCAATACGGCGCTGGTTGTATTCGCTATCTACCAATTTACGTGGGTAGTTAGAGTTAACAATAACAATATTTAAATCATCCGGTACTTTTACTGATTTAGTCGCTAGGTTTTCACAGTCGATTAATAGCGCATGACCGTTTTCGCCTTTAGCTGAAATAAGCTGATCCATAATGCCGCATTGGCAATGCATAAAGTCGTTTTCGGCTTCTTGGCCTAGCAATGCAATTTTTTCTTCGCTTAAACCAAGCTGTGCAATATGGTTAAACATACCGCCTACAGCAACTTCTAGTGCGGCCGATGACGACAAGCCACTACCTTGCGGTAAGTTGCTGTCAATAAGTAGGTCGGCGCCGCGCAGTGTGTAGCCCGCTCTTTTAAGAACGTAAGTAACAGCACGAATGTAGTTACCCCATTGCGATTGGCCTTCAGTGATTTCTTCATCAACGCTAAAGCTGTCTTTTTCGCCTGGGTAATTTAAAGAATGCACAGTGATAATATTGTCGTCGCGCTCTTTAAACATTACTTGGGTACGAAACTCTAACGAACACGGTAAAACAAAACCGTCGTTGTAGTCGGTAAATTCGCCAATGAGGTTTACACGCCCCGGTGCTGCTGCAATACCTTGAGCAGGCGCGCCATACAGTGACAAAAATTGTTGTTGGAATTCGTTAAGCTTCATCTGTGTGTCCTGCTGTATCTTTATAGTGTGTTGTACTGGCTGCTTTTAAAATAGAAGCAGCGGTTTCTGCGCTTAAATCGCGTTGGCTTTCGCCTAGCATTTCGTAGCCTACCATGTGTTTTTTAACAGTAGCAGAGCGAAGTAGCGGCGGATAAAAGTGTGCATGCAAACGCCAATGTTGCTCATCAGAGCCTCTGTTAGCCGGTGCATTGTGCCATCCCATTGAGTATGGGAAGCTGCAATTAAATACGTTGTCGTACTTAGTGGTTAATACTTTAAGTGCCTGAGCCAAAGAGTCGGTTTGCGCATCGTTTAGCTGGCTAAAGTTTTGAATATTGTCTTTAGTTACTAGCATTGTTTCAAACGGCCACGCTGCCCAAAATGGCACAACAACAAGCCAATGTTCGTTTTCAAATACAACACGTGTTTGATCTGCTTGTTCTTTTTGCGCGTAATCGGCAAGCATGGCTGTGCCATGCTTTTTATAATAGGCAAGCTGCTGGTTATCTTCGGCTTCTATTTCGGTTGATAAATGCGAGTGAGCCCATACTTGGCCGTGAGGATGAGGTTGCGAACAACCCATGATCTCGCCTTTATTTTCAAAAACTTGTACGCATTCGTACTGCTGTGCAAGCTCTGTGTAATTTTGTTTCCAGGTTTTTACTACTTCGTGCAATGCGTTTTGGCTAAGCTCTGGTAGTGTTTTATTATGCTCTGGAGAAAAACAAATTACGCGGCATTCGCCGCTTGCTTCGTCGGCAACAAATAAATCGCTGTCTGACTCTAAGCTTTGAGATTGCTCGCTGGCATTAGGCGTAAGTGCACCAAAATCATTTCTAAATACATGTGTGTATTTGTAATCTGGATTGCTATCGCCATTTGCACGGGTGTTACTTGGGCAAAGTGGGCAGCTTTCATCGTGTTTAGGCAGTACGCTTTCGTTTACTGCTTCTGTTGCGCCTAACCATGGGCGGTTATTACGATGTGGTGACACTAATACCCAACGACCCGTTAGTGGGTTTTTACGTCTGTGAGTACTTTCTAATAAAGCCATGTTAACTCTCCAACCCACTAGGGTAATTAGTTTGCCAGCGCCATGTATCGTTGGTCATGTCGCTAAGTGTTAGTTCTGCGTGCCAGTTAAGTGTGTTTTGCGCTTTTGTGGCATCGGCGTAGTTACAGGCAATATCGCCTGCACGGCGCGGTGCACTCTTATACGGAATATTTTTACCAGCTGATGCGCTAAATGCCTTAATCATATCAAGCACTGAATAACCTTGGCCTGTGCCTAGGTTGTAAGCATGAAAGGCGGTATCTGTTTTATGCTGCATAAATGCCGCCACATGGCCTTTAGCTAAATCTAAAACGTGAATATAGTCACGTACGCCCGTACCATCTTCAGTGTCGTAGTCGTCACCAAAAATATTAACCACGTCGCGTTTACCTACCGCCGTTTGAGCAATAAATGGCATTAAGTTATTAGGAATACCATTAGGGCTTTCACCTAATAAACCACTTGGGTGCGCACCTACTGGGTTAAAGTAACGAAGCGCAATACCCATAAATTGACTGTTGGCATTACATACGTCTTGCATGGCTTGTTCAACCATGACTTTAGTCCAACCATAAGGATTAGTTGCGCGTATAGGGTGCTTTTCGTCAATAGGGAGGTAGTCTGGCTCGCCGTACACAGTAGCTGATGAGCTAAATATAATGTGGTTAACATCGGCTTCTTGCATGCTTTGTAACATACTTAATGTACCCGACACATTATTTTGATAATAACGCAGTGGTTGCTCAGTTGATTCGCCAACGGCTTTTAAAGCAGCAAAGTGAAATACAGCCTTAGCTTGAGTATGTTTTAGAGCAAGCTTAAATTGTTGTTCGTCTTGAATATCACCTAGGATAAACTCAAATCGAGTACCAGTAATCTTTTCGAGTTGGTCAAGTACGCGAGGGCTAGCATTAGACAAATTATCGTAAATAACAGGTGTAATGCCCGCTTCATGCAATGCAATACATGTGTGGCTACCTATGTAACCCATGCCGCCAGTAACTAAAACTTTCATGTGTTTTCTCGAAAAGTGTATTTATATGATAAATACTACTATTAAGGTGGTTTAAAAACAATAGTTATGATTGTTGGGTAATTCAAATAAAAGCATAAAAAATATTCAGCTTAAACACTCATCTGCCTTTTAAAGGAATGCTTTTATATTAACTAACATAGGCTTAGCTTTATCAATTAATTCTATAAACTGATTCAACTATTGGCCTAATTATCAGCAGTAAGTCGGGATGCTAATATAGCGAAAATAAAGTAAGGAGAGATCAACATGAACAAAACAATTTTACTTACCGGTGCTACCGATGGCATTGGGCTAGAAACTGCAAAGATGTTATTAGCACAAGGTCACACCGTATTATTACATGGCCGCAGCCAAGCAAAGCTAAATGCGCTACAAGTAGCTTTAACCGAGCAATACCCAAATGCAAGTACACATACTTATATTGCTGATTTAAGCGATATGAGCCAAGTTCAAACTTTGGCAAAAAATGTATTAGCCGATTTGGCCGAAAATAATAACCAGCTTGACGTACTTATTAATAATGCAGGCGTTTATCAATTAGTTGATGCTACAACAATTGACGGCCTTGATGCTCGCTTTGTTGTAAACACGATTGCGCCATATCTTCTTACAAAACTATTGTTACCTGTTCTTGGTCATGATTCGCGAGTGGTTAATGTGTCATCAGCTGCGCAATCAAGCGTTAACTTAAATGCACTTATAGGTAACACTGAACTTTCTGATAGTGCGGCTTATGCACAAAGTAAATTGGCTATTACTATGTGGTCGCGTCATTTAGGGCTGGAGCTTAAAGATACTGGGCCATTAGTTGTATCGGTAAACCCTAAATCGTTACTAGGAAGTAAAATGGTAAAAGACGCTTACGGTATAGATGGCGGCGATTTAAAAATTGGCGCAGATATTTTTTGTCGCGCAGCGCTTAGGGATGAATTTAAAGATGCCGCAGGTCTGTATTTTGATAACGATACAGGACGCTTTGCGCTTCCTCATGTTGATGCACTTAATAATGCTAAAAATCAACAACTAGTAGATACGTTAGACAGTATTTTAGCACAACTTAAATTAGGCAAAGCATAATGAAAAATCATGTTACCTGGACAGTACAAGGCCAAATTAAAGAAGGTAAATACGATGAATTTTTATTGATAATGGCGCAATTAGTTGCTTTGGCTAAAAGTGAAGCCGGCACTTTAATGTATGAGTGGACAGTAAGTGAAGACAAACGCAGTGTACATATTTACGAGCGTTACCAAGATGAAGATGCTGCTAAAGTGCACCTTGCTGGTTGGGACAAAAGTGGCCCACTATTTTTAAGCGTAGTTGATATGGATAAAATAACGGTATTTAGTCAACTATCAAAAGAGTTTGCGCAAGCCTTTGCAGGCCTAAGCACTGTATTTATGAAACCAGTAGGTGGTTTTGTAAAGTTTTAGAAAAAATACCCATTGTTGCTCTAAAGAGCTCACCTCATCAGTGAGCTCTTTTTTTAGTGGCATTACTGCTCTTGCTGCAAACGCTCGTATAGCCAATCTTTTAATTCTGTACGTTCGTGTTTTAGCTGATGCATTTGCTCATCGCTTATGGGCGCATCTTTGAGCTCTAACACTCTAATTTCTTTGTCTAGCTTATCGTACTTATCTGCTTTTTTTGCAAACTCAGTATCGCTTTCATTTAGCTTGGCAATGGTATTTAAATACTCTGGAAAGTCATTAGTGAGTGAGTGGTCTTCGCCTAACATATTCGCTCCTTAGTAGGATATAAATGAGCTCACAAGTAAGTGAGTTGTATAAGTGAATTACTGCCTTTCATATAATACACTGGGGCTTACATAGATATAATTCAACCATTGAGCCGCTAATTTGATGTAGCGCAAACAATCTGTTTATTTTGCTCAGTAAGGTATTTCACTAAAGTATTTAATAGAGCGATCAATAAACGCATGTACTTTAGAGGTCAATAATTTATTGTTGGGGTATACAGCCTAAATAGGAGTATTAACTACTCGTAAAAAGCTTAGGGTTCGATATTATTGCTCAAGCTGCAAGGAATCTCTGGCTAGAGAAAATAAATTTAAATATCACCATGATTCAATACGTTAATAAATCTCTTAACCAGAGTTCAGGTTAAGTAAACCAATACCTGCTAAAGGCTTTTAAGCATTTTAGCTAAAATAGTTAATTTTTAACGCTTTTTGCTAATTTATGTTGGTTAATTAATAGTGGTAGAATGCAGCGCTTAGTACCACTTGTGTGAAGTAAGTGGTCAATAATTTATAAGGTTTGTTGTGTAATGCTGTTGATGATCGACAACTACGACTCGTTTACTTACAACTTAGTGCAATATTTTCAGCGTTTAGATCAAGACGTTTTAGTGAAACGTAATGACGAGCTAAGCATTGCACAAATAAAGCAGTTGAACCCGAAACACATCGTGTTATCGCCGGGGCCATGCACGCCTAACGAAGCGGGTATTTCGTTAAATGTTGTTGAGCAACTAAAAGGGCAATATCCTATTTTAGGGATTTGCTTGGGGCATCAAACTATCGCGCAAGCTTTAGGGGGAGATGTAATACGTGCTAAAAAAGTAATGCACGGTAAAACATCACCCATAGTTCACACTAATAAAGGGGTGTTTAAAGGCTTAGCTAACCCGTTAACAGTATGTCGTTATCATTCTTTAGTGGTTAAAGCACAAACTCTACCTAAAGAACTTGAAGTAACCGCATGGACTCAGACTGAGCAAGGCGAGTTTGACGAAATTATGGGGTTACTTCATAAAGAACTAGCAATCGAAGGTGTGCAGTTTCACCCCGAAGCTATTCTAACTGATCAAGGCTTAGAACTGCTTGATAACTTTTTAACTCGCTTCTAATGTTATAATACACAGAGCATTTAATACTTTATTAATGGATGTCATGACTGAACTTGTAGCGCAACAGCGTACTGCTAAAATACTAAGCCAACGGGCTCATGACCTATTGCTTGGGCACAGCTTTGCGCATCAGCAAATTGGTTTCATTCATACATTAGATATAGATTACGGCGAACCCATGAAGCAACGTACTTTGCTTCAGGTTGAAGTGGCCGCACAGAATAAACGCCAGCAAAGCAGTACTGCACATCATAAGTACCGCGCTCAAGCGAGTGAGCAACTGCACAAAACAATTGAAACAGCTATATATAAGCAGCTTGAAGATATAGATGGCGTAATTCACAGTACTATAGGTATTGAAGATGGCATTGCCAATATACTCGATATATTAGCTGTAAAGTCGGCATCGGTAGGGCGTTTAGAGCCACTGGTTAATGATATAAGCTGGTTGGGTAGAGAATTAGTAACGCTTGTTAATTTACCTTACTACCGTAATCAACGTAGTAAAAACACGTCTGTAAAAGTAGATAAACCATCGCTTGCCCTTCGTTATATTGGCCTTGATAACTTACAGCTAGTGATTCCTACATTTGCAGCGCGTCATTGGATGCCACATAGCACCGAACCATTTTCATTATTAAAACGCCGGCTACGCGACAGCGCGATGGCAAACGCGATTGCAGCGCAAAAAATTGCACAAATTAATAATGTGAATGACGTACATGCATTTACCCTTGGAATGCTTTTAGATGTAGGACGAATTGCATTAGTGCGCTTGTACTTAAAAACGTTTGAGAAAGTATGGCAACGCAAAGTGCAGTTAGCCCGAAATGAAAACCAAAAAGATTTGCACACCGCATTATTAGAGCTACAGCCCGACCCGTTATTTTTAACCACTCTACTTAGCAATAAGTCGATAGAAGTAAGCGCCAAAGTAATAGACAAAATGGCTTTTAAATATTTACCGTTTAAAGGTGTAATGCAGCAGCTAGTAAATGGGGTAGATAAAGGCGATACATTACTGCCATTAACAGAAGTAATGCTAAAGGCACGTTGCTACTCTCAATATCTTAATTTAAAAGAGCATCAACTTATTGAGCCCGATGAAACTCTAAGCTGGTTTTCGTACTTTAAGTTCACTAAAACGGAACTAAAAACCCTTCAATCGAGTAATTTTACCAATTTAGCTATTCAAATTGACTAAAAATCTGAATTTTTTGTTAATTTTTTTGCGACTAACCATTCATTCTCACTCTATTGTTATATTGCATATTTGCCGATTAAAGCATGCGCGCCTTGGTGCTCATGCGGTTAGTTGTTTAAAAATAAGCATAAATAGCTATGCAAATAGTTATTCACTATCTATGAAATAATATCTTTAGCCCTTTATTTTCAAGGGATACATGAAAGTTTTTAACGAGACAGATATAAGTAATTCTGAAATAATGTGCGTCTGAAAATTGAACCACAAAGCAATTTTGCGCAATTATCAGGTTACTGATCTTGCCTATAAAGTTGGTTACAAATATTAACCAAACACCTATTTTGATGTTTTGTGTTGCTCACAATTAAGAGGAAATAAAATGACAGTCAATCGCGAATTATTTGATCACGTAATGGTTCCTAACTACGCACCTTCAAGCGTAATTCCTGTTCGAGGCGAAGGTTCTCGCGTCTGGGATCAACAAGGTCGAGAGTTTATCGACTTTGCTGGTGGTATTGCAGTTAACTGTCTTGGCCATTGTCACCCTGCATTAGTAGGCGCATTAAAAGAGCAAGGCGAAAAAATCTGGCATCTATCAAATGTAATGACCAATGAGCCGGCACTTCGCCTAGCTAAAAAAATGGTTGATGCTACATTTGCTGAAAAAGTTTACTTTGCCAACTCAGGCGCAGAAGCAAACGAAGCAGCGCTTAAATTAGCGCGTCGTTTTGCACTTGATAAGTTTGGCGCAGAAAAATCACAAATCATCGCGTTTAACAAAGGTTTCCACGGTCGTACATTCTTTACCGTAACTGTTGGTGGCCAAGCTGCATATTCAGATGGTTTTGGTCCTAAGCCTGGCGACATTGTACATTGTGATTACAACGACCTAGCTGCTTTTGAAGCGCTTATCAGCGATAAAACATGTGCCGTAATGATGGAACCTCTTCAAGGTGAAGGCGGTATTGTTTCACCAACTGACGAGTTTGCTCAAGGCGTTCGCGATTTATGTACTAAACATAACGCACTGCTTATTTTTGATGAAGTTCAAACAGGTGTTGGCCGTACTGGCGATTTATACGCATACCAAGGCTTAAACATAGTACCTGATATTTTAACTTCAGCTAAAGCACTTGGCGGCGGTTTCCCTATTGGCGCTATGATCACAACAACTGAAATTGCACAGCATCTTAAAGTAGGTACTCATGGTTCTACTTATGGCGGCAACCCGCTTGCGTGTGCTGTTGCAGAAGCTGCATTTGATACAGTAAATACCCCAGAAGTACTTGCTGGCGTAAAAGCTAAAGCAGCATTATTTAATGAACTACTTACTGCGGTTAACGACAAATACAACGTATTTAGCGAAATCCGTGGCCAAGGTTTATTAATTGGTGCAGTAGTGAACGAGCAATATAAAGGTCGTGCAAAAGAGTTTTTAGTGGCAGGGACTGAGCAAGGCCTTATGTCATTAGTTGCTGGTGCAGACGTAATACGTTTCACTCCATCTTTAGTAATTCCTGAAGCGGACATTCGCGAAGGTATGGCACGCTTTGAAAAAGCAGTAGCAAGCGTAGTAAACGCATAAGCGACTTAAGCCAACCAATTAAGGGCAAGCACTGCTTGCCCTGCAATTCCTATTTACCGTTATTTATAAGGGAGCAAGCGGACTCATGATGATCCTTCGCCCAATCCAGCAAAATGATTATTCAGCATTACTGAAAATTGCCCACGAATCAGGGCATGGTTTTACGTCTTTGCCATTAAACGAAGAACTATTGCAAAAAAAGATCGACCATTCAGTAAGCTCTTTTGCTAAACAAACGTCACAACCTGGTGACGAAGGCTACCTGTTTGTTCTTGAAGATAGCGAAACCGGTGACGTTGTAGGAACATCTGCAATTGAAGCTGCGGTAGGGCTTGATGATGCATTTTATCATTATCACTTAAGTAAAGTGATTCACTCTTCGCGCACATTAGACGTATACAAAGCGGTTGATATTCTAACGCTATGTAACGACTACACAGGTGCTACAGAGCTTTGCACATTGTTTTTAAAAGATGGTTATCGTAAAAATTGTAACGGTAAGCTACTTTCAAAAGCGCGCTTTATGTTTATAAAACAGCATCAAGAGCGTTTTGCGCAAACAGTAATCGCAGAAATGCGCGGTGTGTCTGACGAAAACGGCAGCAGCCCTTTTTGGCAGTGGCTTGAAGAGCACTTCTTCTCAATGGATTTTCCAACAGCTGATTACCTAACAGGTATTGGCCAAAAGGTTTTCATTGCTGAATTAATGCCTAAATACCCAATTTACGTAAACTTGCTAAGTAAAGATGCGCAAGCCGTAATAGGTAAAGTACACGACAACACTCGCCCAGCAATCGAGTTATTAAAAAGCGAAGGCTTTACGTTTAATGGCTACGTAGACATTTTTGACGGCGGCCCAACGGTTGAAGCAAAAGTAGATAACATTGCGACTATTCGTAATGCACGTAACTTTAACGTTGAAATTGGCGAAATGACTGGCGACACCATGGTGTTACTAGCTAACGAAAAGCTTAATGACTTTAGAGCAACCGTTGCACCAATGACATTTGACGAGCGCGCAAAAAGCCTTATTTTATCGCAAGAAATAGCAGATGCACTGCATTTGCAAACTGGCGATATTGTTAGTGCAACCACGATTTAATTTAGGAGAAAGTATATGACTCATCCTGCACAATTTATAAATGGTCAATGGTCACAAGGCCAAGGCACAGAATTTAATTCAGTAAACCCTGCAAATAACGACGTTATTTGGCAGGCTTCATCGGCAACTGCGGCGCAAGTAGACACCGCAGTAAATGCAGCGCGCGAAGCGTTTTATGCATGGGCTGATAAAAGCTTTACTGAGCGCTTGGAAATAATTAAAGCATTTGCAGCGCAATTAAAAGAAAACAGCGAAGAGCTCGCTATTACTATTGCACAAGAAACAGGTAAGCCATTGTGGGAAACTCGCACAGAAGCGGGTGCTATGGTTGGTAAAATTGCCATTTCTGAAAAAGCATTTTTAGAGCGCACTGGCGACGTAGAAAACGCAATGCCACTTGGCCGTGCGATGATTCGTCATAAGCCACATGGTGTTGTAGCCGTATTTGGTCCGTATAACTTTCCTGGTCACTTACCTAATGGCCACATTGTGCCAGCGCTTTTAGCAGGTAACACGGTTGTGTTTAAACCGTCTGAACTTACTCCTAAAGTAGCTGAGCTTACGCTTAAACTGTGGGAAAAAGCAGGCTTACCAGCAGGTGTCATTAACCTTGTACAAGGTGAAGTAGAAACGGGTAAAGCCCTTGCTGCTCACAAAGGTATTGATGGCTTGTTCTTTACGGGTTCTTCGCGTACTGGTCATATTTTACATGAACAGTTTGCGGGTCAACCTGGCAAAATTTTAGCGCTAGAAATGGGTGGTAATAATCCACTTATTATTACTGACGTTGAAGACACTAAAGCGGTTGTTCACGATATTATTCAATCAGCGTTTATCTCAAGCGGCCAGCGTTGTACGTGTGCACGTAAACTATTTTTACCAACTGGTAGCAAAGGCGATGTGATACTGGAGCGTTTAATCACAGCAACTAAAGCGATTAAAGTAGGTAATTATGACGATGCAGACCAGCCATTTATGGGCTCTATGATCTCATCAGCTGCAGCTGCGGGTATGGTTAAAGCGCAAAACGAGCTTGTTGAGCTTGGTGGTGAAGTATTAGTAGAACTTGAGCACACAGCTAATACCGGTTTTGTAACACCAGGTATTATTGAGTGTACAAATATTAGTGACTTCCCAGATGAAGAGCATTTTGGACCACTTTTAAAAGTATTCCGCTTTGACGACTTTGACCAAGCCATTGATAAAGCAAACGATACAACCTTTGGTTTATCGGCTGGTTTATTAAGTGATAGTGCAGCAGATTACGACTATTTCTTACGTCGTATTCGTGCAGGTATTGTTAACTGGAATCGCCCAATTACTGGCGCATCAAGCGCAGCACCGTTTGGTGGTATTGGCGCATCGGGCAACCACAGAGCAAGCGCGTATTACGCAGCCGATTACTGTGCATACCCTGTTGCTTCGGTAGAGCTTGAAAAAGTAGCGATGCCAGCAACACTAAGCCCAGGCTTAAAAATAGATTAAGTAGTAATACTACTTAATCATTATAAAAGCAGCTTCGGCTGCTTTTTTTGTATTGCTAACGCGCAAAGCTAGCAATCAACAGCGCTTTCTGCTTAAATCAAAAATAATTAATTATACAAAGGTGGTACAAAAATGGTTTTAGATAGGCAAGGGTACGATGATTTGATCATGTATCTAACTCAAAATTTAGCATTGTTTGAGAAGCCAGGCGAAATAAAACCAGGTGCCCCAACAGTAATGGAATTAATCGAAGACGTTATTGCACAAAATGTGATGCTTATTTGCGAGCAGCACACAAACCTCAACACAGAGCAGCGTAGCCAAATTGTACGTGAAGTTGATGGCATAGTTTACGATTTAGAAGAAGTCCTCAGCAGCATCACCTCACAGCCTGTCACGGTTGAACAGCATGCCTTTATAGATGAATTTGCAGGTTTAGTAAAAAACCTCTTTGATAGCGCTTTAACACAACAATCTTAGCCATTTTATAGCCCTGCGTTGCATTTTCATTTGCAACTACGGCTAACTTGCTTACAATCAAGAAAATATTTTTTTGAGATATAACAATGCAAGCAAATGTAAAATGGGTTGAAGGCGATACGTTTATTGGTCGTTCTAATTCTAACCACAATGTTGTGTTTGATGGCGGCAGCGATAGTGCAGCACCAAGCCCAATGGAAATGGTTTTAATGTCAGTTGGCTGTTGTTCATCAGTTGATGTGGTTAGTATTTTAAAAAAAGCCAAACAAGATTTTTCAGATGTACAAGTACAACTAAGTGCAGAGCGCGCCGAAACAGCCCCACGTGTGTTTACCAAAATCAACTTACACTTTGTTGTTAAAGGCAATAATGTGTCTGAAAAGCACCTTGCACGCGCGGTTTCACTCTCTGCTGAAAAGTATTGTTCAGTTGCATTAATGCTTGATAAAACAGTAGAAATTACGCATAGCCACGAAGTTGTGCAAGATCAAGCAAAATAACGCTTTTTCCACGAGGGAAATTCGTATAAAATCCGCGAACTTTTCATTCTGCAGGTGCAGAACCCACTAATTTATAGGTTGGTTTATTATGAACAAACCCTTCGATAAACTTAAACTTCATGGCTTTAACAATTTAACCAAAAGTTTAAGCTTTAGTATTTATGATATTTGTTACGCAAAGACCGAGCAACAACGTAAAGAATATATTGAATATATCGATGAGCAGTACAGTGCAGATAGACTAACCGACATTTTAGGTGAAGTTGTTGATATTATTGGTGCTAACATTTTAAATGTAGCGCGCCAAGACTATGAACCGCAAGGCGCAAGTGTAACTATTTTGGTTTCAGAAGAACCAGTAGAAGAACAGCAAAATTACGATGCTGACGAAGCACCAGGCCCATTACCTGATTCAGTTGTTGCGCACCTAGATAAAAGCCACATTTGTGTACACACATACCCAGAAGCTCACCCTGATGATGGTATTTGTACATTCCGTGCTGATATTGAAGTGTCTACTTGTGGCATTATTTCGCCACTTAAAGCGTTAAACTTCTTAATTCATAGCCTTGAATCAGACGTAGTAACAATTGACTACCGCGTTCGTGGTTTTACCCGCGACATAAACGGTGTTAAGCACTACATTGATCATGCTATTAGCTCGATTCAAAACTTCATGACAGAAGATACAAAAGAAGCGTACCAAATGATGGACGTGAATGTGTATCAAGAAAACCTGTTCCATACCAAAATGATGTTAAAAGAAACCGATCTAAACACTTATTTGTTCGGCCTTTCTACGGCAGATTTATCAGAGGGCGAAGAAGACGAAATTCGCTCAAAGCTGACCCGTGAAATGCAAGAAATATTCTATGGCCGTAACCTGCCAGATACAGAATAATAGCAACGAATTAAATTAAAAATGGCGCTCAGTGAGCGCCATTTTTTTATACTTTATTTTACAAGCAATAGCTGTGTTTGTCGGCCATTTAAATACCAGACACCGCTTTTATCAAAAATAGCATCTTCCTCTAGCATTATTCTTATTTCTTTATTCCACTGTTTTATAAACACAGCATTGTTAAGCTCAATTGAGTAAGCCGTATTTAAATGTAGCGGATAGTCACCATTTCCCGGTACACCTTGCTGAGAATCCCACATACCTAATGTAGTGCCAGCAGCGTGGCCATGATAGCCAAGAGGATGAGTATAAATAGTGGGTTTTAATCCCTGATCAATAGCGGCTTTTCGTGCTGCAGCTAAAACCTCATTACCGGTTTTACCTACAGCAAATTGATTGGTAAATATGTCTTGTAGTTTATTACCGCTTTTTAGTGCTTCAACTAAGTAACTAGGCGCACTTATTTCGTTTTCTTTGAGCACATACGCATGCTGCTGCGTGTCGGTATTTAAGCGTAAATAAGTAATCCCAAAATCTACATGAAGCAAGTCACCGGCTTGTATAACGTTATCATCGTAGCCATTGGTAAAGCTTTCTTCATGATCGAACGACTTCGCATCGGCGCGCTGAATAGCAATACTCGGGTGAAACCATGTTTGTAGTTTGAGCTCTTTTACGCGCTCTCTAAACCACCATACCAAGTCATCGTTAGTTGTTTCACCAACCGTAATTGTTTTACCCGAAAACCCCTCTGCAATAATATGATGGGCAATAGCGACAATATGTTTATACATTTTAACTTCTTCAGGAATGCGTTGCTCTAACCACGCAACAGCAAGCGGCTCTGCAGAAATTATTTTATTGTGATAAGTGGCGGGCAAGTTAGCCATTAAGGTTTTGTAATCGCCTAGCACAAGGCCATCGGCATGTGCCCAGTCGGTAGAAGTATTAAGCGCAATGTTGCGAGGTTTGTATTGCTCAATAAGTGTATTGAGTGCTTCCCACTGGCTTGGTTGTGTTTGTTTATCCCACCCTTTTTTAAATACGTTACCTATTTTATAAGGCGCAATAGCGTAAGCATCAACACCACCTTGTTTATTAAGTGCAAATAGCAAAATAGTGGTGCGTCTGGCTGAAAGCCATGTTGCAGGCAGCATTGTTTTTAATATTGGATCTTCGTTATATTCACGACTTATAAGTAGCCACATATCAGTGCTGTGCTGCTTCATTAATGAGGGCATTAAGGTATTAACTCTAAGCTCAGTTATTTTATCTATAAACGTAGCGCGCTCTTTCATCGATAAAATAGCGGGAGCGTCATCAGCTTTAACAAAGAGGCTTAAAACAAGCGTAGTTAGCAAGCTTACGTAAAGTAGGAGTTGTTTAGTAAAGTGCATAATTGTTTTATTTTTAGGCTAGTTAATTTATAACATGCCTGAAGAGCGACTATAAAAAAACAATTTGAGATAAACAGCACACAAAAAAGCCCAGCTAAAAAGTAGCCGGGCTTTTGTATAAACAGTTTTATTACTTAAGCATACTGTATAAAAGTGCAAATACAGCAAGTGAGCCAACCGCTAATATAAATAGCGTGCTAAAGCGATTTCGGTATTTATTAAGTGCAGGTACTTTATAAACTGCAATCATTGGCATAATGAATAAAATCATCGCAATGATAGGGCCCGATAACTGATCCATCATGTCTAAAATACTTGGATTTTTAACAGCACAAAACCAAATAGCTAAAAACATGATTAACACACCAATTTTATCGGTAACGCCAGCGCTTAAGCCTGTTTGTTTAGTTACTAATCCTGTAAAGCTTTCGCGTGCACCTAAAAAATGACCCAAAAACGACGATGTAATAGCAATAAAGGCAACAAGTGGCCCAAGTGTGGCAATAAACGAGTTATCAGTAATATTAGCAAGGTAGGATAAAACCGATACGTTAGCCGCTTTAGCCGCTGCCATTTGCTCGCCTGTAAGCGACAGCACGCAAGAGAACACAAATAACAGTACAAAGGTAATAAGTAGCAAGCTAGTGCGCTTTAAAATCGCCTCAGACTTACGTGTAGCTTGTTCGCCGTAATGACCGCGTTGCACATTTACAAAGCTTGAGATAGCCGCTGCGTGGCTAAACGAAAACACAATTATAGGAATCGATAACCACAACGTTTTACCAAAGCTGCCTATTTCAGGCACCGTCATATCTGGCATTTGCCAGCTAGGGATTAAATAAAGTGATAAAAAGAACAATATGCCCACAAGCGGATAAACTAAAATAGCAAAGGCACGTAGCATTAAGCGCTCGCCGCCCATCATTAAGCTAATCATACCTGCAACTAATACACCCGAAAGTAGCACGCGAGAAGGTGATTCCATCCCCATTTGATTAACCATAAAGCTATCAACGGTATTGGTTAAGCCCACACCGTAAATAAGCAAAATTGGGAATATAGATAAAAAGTACAACAAGGAAATTAACCGGCCCGCAGTCACACCAAAGTGCTCTTCAACTACATCGGTAAAATCGGCATCTTTATTTTTTGATGAAAGTACAAAGCGCGCTAATCCACGGTGCGCAAAAAAGGTCATTGGGAACGCTAAACACGCCATAATAATTAACGGCCAAAAACCGCCAATACCAATGTTAATAGGTAAAAATAAAATACCCGCACCAACGGCGGTACCAAATAAACTTAATGTCCACTGCGTATCGTGCAGGTTCCATTTAGTTTTTGTATTTGAATTTTTGCTTGAATTTGTGTGTGTGTTTGGTGATGCATTTGAAAGCGTTGCATCTTGAGATGTTGTCATGTGTGTGCTCATCCATTATTTAAATAATAACTGCGCCGAAGGGTATAGTTTTTAGAGACATTTTTCATGTTTTGAAGAGATTTTTAGACTAATTAATTAGGCTCAATTGGAGGGTAAGTGTCATGAATACGAAACAGTGGTGTAAAAGTGAGCAAAAGCCTTAAATGGCAAGCCACATTATAGAGTTACTGTACGGGGTAGGTTGGTTAGTTGGAGCGAAACCCAACACGCTATAGCGTCATGCTAGCAGGAAAGCCGAGGAAGGCGGTTTTCATAACGTAAAAATAGGGGAAGGTCATTTTTATTGGTTTTCATTTAAAAATCAAAATCTGCTCCCAAAAGCTATTAAGTAGAAGCCATTGATCTGAACTTCATAAGAGATTTTTATTAAACTCCGTTATACTTCCTACAATTGAATATGCCAAACGAAGTAAATAGGCCGCTAACTGCAATGAGCAAAGAAATTCTTTTCCATACTACTTTTGCGCACGAAACCAGTAAAACATGGGTTGTATTTGTCCATGGAGCAGGTGGTAGTTCGGCAATCTGGTTTCGTCAGCTTAAGGCCTATAAAAAAGAATATAATGTGTTGTTGCTAGATCTTCGTGGTCACGGTAAATCGAATAATTTAGTACAAAACTTTGTTGATAATAATTATTCATTTAATAATGTCTCTAAAGACATTATCGATGTGTTAGATCATAACAATATCACCAGCGCACACTTTGTTGGCATTTCATTGGGCACAATTATTATTCGAAATATTGCTGAAATTGCGCCGCAATATGTTTCTAGCATGGTGCTAGGTGGAGCGGTTACTCGTTTTAATACTCGCAGTAATACATTGGTTTATTTAGGTAATACTTTTAAACACTTCTTGCCTTATATGTGGCTGTATCGCTTATTTGCTTTTATTATGATGCCTAAAAAGCGCCATAAAGAATCTCGACTTTTGTTTGTTCGTGAAGCAAAACGCTTGTGCCAAAAAGAGTTTATAAAATGGTTTAAATTAGCCATGGACGTAAACCCCTTAATGCAGTACTTCAAAGAAAAAGACATTGATATTCCCATTCTGTACATTATGGGTAAGGAAGATCATATGTTCCTTGGCCCTGTTAAAGAAATGGTAAAGCGCCATAAAAATAGCGTACTGCAAACGATTCACCATTGTGGCCATGTCTGCAATGTGGAACGCCCTGACTTATTCAATCAGCACTCGCTTGCATTTATCGCCCAGCAAAACCGTTAAGGATTTTAGAAGGAATAGGATCGGTACATTCTTTTTTGATTTTCGCCCTAAACTCAAAACAAGACTTGAAGGAGTGCTGAAAGAATAAAACCCAACTTATGGGGCAGTATTTTCATAAATTAGGTTTTATTCAATTTATAGCTTCACTTCTATATCAAAGCGTAGGTTGGGTAGAGCGAAGCGAAACCCAACATGTCATAGCGTCATGCGAATCGCAAAGCCAAGATAGGCGGTTTTATTTATTAAACTTGCTTATTCAATAATGTTCAATTGATATACACTGGCAAAGTAACGTATTGATAAGGATATTAAGTTGTCGCAAGTTAAAACTCTCCCTATTACAGCCACACGCTGGCTTTCTCTTTTATTGTGTGCAATTACCGCCGCAACAATTACTGTATTTTTAAGCAAAGTCGGTTTTGTACAAAAGGCATATTCAAGTTGGAGCGCTATTTTAAATGCGAATCCAATTCTACATTACAGCAGCGCATTTTTAGCAGGTATTGGCGTAAAGCTCCTGCTTGATAAGTTTTATATATCGCATCTTAAACGCAGTATTGTATTTAGCTGGCGATATCCGCCAGTGACAATGAGCTTATGGTTATCGGTAACTATTATAGGGTCGATTTTTTATTTCACTTCCAACCAAGAAGAGTTAATAGCTGCTACTTCTTGTTTTGAGTATTTCATCGTATTAATTTTAGGCTCTTCCATAATTACAGCTTATCAACAAAGCAAAGAAAGAATTAGCCTTAATTTAGTTGTGTGCTTTTCTTTTATCGCAGCGACTAGTGCAGGTTTCATTTATTGGCATATGAGTCAGATAGGCTTTAGCTGGGCGCTTTTTATAACAGTAGATATTTATATAATCTCTGTAATATTGTTGATAATCAAATATGTTAATAAATACATTAAAGCTAAATGGAAGCGTAATCAAATAACTTTAGAGCGTACGACAAGTGTTAACCCTGGTGATTTTAAAACATTAGGTCAGTTTAAAAATTGGTTTAAAGACGATTCAACTATTAAAAGCACAGAGGAATTAGAACCCGATTTACAGGTTTACGCCACGCGGATCACCGAACGGTTAAAAAATGGTGGTGGTAAGTATGAAAAGGATTTAGCGCAGCACATAGCTTTATGTGGGCCTTATGGTTGCGGAAAAAGCAGTATAGTAGAAAGTATTGTGAATGATTTAGCAAAAAACGCTAAAAAACAGAGTACTTGGATACACAGTGATATATCAACGTGGGGGGCAGCCAGTGGCAGCGTCGCTCATGTAGTGCTTAGTAATATTATTGATGACATAAGCCAACATATTGATATGTGTGCCTTCCGTGCGCTACCTAAGCATTATACCGAAGCCCTCAAATCGGGCGGTAGTGCATTTCAGTTTGCATCTACGTTACTCGCAGGCCCTGTTGATATTGAGGGAAGTTTTCAAAAACTTAATAATGTACTAAAAACAACAAATCATAAATTGCTAATCACTTTGCAAGATGTGGATCGTGGAACAGGCGATGAAAACGAAAAGCGGTTCAATGATATAGCTGCACTTTTGGATAAACTGAAAGGTAGAAGTTTAAGTCATATCAACTTTATCGTCGCAATGGGTAATGAAAATGAAGTTGCCGCTGAAGTTATTTCAAAGGCAACTGATTATAAAGAAGATATCCTGACACTCGATACTAAAAGGGTTTTAGTTAATTTCATAATAAGCTCTTTAGAGCTTGCTGTTAATTATCATATCAAAAACGATGAACGTTTTTATATTTTAGAAGATGATAAGTTTATTTGTTCTACTGATATAAATGTATGGCGTATGAAAAAGTTGAACAGGCTTCCTTTTTATAGTTCAGTAAAGTTAGTTGATATAAATATAACCTCACTTAGAGTGTTAAAGAAAATTCTAAGGAGGGTGTCTCAAATATGGCAACCCACAGGGTTGATGGGGGAAGTTAATTTTATCTCACTATTAATGAATATTACTTTAAAAGAAGTCTCGCCACAGAAGTTTAATTCGCTACTTCAGAACAATAGCTATGGTATAAATTATGAAAGATTTGATTTTACAGAATTTATAGAAAGCATTAGTGAGTATGAAAAAAATAGTTTTATGTTCGAATATTTTCAAGTAATGCTAGGTTTAGAACATAAAGTTGCACTAGAGCATAGAGAGCAGCAACTAGAAAGAGTAACTAATGAGAAAGAAATAGAAAAAATAAAAAAAGAGCAGAGGAGACTGATACTTTCTAAAGATAGAGTGCAATACCAACAATATATTGCCCGTAATGATTGTGGGATATGTTACATAAATAGACTTAAATTAGAAAAGTTAGCGGCTGAAGACTTCAGCGACCAAGAAGCAATTCGAGATATACGTTCTTTATTTGAAATTGAAAAGTCCGACTTTAGTCAATTACTGCTTTTAGTAACTAAAATATTAAGTTATAGCGACACTCAAAAATATAATTTTGAGAGGTTCAAGGGCCATCATGGGATATTTTCTGCTGAAGATTTAAATCGGTTTAAGAATACGATAGGTAGTGAATTAACTACCCAATTTAGAAAAAACAGAGCAAAGCACTCCACTATAGAAAGTATTGATAAGATACTCATTAAGGCAATAACTTCCAATGTAACAATTGAATGGTTATATCCATTATTGCAGACGTTATCAATAGAAAATGAATGGCTAGCCCAGTTTGGGCGTCAGTCAAAAAATGCCATTTTCTTCGATGGACTGTTAGATCATATGAACCTAAATGTGAAAAGTACTTCCGATGATAAACTCATTGTAGTCTTAAGAAATGGCTTTAGTAAGTCAGATTTAGTAGCGACTACACTTTTGTTTGGACTGCTAAAATCATTTTTGCGTGGTAAAGATAAAAATGACATTAAGAATCACTTAGATTCATTTCAACTGTCTGGAATTAAACTAGTTAGTTTACTAGGTGCTGATAAGATCGAAGATGTTACTGATTTTATTTCGAGCTTTAAAGAAGTTGATTTTAGATGTATCCCAAATGCTCCTGAACTAAATAAAGATATAAGAGAACTTATCCGTAAAAAGCATACGTTTTATCAATTGATAGACAAGTTTTTGTTTAGTGCGAAATAGTGTAGATGGTCAACGAGTACTCGTTGGGTTTCGTTCCACTCAACCCAACCTACTGTGTTTAAATTTGCATAGAGCTGCTAGTAGCTAACAGCTCGTAACTCTTAGTCCTTACTCTTCTATTGCACTCACAATAAAA
The DNA here is from genome assembly GCF_015864375.1 of Pseudoalteromonas sp. SWYJZ19. Lineage (NCBI taxonomy): Bacteria > Pseudomonadati > Pseudomonadota > Gammaproteobacteria > Alteromonadales > Pseudoalteromonadaceae > Pseudoalteromonas > Pseudoalteromonas sp. SWYJZ19. Next base: position 129,891 of record NZ_JADYXI010000012.1, read on the forward strand.
TACGGATTTAAATACTCGTCTTTGGTATTGTAAATAAGCGCTCTGCCATCAAGTTGGGTCACTTTAGCACCGGCTATTTCGGCGATTGCATGTCCTGCACCTGTATCCCATTCGCAGGTTGGACCTAAGCGCGGGTAAATATCGGCACTGCCCTCAGCCACTAAACACAGTTTAAGTGAGCTACCTTTAGACACCATTTCAACGTCGTCAAAGCGTTTTACAAACTCGGCTAAATCGGGTGATGGGTGCGAGCGGCTGCCTACAACGCGAATTAACCCTTTGTTAGGTTTGGTGGTTACTTTAAGCTCGATTCGCTCATCGCCTTTATCTTTAAATGCACCAATGGCTTCGGCGGCTAAGTACGATACGCCGAGTGCGGGTGCATCGACTACGGCTAAAATAGGAATGCCGTTTTTAATTAGGGCGATATTTACGGTAAATTCACCGTTCTTTTTAATAAATTCTTTAGTGCCGTCGATTGGGTCAACTAACCAGTAGCTTTTCCACGTTTGGCGTACATCCCAGCTTATGTCGGCGTTTTCTTCACTGAGTATTGGAATGTCGGGTGTGAGCTGTTGAAGCCCTGCCACAATCAGTTTATGAGCTGCTAAATCGGCGTCGGTTACGGGGCTTTCATCGGCTTTGTACTCAACGTTAAAATCCTTTTCGTAAATTCCCATTATCGCTTGGCCTGCTTTGCGGGCAAGGATGAGGGTTTCTTCTAGCAGTTCGGTTTGATTCATGGGGTTAACCTATATTATGTGCTTTTGTTTTAGATACGTTATCAGTTGTGTAACCGATTGGTCTAGGGTGTTTTTACTTGTATCTAAAATTATTTCTGGATTGTTTGGCACTTCGTAGCTTGAATCGATACCGGTGAAGTGTTTTATCTCTCCAGCGCGGGCTTTTTTGTATAAGCCTTTTGGATCGCGGCTTTCGCATACATCCAGTGGGGTATCGATAAATACTTCAATAAATTCGCCTTCGTCTACTAGGCTGCGCACCATATCGCGCTCCGCTCTAAAAGGCGATATAAACGCAGTAAGTACTAACAAGCCAGCGTCGGTCATTAGTTTAGCGGTTTCGCCTACGCGGCGTATGTTTTCAATGCGGTCTTCGTCGCTAAAGCCTAGGTCTTTACATAAACCGTGGCGTACGTTGTCGCCATCGAGCAGGTAAGTGTGCGTACCTTGTTGATTAAGCGCCGCTTCTAGTGCGTTTGCTACGGTGCTTTTACCAGAGCCTGAAAAGCCGGTAAACCATAAAATAGCGGGCTTATGTTTTTTTTGCTCACTACGCTGTGCTTTTGTAGTTGCGTAGTTATGCCAAACTATATTTTCATCCATAGTGAGAGTCTCTTATGCTGTGAGCGCAGGTATTAAAACGGAAATACCAGCGGGATCAAGGTTAATACCGTGATTGAATAAATAATAGAAAGGGGTAAGCCCATCACTATGTAATCTTTTAAGCGATAGTTACCCGCGCTATAAACCATTAGATTAGTTTGATACCCAAATGGCGATATAAAGCTGGCTGATGCGCCAAAGGCAACCGCCATAATAAATGGTAGCGGGTCTACATTAAAACCAACCGCGAGTGAGTAAGCAACAGGGAACGACAAGGCAGCTGCTGCGTTATTAGTAATAAGCTCGGTAAATAATACGGTCATTAAAAATATGGCAATAAATGCGCCGTAAGGACCAAAGTCGCCAAGTACCATAAACATGGCGTCGGATATTTGCCCGGCAAGTCCGGTGCCTATCATTAACTTGGCAAGGCCAATGGCACTACCTACGACTACGAGTAACTCGATAGGAAAACGGCGTTTTACTTCGTTAAGTTTTATGGTGCCACTGAGCATTAAGCCAATCAGTAATACTAATAAGCCTTTAACCAGCGGCACTATGCCAACAATGCTTAAACCCAGTACTGCGGCAAAGCTTAGTAGCACAATGTTTGATTGTTTAGGTGCAAGGTGGGCTTGTAAGTCAAACCCTGAAATATACACAAATTCGCGCTTTAAGTTAGGCAAGGTATAAAAGTTTTTGCCTGGGGCGAGTATTAGTGAGTCGCCAGCTTGTAATTGCACTTGCCCAAGGCCGCCTTGTAAGCGGTCGTGACCACGGCGAATGGCAATAACAGCAGCATGAAATTGCTCTCTAAAGCGGGCTTCTTTTACGGTTTTGCCAATAAATTTTGAAGACTGACTTACGACTACTTCTACTAAGTGTTCTATGTCTTTTTGATGATTCTCGTGCACTACTTTTAGGCCGTCGAAACGGGTAAGTAATGGCACCGACTTTATGTCACCTACAAAAAGCAGCACGTCATCTTTTTGAATAATTTGCTGCGGGGTGACTGCGCAAATGCGGCTGCCATCGCGAATAATTTCAGCAAGGAATAAGTCTTTTAAATCACGCAGGCCGTTTTCTTCAACGGTTTGACCTATTAATTTTGAGTTTGCTTGTACTTTGCCTTCGAGGTAAAAAGGCACGACTTCTTGGTCGCTTTTACCGTTGTCAGGTAAGTATTTAAGCATTACTAAAATGGTAATTAGGCCTACGCTTAGCGCGCCTAAACCCACTAAGGTAAAGTCAAAAAAGCCCAGCGGTTCCATGCCCGCATCAACTGCAAAGCCATTAACGATTAAGTTGGTTGATGTACCAATAAGCGTAATGGTGCCGCCCAAAATAGCAGTGTACGACAGCGGTAATAATAGCTTTGAAGGGGAGTGATTAGGGTTGTCTTTTATCGCGGTAATAAGCGATGCAACAACGGCGGTATTGTTAGTAAACGACGATAAAAAGGCGGTTGATAACCCCAATTTTGTTACCGATTTTACTAAACTACCTTTAGATAGCGATTGCGCTAACTTTTGAATTAGAGTGGTTTTTTCTATTGCGGTCGACACTAACACCAATAGCACTAAGGTGATAAGCGACGGGTTAGCATAATTAATTAACATGCTTTCAAGATCGATTAGCCCTGCTAAGTAGCTGGTGCCAATGGCGCTTACAAATAACCATGCTGGATTAATACGGGTGCCAAAAAGGCACCCGACTAAGGTAAGCATAATGCCTGTTAAAACGAGCTGTTCTACCATGCTTTTAAATTCCTAACAGGCTAAAGTTAACTTATAACTTAGAAATATCAAGCGCTTGCCAATGCGGAAAGTGCTTGCGTACTAAGCTGTTAAATTCAACTTCAAATTCGCTAAAGTTACTTTGCTGTGCTTGGCTTTGTAGTACTTGTTCAATCATGCCCGCAGCAACCGTTAAGTTTGATAAGCGATCGATTAGGATAAATGAACCTGTTTCGTGATTGCTGTGGTACTCGTCTGCCAAAATAGTTTCGGTTAGTTCAAGCGTTACAATCGCAATTTCGTTTAACTGCAGTGAGTCGCTAGTGCCGTGCTCAAGCGTATTCACATCAATTGTGTAATCAATTTTTGTAACAATAGCTGAGGTGTTTTTGCTGCCTAGCTTTAGGTTATAGCTTTTACCTAATACTAATGGCGACTCATGCATCCACACAATTTTAGCTTGCAGCTGGTTAGTAACAACAGCCGTTGAATTTGCAGGTACTATTACGTCGCCTCGGCTAATATCAATTTCGTTATTTAGGGTAACGGTAATTGCTTGGCCTGCTTCTGCGCTGTCTAAATTGCCATCAAAGGTAACAATTTCTTTAATGCTTGATGTTTTACCCGATGGTAATACTTTTATAGCATCGCCTACGTGTATCTTGCCTGATGTAAGTGTGCCCTGAAAACCACGGAAGTTTAAATTAGGACGCACTACATATTGCACTGGTAGGCGCGCTTCAAAGCCTGTATCTGTTTCGGCTGCTGGCGAATCTTCTAGTAATTCAAGTAGCGGCTTGTCAGTGTAATACGGTGTATGAGCAGAGCGAGTTACTACGTTGTCGCCTTTAAGCGCCGACATAGGCACAAACTTAATGTTTGATACGTTAAGTTGCTCAGCAAATTTAAGGTAATCGGCCTTAATTTTTTCATACACGGTTTCGTCAAAATCAACGATATCCATTTTATTAACGGCAACAACAAACTGCTTAATGCCCAGCGAGTCACAAATAAAGCTGTGACGCTTGGTTTGTACTTGCACGCCGTAACGCGCATCAACCAAAATAATAGCGACATCGCTTGTTGATGCACCCGTTACCATGTTGCGCGTGTATTGCTCATGCCCTGGTGTGTCGGCAATAATAAATTTACGCTTAGCCGTTGAAAAGTAACGGTACGCTACGTCAATGGTAATGCCTTGCTCACGCTCAGCTTGTAGGCCATCAACTAATAAAGCAAGGTCAAGATCTTCACCTGCATTACCTACTTTTTCGTTATCTTTATGAAGGGCTGCTAGCTGATCTTCATAAATTTGGTGGCTGTCGTGCAGTAGGCGGCCAATCAATGTTGATTTACCGTCATCTACGCTGCCACAGGTAAGCATACGCAATAAGCTTTTGTCTTGTTGGCGTGCTAGGTAGGCGTCTATGCCTATTTCTTTTACTTCGTTGTATGTATCGTTATTTTGGCTAGACATTAAAAATACCCCTCACGTTTTTTCTTCTCCATTGAGCCTGCTGAATCATGGTCAATAACACGACCTTCACGTTCTGATGACGTAGATAGCAGCATTTCTTCAATAATTTCGGTTAGGTTACTTGCTGTTGACTCAACTGCACCGGTAAGTGGGTAGCAGCCTAACGTACGAAAACGTACAGATTTCATTTGCGGTACTTCACCTTCATTAAGTGGCATACGCTCATCGTCAACCATAATTAGGGTGCCATCACGGTCAACAACAGGGCGCTCTTTTGCTAGGTAAAGCGGCACCATGTCGATGTTTTCTTGGTAAATGTATTGCCAAATATCAAGCTCAGTCCAGTTAGATAACGGGAAAACACGAATACTTTCGCCCGGATTAACTTGGCTGTTATAAGTGTTCCAAAGCTCAGGACGTTGGTTTTTAGGGTCCCAACGGTGGTGTTTGTCGCGGAACGAATAAACACGCTCTTTTGCGCGTGACTTTTCTTCATCGCGGCGTGCGCCACCAAATGCAGCATCAAAACCATATTTGTTAAGTGCTTGCTTTAAGCCTTGGGTTTTCATTATGTCGGTATGTTTACCCGAGCCATGCGTAAACGGGCCTACACCCATTTCAATGCCTTCTGGATTTTTGTGTACCAGTAGGTCAAAACCGTATTCTTTAGCTATACGGTCGCGAAACTCAATCATTTCACGAAACTTCCAATTGGTGTCTACGTGCAATAACGGAAACGGAATTTTTGCAGGGTAAAATGCTTTACGCGCTAAGTGCAAAAGTACCGACGAATCTTTACCAATAGAGTAAAGCATTACTGGGTTCTCAAACTCAGCGGCGACTTCGCGCATGATTTTGATACTTTCAGCTTCAAGTTGCTGAAGGTGAGTTAAAGCCATTGTTAGTCGTCCTACTAAAATGATTAAAAGTTACAAATTTAAAATTCGGTTATGTATTTGATACATCTGTTAGCGGCTGTGCAAAGCTGCTTGTTTGTTCGTTTTCCCCAAACCACGCTAGTTGCGAGTGCAGGGCGGCTACTTCACCAATAATGAGTAGCGCAGGCGATATAATGCTGTTGCGCTGGATTAAGTCGGCAAGTTCGCCTAATTGGCCTGTTACTACACGCTGATTTTTGCGTGTACCGTTTTCGATAATGGCAACAGGGGTGTCTGCTTTGCGGCCATGTTTTAAAAGCTCGCTTTGTATGTGCGGCGATTTAATTACGCCCATGTAAATAGCAAGCGTTTGATTTGCTTTTGCCAGCGATTGCCAATCAAGTTCTTGGCCGTCTTTTTTACAGTGGCCAGTTACAAATTGAATGGCTTGTGCATGGTCACGATGCGTTAGCGGAATACCCGCGTAAGCACTACAGCCTGCAGCAGCTGTAATACCTGGTACAATTTGATAATTTACGTTGTTAGCAGCCAGTACTTGTACTTCTTCGCCACCACGGCCATAAATAAACGGGTCACCACCTTTAATGCGGCATACTTTTTTGCCTTGTTTAGCAAGGTCGACCAGCATTTGGTTGGTGTCGTCTTGAACAACACTGTGATCGCCTAAACGTTTGCCTACACAAATAAGGTCAGCATCGCGGCGCACTAGTTCCATAATTTCGTCAGACACTAAAAAGTCGTATACAACCACATCGGCTTGTTGCATAAGTTGCAGTGCTTTAAGTGTTAAAAGCTCTGGATCGCCAGGGCCTGCACCTACTACATACACCTCGCCTTCGGGCTCAGCTTTAGCATCTAGCATTTGCTCTAGCTGTTGCTCAGCGCCTTCGGTATCGCCGGTTTGTACTTTACTCACGACAGATGAGTCGAACACACCTTCCCAAAATTGGCGGCGGTCTGAAAAATGTTTAAAGCGTTTTTTTACTTTGTCTCTAAAGCCACCTACAAGTGTTGCAAGTGGGCCAATATGATGCGGAATAAGGGTTTCGAGCTTTTCGCGTAAGCGACGCGCAAGTACGGGCGCTGTGCCTGCACTTGATATAGCAATCGTAATTGGGTCGCGGTCAACAATGGATGGGAATATAAACGTACATTTAGGTTGGTCATCAACTACGTTTACAAATACATTGCGGGCATTGGCAAGTTCAAATACGTTGTTGTTTACTTCATCGCGGTCGGTTGCTGCAATAACAAGCATTTTTCCATCGAGATGCGACTCATCAAAATAAGCATCAATAAGCGTTACTTCATTATTATGTGCATGCTCTTTTAGTTCGTCGCAAAACCAAGGCGCTACTAAAGTAACGCTCGCTCTCGCTTTTAAAAACGCGCGACATTTGCGTAATGCGACCTCTCCACCGCCAACAACCAATACTGGTTTGTTGTCGAGTTTGGTAAAGATAGGTAAATACTGCACGTTAATAAGACCCCTAAACAAATTCAAATATAAGAAAACGCTTTATTCTGATAAGCAGAATATAGCGGCTATCAATAAGTAAAAAATAATTAAAACCAAGTTGATATAACCAAAAGTTATAATAGGTGGGCTTTTTAGGCCTAAGAGTTAGTTAACAAGGGATTGCGCCGAGTTACAAGTAAAATAAACAGCTTATAGTGTTTGGTTATGAGCTATAGCGAGTTTGGTTTAATTTGTTAATATGGAGGCATATCAAATTTTGTACTTATACCAATTGCATTAAATTAGTGATCTATAATAGCGACGAGAAAATAGCTCAATAACAAGGCTAAAATTATGATACATAGTTGTTCTATATAAATAATTTTTAACGTAGTTAGTGAGTTATTTAATACGCTAAAATGATTATGTTTTTAATAAAATTGGTATTACATAAGCAACGGAGCTCTAATGACACAACACCAAAAAGATGCCGCATTAGCAGTCGCACTGATGGATTTAACAAGCTTAAACACCAGCGATACAACCAAAAACATTCAAGCGCTTGTTGATAGTATAAACCCGAGGCTGGGCACACCTGCTGCAGTATGTGTTTATAGCGACTTTGTTGATGATGCAAAAATAGCACTCGCAGCACGTGAGCTTAACTACGTAAAAGTTGCAACGGTCACTAATTTTCCAACAGGTGATGCACCACTGAGTGATGTAATTAACGAAACACTTATTGCAATAGAGCGCGGCGCTGACGAAATTGATTTGGTTATTCCTTACAAAAAACTCATAGCGGGCGATGTTCAAACAGTACTTAGCTATGTAAGCGAAAGTAAAAAAGCATGTGGGTCGCGCGCCCAACTAAAAGTAATAATAGAAAGCGGTGAGCTTAAAACTGAAGCACTTATAACGCAGGCTACTCAATTGGCTATTGAAGGTGGTGCCGATTTTGTAAAAACCAGTACGGGTAAAGTGGCCATTAATGCAACCCTTGAATCAACAAAAATTATGCTAACAGCCATTAAAAACTCGGATAAACGTGTGGGCTTTAAAGCTGCCGGTGGTGTTAAAACTGTTGCCGATGCCAGTGATTATTTAACGCTTACGCGCGCAATAATGGGTGATGATTATTTGCAAGCAAATACATTTAGATTTGGTGCTTCAAGCTTACTGAATGATGTTTACAAGGTGTTGAATGAAACGCAGCAGTGATGAGGAAAAACGTCAGTTAGAGCATGATGCTGCTAAATTGTTTTTACGTTGCTATGAGCAGCAGTTGGGTGTTCATATGCGCAACATTTGGCATAATGAGCCTAATAAACCTGACGTTAGTTGTTATCAAGAGAGTGAACAGCTTGATATAGAAATTGCTCATTTATATGCCAGCGAAACAGAAGCGATGGCTGTTTTAGGACGATCGTTGTCAATGCAAATGCAACGAGATTTGGCAGATATGGCACAAAAGCCAAGTGAACACAGATTGCGGGCTGCATTAGAGCGGTTGCTGAAACAAAAAGCGAAAAAACGTTATTATTCAGAGCGTACTTGGCTTGTTATTCGTAACGCCAGTACTATTTGGCACAAAGCTGACTTTGAAGCTGTGATCAATGACCTTAACTTTCCAAGAACCTATCAATTTGAGCAAATTTGGTTAGTGTGTGATTTTTATCGTGGTGAGTTATTACGTATAGATTGAAAAACGGCTCTAAGTAACAGCCGTTTTTCATTTTAAACTTAAAGATAATATTTATTAATTAAACTTAAACATGTTGCTTATACTTTCGAGGCTTGATTTGTTCGTTTTAGCAATACAACCACTATCATCAAGTGATTTTTTAGTTGTTTCATCAGCTAAACCCGTTACCTTTAGTTTTTTGTCTTGCTGGTACTCACGAAGTGCGATAACTGTTTTACGATCGTACTCAACATCCTGTGTTTCGAATTCTTCGTAATCAGGCTGGTTTCTTAGGTAACCCAAACATACCAAGCTTAGGCGCGACATTGCTAAATCCATCTTTTCATAATGTGGCATTCTATGAGTGGGTACATCGACTGTTACAGCGCTCTTGCTGGCTGTTTTTGCTTGTACAGCTGCCGGTGGCGGCGCAGTGTAACCCGATGCTAAAGTGTTATTACTGTTATAGCGATAGTAAGTATCTGGAATTTTAGTTTCTAAAAACTCAACCGCTTTAATAATAACTTCACGAAGGGCTTTTTCTTTAGGGGTATCAGACCATCCACTAATATTACCGCCAACAAGTGCGCCACCAAAGTTGGTTGCGGCTCCAGTAAAGTCAAAATCTTTACTGCCACCTTCAACACTTGTTGCAGCTAAAATGCGTGATGTGCGTGTATCTATTAGACGAAGATCAATCGCCATATGCGAGCCTGAGAAACCAGCGGATACAGAGCTAAATACATCACCCATAAAGCCGCCACTGCCAACACTTGCACCAGAGCTATCGTCATCAAATTCAGTTACCGCTGCAATAACGACTATTTCAGCGCCTTCAATCTCACCATAAGCGGCACCCGATGATGCACTAACGCGACCTGAGGCTGCTAGGTCTTGTTCTGATAAAACAGCATCAAGCGCTTGGCGCTCTAAAACAATAAAGCGATTTGTTGATACAAGTGCCGTAGTTAATTGATCAGCCATACCGTCGCCTATTTCTTTACGCCACCATTTTGAGTTGTTTGATTTGTCGGTAAAGCGTGCAACAGCAATACGAGCTTTAGGCCCATTGTATTGTTCTTGGGCGACAGTGTTTATGTCTGGTGAATTTTGACCTGACGTAACATTTGTGGAGGTGCTTTGACAAGCGCTAAGAGTGGCAGTTAATAGTGCCGTTAATAATAGTTTTTGTGGTGCTTTTAACATATGACTGTCCTTAATTAATATGCTCAAGGGAAATGCAGTGCATTTCCTTTAATATTTAAATTCATGTTAATTTAGTTAAATCAGTAGGTTAATAATAGTACTGGTGCGAAATGTTTAGTCACACAGGCGAAATTTATCAGGATTGTTCGCGAAACTGTTTTGGGGACATATTATATTTTGCTTTAAAGCACCGGGCAAAGTAGCTTTGTGAATTAAAGCCAACTTGCTGTGCTACTAGACCAATTGCAAGCTCACTATTTTTTAAAAGCTCTTGTGCAAATTCTAAACGAATATTTCGAATGTAATCGCTTGGTGTTAGGTTGTACAAGGCTTTCATTTTTAATTGTAAAGCGCGAGGGCTAAGGTAGAGCGCTGCTGCAAATTCTTCTACGCTAAATGCTTCGTCTTGGTAATGCTCTTTTACTGTCGTTTTTACACGCTCGGTAAATACATAATCTTTACTTTGCGCCATTTGTGGGTCGAGCTGGGTTGTTTGTGATAAAGCAGGTAGTTGTTGTTTTAAATGTTGATTAAGTACTTCTCTAATCGTTAATAACCCTTGAACGCGGCTGAGTAACAGCTGCGGCTCAAAAGGTTTACTCAAATAGTCATCAGCAAGTAAGTCTAGGCCCTTTAATTTACTATGCGTATCTGCCTTTGCTGAAAGTAATAACACCGGAATATGGCTAATAGCCGTGTCGCTGCGCAGTGCTTTAATAAACTGATAGCCATCCATAACAGGCATCATTACATCACTTATTACCAAGTCAGGCATTTCGTTTTTACATAAAGCTAAACCTAGCTCTCCGTTAGCTGCACTTATACACGTGAAGCTACTAATAAATAGTGACGTTATTAAATCACGCATTTCATCGTTGTCTTCAATAATAAGAATCTTATTACTTTTTACTGCACATAAATTATTGTTTTTAGACACAGCAAGAGCCGTGAGGTTAGAGGTTTCGTCTGTTTGAGTTGTTGGGAGTGAAACAGTAAAACAACTTCCTTTGTTTAATTCACTTTTAAGTTCAATAGTTCCTCCATATTGCTCAACTAGCTGCTTCACCAGCGCTAAGCCAATACCGCTACCACTTTGATTACTCGTATCTATGCGTGTAAATCGTTGAAAAACGGTCTCAAGGTGCTCTTTATCTATACCAACACCAGTATCTGAGACTGTGATGATTAATGTTTGTTTTTGAGTTAATAGCTGAAGTAATACTTTGCCAGTGTTTGGAGTGTATTTTTGTGCGTTACTCAATAAGTTACTGATAATAGAAATTGTATGATTTAGCTCTAATTTAATGGGAATAGTTTTTTGTGTTAAATCTTCAAACTTGAACGTAATATTTTTTTGTTTAAATAAAGGGGTGAAATCTTCAATTAATTGTTCAACTACCGGCTTTATAGCATAGGGTGTGACGTGTTTCACTGCTGTGCTTGGGCGCTGGCTGAGCTGTAAAAGTTGGTTTATTTGATCCAATAGCTTATAGCTATTACGTTGAATCATCGCTAGTTTTTGTTGGGTGTCTGAATCCTTATGGCTTTTTTGTAAACTCTCAAGTGGCGCTAATATTAAGCTCAATGGTGTTTTAAGTTCATGGCTAACATTATCTAATAGTTGGGTTTTTAAGTTGCTAAGTTCTTTCTCTTTTAAGTTTGCTTGCTCTGCAACGTTAGCTCTATACCTTGCTGTTATAATTAACCACATTATAAATAATACGATAATGATGTAAGTTACATAGGCAACATTGTTCTTCCACCAAGGTGGAGTAACTTTAAGCGCAACCATTGTTTTATCATCACTCCATTGACCGTATTGATCTTTAACTTTTACAATAAAGTGATAGCTTCCAGCGGGAAGTTGAGAATAACTAACTTGCCTCTGGTTTTTGTTTGCGTATAAAAACTGCTTATCTAACCCAGCTAACTTGTAAGCATATTGGTATTGAGAAGGGGGCTCTGCACTGTTTAAAGCAGAAAATTTAAAGCCGATAACACCATCTTCTTCTTTAAAAAAGAGTCTGTCTGTATAGCTTATAAGCTTAGCCGTTTGGGTCTTGTTTTTTATATATTGCTGTGTCCCGACTGACTGGTTAAAAATAAGTAAGTCTGTAATAACGGGTTCTGGGGGTTGAGTTGCTAGAGTCAGCTTTAACGGATCAAATTGATTAAAACCGTTAATACCACCAAAAAATAGCTCGCCGTCATCGGCTTGAAAAGCGGCACCTAAAATAAAAGAATGATGCTGTATACCGTTTGCGGGTAAAAAATGCTGCATTTGTTGGGTTTGAGGAGCGTAACGGGTTAGGCCTTGGTTGCTGCTTAGCCACAAGTAACCGCTGCTATCTTGTTTAATTGCAAAAATATTATCGTTAAGTAAGCCATCAAACTCTGTAATGTTTATTACTTTGTTTGTTTGGATATTTAACTTATTGAGCCCGCCAAAAGTACCTACCCATAAAGTGTTTTTATCTTGTAAATGCAAGGATGTAACCATGTCATGCGTTAAACTATTAGGCTTTTTAAGATCGCTTTGGTAATGGGTGAATGTTTCATCATGTAAAGAAAGTTTATTTAACCCTGCGCGGGTTCCTGCCCATATAGCGTTGTTGTCGCTGTCATAAGTAATACTAAAAACAGTATTATTTGAGATACTATTTTTATCTGCGGTGTATTTAAAATTTGTAACCTGTAAAGTATCGGGATTAAATCGCGTTAAGCCTTCGTTACTGCCCAGCCATAAATTACCACTTAGATCACCTTCGATTGCATAAATACGGTTACTACTGAGTTGATGGCTTTGCACAGTAAAAGCCGAAAAGTTATCATTAATTGGGTTGTAAAGCAGTAAACCACCTCCGTATGTGCCTATCCATACGCGTTTATTGGCATCTTCATAAAGACTAAATATATTGTTATTAGTTAAGCCTATATCTTGATTTTTATCTGTTTCATAGCGTTTAAATCCTGTGTCAGTTTGTTTGTTAAGTCCGTCGCGCGTACCCACCCAAAGTAAGTTGTTACTGTCTTTGAGTATTGCTCTTACAAAGTCATTCGAGATAGAAGCTGGGTTATTGCTTTGATGTTTTTGATGACCAAACTGAGCCTGCCTTTTATCATAGCGATGTAATCCATAGCCGTCTGTACCAATCCAAATAATGCCTTGAGGGTCTTGGTAAAGTGATAATAGGTGATCGTTAGCTAAGCCATGTTTTAAATCTGGAGAGTGAGTAAGTTGACGAAACTCGCTACTTAGTAAATTATCTGTAGCTTGGTAATAAAGACCATGACCATAAGTGCTTACCCATAATTTTTTTTCATCATCAAAAAGTATATCTGTGACCCAAACATTTTTGAGTTGCTCAAAGTTATAAAATGCGAGTGTGTTTGAGTCAAAAACACTTAGACCAGTCTTACCTCCTATAATAAATTTGCCGTTTGTTACTTTTTTTAATTGCCAGAGCTGTTCAGGGCTATTAGATATATGTTCGAACCGATGTGTTTGTGTATCGAACTTAATCAGCCCGATACTACTTGCTAACCAAAGGTTTTTTTGATCATCAAAAAGCACATCCTTAAAAACAACATTTAAGTGATTCGTGCCCTGATAAGAAAATAATTCGGTAGTACCTGTGTATGTATCTAAACGAGTAAGTTGCCCTTTATCGTGACCAATCCAAATGATTTGTGGCGAATTAGAAGAAATTGATGAAATACGTTCATTTGTAATAGGAGGAGCTGAGTACTGGTTAAAAACACTAAAACTTCCTGTTTCAGTATTTAATAAGTTAAGTCCATTACTTGTTGTCGCAAACCAAATGTGGCCGTTTCCTAAATTCAGGCAGTCCGTAATCCAATTTCCCGAAATACTAGGTTGTGAAGGATTGAATTTATAGTGCTTAAATTCATACCCATCAAATCGGTTTAAGCCACCTTGGGTAGCAAACCAATGAAACCCTTTTTCATCAGTGGTACTGCAGGTAATTGAATTTTGTGATAAACCTTGTTCATTTGTATATGTATCTAAGTACAATGGCAGGGCATAAGAACTAATATGAAATAATAATAAAAAGCTAATAATTTTATATCTTATGATTGTTTTTATTGCTTTCACAGACTTCCCATCTAATTGTGAGTCCCTATAATTTGGACAATCATAAACTGCTTTTTAATCAATGTTAAGATTGATTTTTTAATGCAATGCCGAGATTTTCCAATGTGGGTATCTTTTAGGCTTGTGTTAATGGACTGCGTAAGTATAATAGGCATCCACTTTGCAGGGGCGTAGTTCCAATTGGTAGAACAGCGGTCTCCAAAACCGATGGTTGGGAGTTCGAATCTCTCCGCCCCTGCCAGTTTTACTTGTGGTTTGAGTAGTCTGAGATTAAAAACCGGTTTAAATTAAGTCTGTTTTTAAGTTTAGATTTTAATGGATTAACCCTGCCGTAGTGTAGGGTTGTTGTGTCTGTAGTTAAGGTAATAATATTATGAGCACGAATGTAGAAACACCATCAAGTGCGATGGAGTCAGTAAAGTGGTTAGTAGCAATCGCGCTACTTGCAGGCGCAGTTGTTGGTAATCATATGTATGCAGATCAATCTGTATTACTACGTGCTATCGGCGTTGTTGTTGCAATAGCGGCCGGATTAGCAATTGCCTCGCAAACATTTAAGGGACGTAACTTTCTTGCTTTCGCTAAAGAAGCTCGAATTGAAGTACGCAAAGTTATTTGGCCAACGCGTCAAGAAACTACCCACACGACATTAATTGTAATGGTTGCAACAGTGATTATGGCACTTATCCTTTGGGGATTAGATGGCATTTTATTCCGCGCTGTAGGCTTTTTAACTGGATTGGAGATCTGATCCCATGTCGGATGAGAACGAGAACAAAGAAATTAAGTTACGTTGGTATGTAGTACAAGCCTTTTCTGGTTACGAAAAGCGTGTAGCTCAAACGTTAACTGAACACATTAAAATCGAAGGTCTTGAATCGAGCTTTGGTGAAATATTAGTACCAACTGAAGAAGTTGTTGAGATGCGCGCTGGACAAAAGCGTAAATCTGAGCGTAAATTCTTCCCAGGTTATGTACTAGTACAAATGGATATGAATGACGCAAGCTGGCACTTAGTGAACAGCACTGAACGCGTAATGGGCTTTATTGGTGGTACGTCTGATCGTCCTGCTCCAATTAGTCCTAAAGAAGCAGAACGTATTCTTAATCGCCTACAAGAAAATGCTGAAGCACCTAAACCTGCTACATTATTTGAACCAGGTGAAGTTGTACGCGTTACTGATGGACCATTTGCAGATTTCAGTGGTGTAGTTGAAGAAGTTGACTACGAAAAAAGCCGCGTAAAAGTATCTGTACTTATTTTTGGTCGTTCTACGCCAGTTGAGCTTGAATTCGGTCAAGTTGAGCAAGATAGGTAATTGATTAAAAAAGCTTCGCTGATTTTTATTTAAATTTTAGTATGAAGCTTGAAAAAGGCCGCTGATTAACTTATAATCAGCGGCCTTTTTGTATTAAGGTAAAAATTTATTTTTACTGTGCAAAAAGTACGAAACCAATTTTTAAACTGGGAAGCCGTTAGAGTACGCGTCCTCGCGCGCACAAGGCTGAGACCCACCAAATGAGGTATTTATAATGGCTAAAAAAGTTGAAGCTCTAATCAAGCTACAAGTTGCCGCTGGTATGGCTAATCCTAGTCCTCCAGTAGGTCCTGCACTAGGTCAACACGGTGTAAACATCATGGAATTCTGTAAAGCGTTTAACGCACGTACAGAGTCTATCGAAAAAGGCGCTCCAGTTCCTGTAGTGATCTCTGTTTACGGTGACCGTTCATTTACGTTCGACATGAAAACGCCACCTGCTGCTTACTTACTTAAGAAAGCTGCTGGTATCAAGTCAGGCTCAGGCCGTCCTAACACTGATAAAGTAGGCACAGTAACTCGTGCTCAACTTGAAGAAATTGTTGAGACAAAACGAACTGACCTTACAGCTGCCGATATGGACGCAGCGGTTCGCACTATCGCAGGTTCTGCGCGTGCGATGGGCTTGAACGTAGAGGACTAAGAAATGGCTAAATTAACTAAACGTATGCGTACTATCCGCGAAAAAGTGGAAGTAACAAAAGATTACGAAATCAATGAAGCAGTTGCTCTTTTAAAAGAGTTAGCGACAGCTAAATTCGTAGAAAGTGTTGACGTTGCCGTTAACCTTGGTATCGATGCTCGTAAATCTGATCAAAACGTTCGTGGTGCTACTGTACTACCTAACGGTACTGGTCGTGACGTTCGTGTTGCTGTATTCACACAAGGCGCTAATGCAGAAGCTGCAAAAGAAGCCGGTGCTGAATTAGTAGGCATGGAAGATCTTGCTGAACTAGTTAAAAAAGGCGAGATGAACTTTGACGTTGTTGTTGCATCACCAGACGCTATGCGTGTTGTTGGTCAACTAGGTCAAATCTTAGGCCCACGTGGTCTAATGCCAAACCCTAAAACTGGTACTGTAACGCCTAACGTTGCAGAAGCAGTTAAAAATGCTAAAGCAGGTCAAGTACGTTACCGTAATGACAAAAATGGCATCATCCATACTACTATTGGTAAGGTTGATTTCACTGCAGAGCAATTACAACAAAACCTTGAGTCTCTAATTGTTGCGCTTAAGAAGGCTAAACCTTCTCAAGCTAAAGGTATTTACTTGAAGAAAGTAACTATCTCTACAACAATGGGCGCAGGTGTTTCTGTTGACCAAGGCACTTTAAGCACAACTGTAGCTTAATTAGTGTTTACATGGCGTGAAATTTGTACTATAATTTCGCGCCATTTTGTTGATTAATTTATTAATTAGCAAAGTAAAGAATTCGGGTTGAAGTCCATAATTTCGTTAAGCCTTCGGGGTTAACGATAAATTGGGCTTCCGTCCAAGACCGTAGGTGGCTTCGGCCTTAATATTCACCTACGTAGACGGTGTAGACCCCAGATAGATTTTTCCTAATCCTTCTGGCTCTCGCCGTAAAAAGCATCTCTACCTTGTTTGGTAGGGAAGAGTAGAACAGGGGAATCCGATAATCGGTATCCCCATTAAACCAGGAGTAACACCCATGGCTTTAAATCTTCAAGGCAAAAAAGCAATAGTTGCTGAAGTCAACGAAGCAGCCAATGGTGCTCTATCTGCAGTTGTTGCAGATTCTCGTGGTGTAACAGTTGGCGCAATCACTGCCCTTCGTAAAGAAGCTCGTGCAAATGGTGTTTGGATGAAAGTTGTCCGTAACACTTTAGCAAAACGTGCTCTTGAAGGAACAGATTTTGAGTGTCTTTCTGATTCATTTGTTGGTCCAAGCTTAATCGCTTTCTCATCAGAGCACCCAGGTGCTGCTGCGCGTATCTTTTCAGATTTCGCGAAAAAGAATGAGAAATTCGAGCTTAAAACGGCCGCTTTTGAAGGAAATGTTGTTGATGCAGCAATGCTTGCTACATTACCTACATACGATGAAGCTGTTGCACGCTTAATGAGTGCTATGAAAGAAGCGTCTGCTGGCAAATTGTGTAAAACAATTGAAGCAGTACGTGTACAGAAAGAAGAGCAAGCTGCTTAATTTTAAGCTGTTTAATCACTTTCGGTGTAAAATTTATTTGGACGTAATGTCCGTTAATTATTAGGAAATTTGTAATGTCTGTATCTAAAGACCAAATCCTTGACGCAATTGCTGAAATGTCAGTAATGGACGTTGTTGCTCTTATCGAAGCAATGGAAGAAAAATTCGGCGTAACTGCTGCAGCTGCAATGGTAGCTGGTCCAGCTGCTGAAGCTGCTGAAGAGAAAACAGAATTTGACGTAATCCTTACTGGCGCTGGCGCTAACAAGGTTTCTGCAATCAAAGCTGTTCGTAGCGCAACTGGCCTTGGCCTTAAAGAAGCGAAAGCTCTTGTTGAAGCTGCTCCTACACCTGTTAAAGAAGGTGTATCTAAAGAAGAAGCTGAAGCACTTGCAAAAGATCTTACTGAAGCTGGTGCTGAAGTTGAGGTTAAGTAATTTAGCTTTTGCTAAGTTCGCTGCCTGAGAAATCAGGCAAGGGCTGGTGATTATTTAATCACCGGCCTTTTTGCGCTATAGAGTGATGCACTCTTTTAGTTCAAATAAAATCTGATTTTTTCTTTACTTTCAACGCTTTATAGTTTGCTAGTGTTAAAGTGGGATCTAATTAGAACAACAGTTAAATGTTGTAAAATCTTGGCATAGCTGCCAGTTAAGTCTGTTCTTACAAGAACAGGTCGGGTCAAAGATCAGCAAGCTGAGGAACCCCATGGCTTACTCTTATTCTGAAAAGAAACGTATCCGTAAGGATTTTGGTAAACGTCCACAAGTTTTGGATATACCTTTTTTACTGTCTACACAGTTAGAATCGTTTAAAAAATTCTTAGTGCCGGACGCTGATGGCGATCATGGTTTGGAAGCTGCCTTCCGTTCTGTGTTCCCTATTAAAAGCTACTCGGGAAATTCTGAGCTTCAATACGTAAGTTACCGTATTGGTGAGCCAGTTTTCGATGTAAAAGAATGTCAAATTCGCGGTGTGACTTATTCTGCTCCACTTCGCGTGAAACTGCGTCTTGTTGTTATGGACAAAGAAGCACCAGGCACAGTTAAAGACATTAAAGAGCAAGAAGTTTACATGGGCGAAATTCCGCTCATGACAGATACCGGTACTTTTGTAATCAATGGTACAGAGCGTGTTATCGTTTCTCAGCTACACCGTAGCCCTGGTGTATTCTTTGATAACGACCGCGGTAAAACCCATTCATCGGGTAAAGTATTATATAACGCACGCGTTATACCTTACCGTGGTTCATGGTTAGACTTCGAATTTGATGCAAAAGATAACTTATATGTACGTATTGACCGCCGTCGTAAATTACCGGCGTCTATCATCCTACGTGCACTAGATTATTCTAGCGAACAAATCCTAGATATGTTCTTCGATAACACTACGTTTGAAGTAACGAACGGTAAAGTTCTTATGGAACTTGTACCTTCGCGTTTACGTGGTGAAACTGCCGCTTTTGATATCAAGAGCGAAGACGGTGAAGTATTTGTTGAAAGCGGTCGTCGTGTTACGGCTCGCCACATCAAGAGCATCGAGAAGAAAGGCATTAAGCAATTAGAAGTACCACATGAGTACATCATTGGCCGTATTGTAGCTAAAAACTATGTTGATGAGTCAACTGGTGAAGTTATTGCAAATGCAAATGACGAGCTAACTCTAGAGCTAATGGCTGAATTGGTTAAAGCCGGTTACACTAAAATTGATACGTTATATATCAATGAAGTGGACAGCGGTGCTTACATGTCAAATACTTTGAACATTGACTCTGCAAGCAGCCGTTTAGAAGCACTAGTAGAAATTTACCGCATGATGCGCCCAGGCGAGCCACCGACGAAAGACGCGGCTGAAGCCTTATTCCAGAACTTGTTCTTCTCTGAAGAACGTTATGACTTATCTACTGTAGGTCGTATGAAGTTTAATAGCCGTGTTGGTTACGATACAGACACAGGCCCTGGTACATTAAGCAAAGAAGACATCGTGTCTGTTATGAAAGTATTAATTGCTATTCGTAACGGTCAAGGCGATGTTGATGATATCGATCACTTAGGCAACCGTCGTATACGTAGTGTTGGCGAAATGGCTGAGAACCAATTCCGTGTTGGTCTAGTACGTGTTGAACGTGCTGTACGTGAGCGTTTAAGCTTAGGTGACCTTGACGCGATAATGCCACAAGATCTTATTAACGCTAAGCCTATTTCGGCAGCGGTTAAAGAGTTCTTCGGCTCGTCTCAGTTATCACAGTTTATGGACCAAAATAACCCACTATCAGAAGTTACGCATAAACGTCGTATCTCTGCATTAGGTCCGGGCGGTCTAACTCGTGAACGTGCAGGCTTTGAAGTACGTGACGTTCACGTAACTCACTATGGTCGCGTATGTCCAATCGAGACTCCTGAGGGTCCAAACATCGGTCTAATTAACTCATTGTCTACGTACGCACGTACAAATGACTACGGTTTCTTAGAAACACCTTACCGCAAAGTGGTAGATGGTGTTGTAACTGATGAAGTTGATTATTTATCAGCCATTGAAGAAGGTCAGTTTGTTATAGCACAGGCGAATTCAAACTTAACTGAAACCAATGAGTTTGTTGATGAACTTATCCCATGTCGTCACAAAGGTGAATCTACCTTTATGGGTCGCATGGACCAGCAGTATATGGATGTATCACCACAACAGGTGATCTCTGTAGCGGCAGCACTTATCCCGTTCCTAGAACACGATGATGCTAACCGTGCATTGATGGGTTCAAACATGCAACGTCAAGCAGTACCAACATTGAAAGCGGATAAGCCGTTAGTAGGTACTGGTATTGAGTTAACACTAGCGAAAGACTCTGGTGTAACTATCGTTGCTAAACGTGGTGGTGAAGTAATGTATGCTGACGCAAGTCGCATCGTTGTAAATGTACATGAAGAAGAACGCATCCCTGGTGAAGCGGGCATCGACATCTACAACTTAACCAAATACACACGTTCAAACCAAAATACATGTATTAACCAAAAACCAACTTGTATGGTTGGCGAACCGGTTACTCGTGGTGACGTGTTAGCAGATGGTCCTTCGACTGACTTAGGTGATTTAGCCCTTGGTCAAAACCTTCGCGTGGCATTCATGCCATGGAACGGTTATAACTTCGAAGATTCAATCTTGTTATCTGAGCGCGTAGTTGAAGAAGATCGTCTAACGACTATCCATATTCAAGAGCTACAGTGTGTTGCCCGTGATACTAAATTAGGTCCAGAAGAGATCACAGCAGATATCCCGAACGTGGGTGAATCTGCACTAGGCAAGCTTGATGAATCAGGCGTTGTATATATTGGTGCTGAAGTTAAAGGCGGCGATATCCTAGTAGGTAAAGTGACTCCTAAAGGCGAAACACAGCTTACACCTGAAGAGAAGCTACTGCGTGCTATCTTCGGCGAAAAAGCGTCTGACGTTAAAGACAGCTCTTTACGTGTACCAAATTCTGTAACTGGTACTGTAATTGACGTGCAAGTTTTCACCCGTGATGGTGTTGAAAAAGATAAACGCGCGTTAGAAGTTGAAGACATGCAGCTTCGCGAAGCGAAGAAAGACTTCAACGAAGAGTTCCGTATTTTAGAAGCAGGCGTTTTAGACCGTGCACGTAAGCTACTTATAGCTGCTGGTTTTGATGAAGATAAACTTGCATCTCTAAATGCTGAAAAAGTACTTACGCAAAGTCTTGCTGAAGAAGACAAGCAAGCTGAGCTTGAGCAACTAGCTGCACAATACGATGAGCTTAAAGCTGAATACGATAAGAAGTTTGAAAACAAACGTCGTAAAATTACCCAAGGTGATGACTTAGCACCAGGCGTACTTAAGATTGTTAAAGTATACCTAGCTGTTAAACGTCGTATCCAACCGGGTGATAAAATGGCGGGTCGTCATGGTAACAAAGGTGTTATCTCGACTATCGTACCAGTAGAAGATATGCCTTACGATGACAAAGGTCGTACGGTAGATATCGTATTGAATCCACTAGGTGTACCATCACGTATGAACATCGGTCAGATCCTTGAAACACATATGGGTCTTGCTGCACGTGGTATCGGTGAACGTATTGAAGAGATGATGAAAGAACAACGTGAGCTTCATGAGCTACGTGACTTCATCAAGCAAGCATACGAAATTGGCGAATCTCGCCAAGTTGTAGATATTGCTAGCTTCACTGATGACGAAATTCGTCGTCTAGCTGAAAACTTAAAAGGTGGTTTACCAATAGCTACTCCTGCATTTGATGGCGCGAAAGAAAGCGAAATCAAAGACATGCTTGAGCTTGCGGGCTATCCTCGTAGTGGTCAGGTTACACTTTATGATGGCCGTACTGGCGATCAGTTTGAACGTCAAGTAACTGTTGGTTACATGTACATGCTTAAATTGAATCACTTAGTTGATGATAAAATGCATGCACGTTCTACTGGTTCTTACAGCCTTGTTACTCAGCAGCCGCTGGGTGGTAAAGCCCAGTTCGGTGGCCAGCGTTTTGGTGAGATGGAAGTATGGGCACTTGAAGCTTACGGTGCTGCTTACACTCTACAAGAAATGCTAACAGTGAAATCGGATGACGTGAACGGTCGTACTAAGATGTATAAAAACATCGTTGATGGTAACCATAAAATGGAACCAGGTATGCCAGAATCGTTCAACGTATTGTTGAAAGAAATCCGCTCACTGGGTATCAACATCGAGTTGGAAGAAAATTAAGCCAATTAGATGCTGCAGTTAACGCTGCAGCATCTGTTACGGCTGAATAGAATGTAGGGACGAAATTATCCGTCCTCAAGATTAACTCCGACAGGAGAGCTAAGGTGAAAGACTTACTTAAGTTTCTGAAGCAACAAAATAAGACCGAAGAATTCGATGCAATTCGCATTGGTCTTGCTTCACCAGACATGGTTCGTTCATGGTCATTCGGTGAAGTAAAGAAACCTGAGACTATTAACTACCGTACTTTCAAGCCTGAGCGCGATGGCTTATTCTGTGCCCGTATTTTCGGCCCAGTGAAAGATTATGAGTGTTTATGTGGTAAATATAAACGCCTTAAACACCGTGGTGTGATCTGTGAAAAGTGTGGCGTTGAAGTAACACTCACTAAAGTGCGACGCGATCGTATGGGTCATATCGACCTTGCGAGCCCAGTTGCACATATATGGTTTTTAAAATCATTACCGTCACGTATTGGCTTAATGCTAGATATGACGCTTCGTGATATTGAACGTGTTCTTTACTTCGAATCATTCGTAGTAACTGAGCCTGGTATGACAACGCTTGAGCGTGGTCAGCTATTAGGTGAAGAAGAATACTTAGATTCACTAGAAGAGCATGGTGATGAATTTGAAGCTAAGATGGGTGCTGAAGCAGTTTTAGACTTGCTTCGTGAACTTGATCTTGCTCAATTAATTGCTGAGATGCGTGAAGAGTTACCAACAATTAACTCTGAAACTAAGCGTAAAAAAATCACTAAACGTCTTAAGTTAATGGAATCGTTCCACCAATCAGGTAATAACCCTGAGTGGATGATCATGACAGTACTTCCAGTATTGCCACCTGATCTACGCCCATTAGTACCATTAGACGGTGGTCGTTTTGCGACATCTGATCTAAATGACCTTTACCGTCGTGTTATTAACCGTAATAACCGTCTTAAACGTCTACTAGATTTAGCAGCACCAGACATTATTGTACGCAACGAAAAACGTATGTTACAAGAAGCGGTAGATGCGCTACTTGATAACGGTCGTCGTGGTCGTGCAATTACAGGTTCTAACAAACGTCCTCTTAAATCTCTTGCTGATATGATCAAGGGTAAGCAAGGTCGCTTCCGTCAGAATCTACTTGGTAAGCGTGTAGATTATTCAGGCCGTTCTGTAATCACAGTTGGTCCTACACTTAAGCTTCACCAATGTGGTCTTCCTAAGAAGATGGCACTAGAGCTATTCAAACCATTCATCTATGGCAAACTAGAACGTCGCGGCATGGCTACGACAATCAAAGCTGCTAAGAAGATGGTTGAACGTGAAGTTCCGGAAGTATGGGATGTACTTGACGAAGTAATTCGTGAACATCCAGTATTACTTAACCGTGCACCAACACTTCACCGTTTGGGTATCCAAGCGTTTGAGCCTGTGCTTATCGAAGGTAAAGCAATTCATTTGCATCCATTAGTATGTGCGGCGTACAACGCCGATTTCGATGGTGACCAAATGGCGGTACACGTACCGTTAACAATCGAAGCGCAGCTTGAAGCTCGTGCATTGATGATGTCAACAAACAACATTCTATCTCCTGCGAATGGTGAGCCAATCATCGTTCCTTCACAGGATGTTGTATTGGGTCTTTATTACATGACTCGTGACCGCATTAACGCTAAAGGCGAAGGCGCGATATTTAAAGATCCAAAAGAAGCAGAAAAAGCATACCGCAGTGGCAATGCAGACCTTCACGCAATCGTGAAAGTACGTATTAGTCAATCAGTTAAAAACGAAGACGGCGTAGTAGAAGACACTATCACTGTTATCGATACAACTGTTGGTCGTGCAATTCTGTCTCTAATTTTACCTAAAGGCATGCCGTTTGCGTCAATCAACCAGCCGCTAGGTAAAAAGCAGATTTCTGGCTTATTGAATGAGTGTTACCGTCGTTTAGGTCTTAAAGATACAGTTATCTTTGCTGACCAAGTTATGTACACCGGTTTCCATTATGCAATGAAGTCAGGTGTTTCTATCGGTATTGATGACTTAGTTATCCCACCGGTTAAAGCACAGATAATTGAATCAGCTGAAGCTGAAGTTACTGAAATCAACCAACAATTCCAATCAGGTCTTGTAACGGCTGGTGAAAAGTACAACAAAGTTATCGATATCTGGTCACGTGTAAACGAAAACTTATCACGTGAGATGATGTCTAACTTGTCGAAAGACACAGTTATCAATGCACAAGGTGAAGAAGTAGAGCAACCGTCATTTAACTCAGTGTTTATGATGGCCGACTCAGGTGCTCGTGGTAGTGCTGCACAGATTCGTCAGTTGGCGGGTATGCGTGGTCTAATGGCACGTCCAGATGGTTCAATCATCGAGACGCCAATCACAGCTAACTTCCGTGAAGGTCTAAACGTACTTCAGTACTTCATCTCAACGCATGGTGCGCGTAAAGGTCTTGCCGATACAGCACTTAAAACAGCAAACTCGGGTTACCTAACGCGTCGTCTAGTAGACGTTGCACAAGATTTGGTAATCAATGAAGATGACTGTGGTACAGAAGATGGCTTAACAATGAAACCGCTTATTGAAGGTGGTGATGTTGTAGAACCACTTCGTGAACGTGTTCTAGGTCGTGTTGTTGCTGAAGATATTGTAATTCCAGGTACTAATACAGTACTTGTTGAACGTAATATCATGCTAGACGAAAAACTGTGTGACCTTTTAGAAGAGCACTCAGTAGATGAAGTTCGTGTACGTTCTGTTATCACGTGTGATAATGACTTTGGTGTTTGTGCTAACTGTTACGGTCGTGACCTAGCACGTGGTCATATCATCAACGCTGGTGAATCAGTGGGTGTTATCGCGGCACAGTCAATCGGTGAGCCAGGTACACAGTTAACAATGCGTACCTTCCACATCGGTGGTGCGGCATCTAGAGCATCTGCAGAAAATAATGTACAAGTTAAAACTAACGGTACATTAAAACTTCATAACTCTAAGTACGTACTTAACACAGACGGTAAGATTGTTATTACTTCTCGTTCTACGGAAATTACTATCATTGATAGTCATGGTCGTGAGAAAGAGCGCTATAAAGTACCTTACGGTGCGGTATTAACAGTGCAAGACAATACGGAAGTTCAAGGTAACGACATCGTTGCTACTTGGGACCCGCATAGTCACCCAATCGTTCTTGAGCATAAGTCAAAAGTATCGTTCAGCGATATCGATGATTCAAATACTGAAGCACAGACTGATGAACTAACTGGTTTAACCCGTGTAGTTGTAAAAGATCTTGCTAAAGTAAATACGAAAGAACCAAAGCTTATCATCGAAAGTGAAGAGCGCGGTCTGCAAGAAACACGTCTTCCTTCATTCACGACGATTGAAGTTATTGACGGCGTTACAGCAAACCCAGGTGACGTGTTAGCACGTATTCCGCAAGAAGGTTCGAAAACTCGTGATATCACGGGTGGTCTACCACGCGTAGCCGACTTATTTGAAGCTCGTAAGCCAAAAGAACCAGCTATATTAGCTGAGATCACAGGTACTATTAGCTTCGGTAAAGAGACTAAAGGTAAGAAGCGTTTAGTTATTACTCCAGCTGAAGGTGATCATTACGAAGAAATGATTCCTAAGTGGCGTCAACTTAACGTGTTTGAAGGTGAGCAAGTGTCTAAAGGTGAAGTTATCGCCGATGGTCCTGAATCACCGCATGACATCTTACGCCTACGTGGTGTGACTCATGTTGCTAACTACATCGTTAACGAAGTGCAAGAGGTTTACCGTTTGCAAGGCGTTAAGATCAATGACAAGCACATTGAAACAATTATCCGTCAGATGATTCGTAAATGTACCATCATACACAGCGGTGATACTGACTTCTTAGCCGGTGAACAAATCGAAGTGGCGCGCGTTAATATCGCAAACCGTGACCTTGAAAAACAAGGTAAGATACCAGCTAAGTATGAAATCCAGTTAATGGGTATCACAAAAGCATCACTAGCAACAGAATCTTTCATCTCTGCAGCGTCTTTCCAAGAGACAACACGTGTTCTTACAGATGCGGCAGTGAATGGTAAGAGCGATGAGCTTCGCGGTCTTAAAGAAAACGTAATTGTGGGTCGTTTGATCCCAGCCGGTACCGGTTTTGCGTATCATCAAGAACGTATGGCTCGCCGTAAACAAAGCAAAGTAGTAGTAGAAGAGCAAACAGTAAGTGCAGAAGAGGCAACTCAAGCACTTACAGACGCTCTAAATGCTGATTTGTCTGGAAATCAATAAACTGTTCTTAATCAATGGATTAAGTGATCGTGAGGCAGTTATATGCTGTCTTACGGTTAGTTTAGGTTGACAGGTTAAACTTTGCTCATTAAAATTCCGCCACCCATTTACTTGTGTGCTCAATGCAGGCTCGTAAATAAAGGGCGGATTTTTTATTTTTTTCAGTAGTAATTTTAATTTCAGGAGCTATTTAAATGGCAACTATTAACCAGCTAGTGCGTAAGCCACGCCGTAGCAAGGTTACGAAAAGTAACTCAGCTGCACTAAAAGCGTGTCCGCAAAAGCGCGGTGTATGTACTCGCGTATATACAACTACACCTAAGAAACCTAACTCGGCGTTACGTAAAGTAGCACGTGTACGTTTAACTAACGGTTTCGAAGTAACTTCATACATTGGCGGTGAAGGTCATAACCTTCAAGAGCATAGTGTAATCCTAATCCGTGGTGGTCGTGTTAAAGATTTACCAGGTGTGCGTTTTCACACTGTTCGTGGTGCACTTGACTGTGCAGGCGTTAGCGATCGTCGTCAAGCTCGTTCTAAATACGGTACAAAACGCCCTAAAGGCTAATTGTATTCCGTTAGTAAGGCCAAGCACTAAATATATATAATTATTGTTTTGGGTGATTGACTCGAAAGAGCAAACCTGAATAAACCGGAGATACAAAATGCCTAGAAGACGCGTAATCGGTCAACGTAAAATTCTTCCAGATCCTAAGTTCGGATCGGAACTTCTTGCTAAATTCGTTAACATCGTAATGTTAGACGGCAAGAAATCTACTGCTGAAAAAATTGTTTATGGTGCGCTAGACGTGGCTGCTGAGAAATCAGGCAAGTCGCACCTAGAAATCTTTGAAACTGCACTTGATAACATCCGCCCACAGGTAGAAGTTAAATCTCGCCGTGTTGGTGGTTCAACTTATCAAGTACCAGTTGAAGTACGTCCAGTTCGTCGTAACGCATTAGGTATGCGTTGGTTAGTAGACGCTGCACGTAAGCGTGGCGAAAAATCTATGGGCTTACGTTTAGCTCAAGAAATCGTTGACGCTGCTGACAACAAAGGCACTGCGGTTAAGAAACGTGAAGACGTTCACCGTATGGCTGAAGCGAATAAAGCATTCGCTCATTACCGTTGGTAATCTGTCTTTAACCTTTAAGAGGATCATATGGCACGTACAACTCCACTTGAGCGCTATCGTAATATAGGTATTGTTGCTCACGTAGATGCAGGCAAAACCACCACAACAGAACGTGTTCTGTTCTACACAGGTCTTTCTCATAAGATCGGTGAAGTACATGATGGCGCTGCAACTATGGATTGGATGGAGCAGGAACAAGAGCGTGGTATCACAATCACTTCTGCTGCAACAACGTGTTTTTGGAAAGGGATGGACGCTCAATTTGACGCCCATCGTATCAATATTATTGATACTCCAGGACACGTAGATTTCACTATCGAAGTAGAGCGTTCTTTACGTGTACTCGATGGTGCGGTAGTTGTTCTTTGTGCTTCATCTGGTGTACAGCCGCAAACTGAGACAGTTTGGCGTCAAGCGAACAAATACGAAGTTCCGAGAATGATCTTCGTAAATAAAATGGATCGCACGGGCGCTGACTTCTTAGCAGTGGTTAGCCAGGTGAAATCTCGTCTTGGAGCAACGCCTGTTCCAATTCAGTTGCCTGTAGGCGCTGAGGACGACTTTAAAGGTGTTATTGACCTCATAAAAATGAAAATGATTAACTGGAACGAAGCGGACCAGGGTATGACTTTTTCATATGAGGCAATACCGGCAGAACTTCTGGAATTAGCTGAAGAATGGCGCTCTCATTTAGTTGAAAGCGCTGCTGAAGCAACAGAAGAACTAATGGATAAATACTTAGAAGGTGAAGAGTTAAGTGAAGCAGAAATTAAAAATGCTTTACGCCAACGAACATTAGCTAATGAGATTGTTCCAGTTACTTGTGGTAGCGCATTTAAAAACAAAGGCGTTCAAGCTGTGCTTGATGGCGTTGTTGAGTATATGCCGTCGCCAGAGCAAGTGAAACAAATCCAAGGTATCTTAGAAAATGGTACTGAGGAAGAACGTCCTGCTAATGATAAAGCGCCGTTTGCTGCACTCGCATTTAAGATTGCTACAGACCCGTTCGTTGGGACCTTGACCTTTTTCCGTGTTTACTCTGGTACTGTTAAACAGGGTGACACGGTATATAATCCAGTAAAAAGTAAGCGTGAGCGACTTGGCCGTATCGTACAGATGCATTCAAACTCTCGTGAAGAGATCAAAGAAGTTTTCGCAGGCGACATCGCGGCAGCTATTGGTCTTAAAGACGTAACAACAGGTGAAACACTGTGTGATCCGAATTCTATTATTACGCTTGAGCGTATGGAATTCCCTGAACCAGTAATCTCTATTGCGGTTGAGCCTCGCACTATAGCTGACCAAGATAAGATGGGTATCGCGCTAGGTAAACTAGCTGCTGAAGACCCTTCTTTTCGCGTACAAACTGACGAAGAATCAGGCCAGGTTATAATCTCTGGCATGGGTGAGCTTCACCTAGATATCATCGTCGACCGTATGAAACGTGAATTCAGTGTTGAATGTAACGTTGGTAAGCCGCAGGTCTCATACCGAGAAGCTATTCGTTCAACTGTTAAGGTTGAAGGGAAGTTTATACGTCAGTCAGGTGGTCGTGGTCAATATGGTCACGTTTGGCTTAAACTTGAACCGATGGACATTACGGATGATGAGTCACCAATTTACGAGTTCGTTAACGAAACCGTAGGTGGGTCTGTTCCTAAAGAGTTCGTTCCTGCGGTAGACAAAGGTATCCAAGAGCAAATGTCTCAAGGTGTACTGGCAGGCTACCCATTACTTGGCGTTAAAGCGACTTTATATGATGGTTCATTCCATGATGTAGATTCGAATGAAATGGCATTTAAAATAGCAGGTTCACTGGCAATGAGAGATGGGGCGCGTAAAGCTGACCCTGTACTTTTAGAGCCAGTAATGAAGGTTGAAGTACTCACTCCTGATTCAAATATGGGTGATGTAGTTGGCGACTTAAATCGTCGCCGCGGCATAATCGAAGGCATGGAAGATGCATTAGGTGGACTTAAGCAAATTAATGCGCAAGTTCCTCTTTCTGAAATGTTTGGTTATGCGACTGCTTTACGATCTGCAACACAGGGCCGTGCCTCATACTCTATGGAGTTTGTGAAGTACGCTGAAGCCTCGAAAAACGTTGCAGATACAATAATTTCAGCTCGCGCTGTTATATAATTTTAGCTTGTCTGGCTCAATAGTGAGTCAGGCTTTAATTTCTTTATTAGGAATTTTTTAAGATGGCAAAAGAAAAGTTTGAACGCGTAAAACCGCATGTAAACGTTGGTACAATCGGCCACGTTGACCACGGTAAAACTACACTAACTGCAGCAATCACTAACGTACTTGCAAAAGTATACGGCGGTGTTGCTAAAGATTTCGCATCAATCGACAACG